>JBPCLN010000285.1:0-6127 GCA_051003235.1 Chloroflexota bacterium | reverse complement strand
GGCAGGCCATCAATGATTGCGTGCTCCCAGCCCCCGATCCGGCGCAGGGCACGCTGCATCGCCAGCGCCGTTGCCCCCCGCACGTTGAACCGCTCAATCTCTTGTACGGAGGCCGCACCGAAAGCGACAGCGGCAGCGTGCGCTTTGATCTCCCCGGCTAACCGTAACCGACTCGCCATCGGCAACAGTTTGGAATCACGTACCGCTTCCAGACCCCGGAAGCCCACCGGCAACACCACCGCCGCCGCTACGACCGCCGAAACTGCCGACCCTCGTCCTACCTCGTCCACCCCGGCCACGTAACGAACACCGGCCGACCACAACTGGTGCTCGCGTTCGATCGTCGGCCACAGCCCTAGGCCCACCGGTCCTCCCCATTGCCGCGACCTGTACGAACCACCCGCTCTCTTCATCGACTGCTGTGAAGCGTCGCAATTGAGGTGGCGCGCTCGAACGATTAGCCCTCGCCGCCCTCGCTCGCCGTTTGCTCCACCGGCTCCGGCGGTGCCGTTGGGGTCTCGCTACTCGCTTCCGTGACGGTTTCGGCACCACCGGCGCGTGGCGCGACGCGGGCGCGGGAGGCGCGCAGCTCGCGAATGCGGGCACGCTTGCCGACGCGGTCGCGCAGATAATACAACTGCGCCCGGCGCACCTCGCCGTGGCGCAAGATCTCGATGCGCTCCAGGCGGGGCGAGTGCAGCAAGAACGTGCGCTCCACGCCGATGCCATGCGTCAAACGGCGCACGGTGAAGTCGGTCTCGAGGCCGCCCTTGCGCACACGCATCACCACGCCCTCGAAGGGCTGAATGCGCTCGCGGGCGCCCTCAATGACGCGCACATGTACCCGCACAGTGTCGCCCGGACGGAGATTGACGACCTTGGGGTTGAGATGACGCTCCTGGACTGCCAGAATCAGCGGATGCATTGGTTTTCTCCTGCACCGAACAACGTCCCGATCCGGACCCCGACGGTACGGGAGACCGCTACGGGCGCGAAGTGTCCTGCTCACACATCGTTCGCGTCCGCCGCGCTACCGGTATGCACCGGCTCAACGGCATCGGGCCGAGGCGAGCGCGTCCTGCCCAACCGAGGAGTGTAGCACATAGACGACGTGCTCAATACAGGTCACCTGTCGGCCCGACGGTCTCTAACCAACGTTTGACCTGCCCCATAAAGCGGCCGGCCGTCAGGCCGTCGAAGGCGCGATGATCGAAGGTCAGGCCGGCAAACATCATGGAGCGAATGGCGATGCTGTCGTGCCCCTCGCCGTCCGTCAACACCATCGGACGCTTGACGATCGCCTCCGTCGTCATGATCGCCGCCTGGGGCTGAGGGATGATCGGTGTGGAAATGATCGTCCCAACCGCCCCCGTGTTATTGACGGTAAATGTTGCCCCCAGCAGATCATCGGTGCTGAGCGCGCCGGTGCGGGCCCGCCCCGCCAGGTCGTGAATGCCCCGAGCGATGCCCGCCAGGCTCAGACGATCGGCGTGGCGAAGCACCGGCACCACCAGGACGTCGCTCCCTGGCTCCCGGCCCCCGTCCACCGCCACCGGAATACCAATATGGACATCTCGATGCGCCAGAATGCCGTCGATCGTGAAGGACACATTGACCGCCGGGTAGGCGCGCAGCGCCGCCGTCACCGCCTTGACGGCAAAAGGGAGGTAGGTCAGGTCCACGCCGGTGCGCTGGCGAAACTCCTCGCGCACCGCCAACCGTCGCCGCACCACTCCGGTCATATCCACCTCGAACACCGCCGTCGCATCCGGCACCTGCTGGCGGCTCTGGGTCAGCCGTTCGGCGATGATCCGCCGGACGGACGTGAGTGGAACCAGGCTCGTTTCGCTCAGCGGCGTTGAGGGCCGCCGGTCGGAAGTCGGGGTGGCGTCGGGCGTCGAGGAAGGAGGGATATACAGAGGAGGCGCGGACGACATGGTGGCAGAGCTCGCGTCCAGATGGGCCTCGAGGTCTTCCCGGCGGACGCGGCCACCGAAACCGGTACCCTGGATGGCAGTCAGGGCGATGCCTTGCTGCGCCGCCAGGCGGCGGACGAGGGGCGTGCTGCGCTGACGAGCCGCCTCCTCGCGAGTGCTGGAAGCGGGACGGGTGTCTACATCCGCGATGGCGCCCTCCTCCGAGCCCGTTTCGGCTGGCGTCGGCCTCCGCGTGTCGGTCGGGCTGGGTTTCAACGGCTGTGCTTCAGGCGGCGGCGCCCCGCTCCCAGCCTCCCCTTCCACAATCGCAATCGGCGAGTTCACCGGCACGGTCTGGCCCGCCTGGACGAGTATTTTGGCGAGTACCCCGGCGGCAGGGGAGGGGATTTCGGCGGTGACTTTGTCGGTCGAGACTTCGACTAACGGTTCATCCAGGAGAATCGCGTCGCCTTCGACCTTCAGCCAGCGCTCCACGACGCCTTCCGTGACCGATTCCCCCAGCATTGGCATGATGATCGTGGTCGTCGTCGCCATCTCAGTACCGTGCCAACCGGCGCATGGCATCCGCTACCCGCTCGGCATTGGGCAGGTAGGCCGCCTCCAGTGGTGTACTGTAGGGCATCGCCGGCACGTCTGGGCCGGTCACACGCATGATGGGGGCATCGAGATACTCGAAAGCGGCTTCGCAGATGGTGGCGGCGATCTCCCCAGCCAGGCCGCCGCTACGCGTGTCCTCGTGCACGACCAGGATTTTGCCGGACTGGCGGGCGGCAGCGAGGATCGCCTCGCGGTCAAGCGGTTGCAAGGTGCGTAAGTCCAGCACCGCCGCCTCGATCCCCTCCGCCGCTACCCGTTCCGCCGCGTCTAGGCAGGTGTGTACCATCAGGCCGTAACAGATCGCGGTGAGGTGTTTGCCCGACCGCTTGATGTCCGCCCGGCCCAATGGCAGGGCGTCGGTATCGGCCGGCACGTCGCCTTTAATGCGACGGTACGCGCCTTTGTGCTCGAAGTACAACACCGGATCCGGATCGCGGATCGCCGCCAGCAACAGTCCTCGCGCGTCGGCCGGCGTCGATGGCGCCACCACCTTCACGCCCGGCACGTGACAGTAGAAGGCTTCCACGCTCTGGGAATGGTAGAGACCGCCGTGTACGCCTCCACCAAAGGGGGCGCGAATGACGATGGGGCACGACCACGCGCCATTCGAACGGTAACGGATACGCGACGCTTCATTGACGATCTGGTCAAACGCCGGGTGGATATAGTCGGCAAACTGCATCTCCGCGACCGGCAGGAGGCCGTTGGCGGCGGCGCCGATCGCCACACCGGCGATGCCGACTTCCGCTAACGGTGTGTCGATCACCCGCTGCTCGCCGTACGCCTCGAGCAGCCCGCGTGTCGCGCCGAAGACGCCGCCCCGCACCGCCACGTCTTCGCCCAACACCACGACCCGCGCATCTCGTCCCATCTCGTCAAAGAGCGCGCCGCGGATCGCCTCAAGATAGGTTTGGACGGGCATCCGGTTCCTCCGCATAGACGTGGCGCAGGAGCGTCGCCGGATCGGGCAGCGGCGCCGCCTCCGCATAGCTCGTGGCGGCCTCGACCTCGGCGGTCACCTCCCGCCGCAGTCGCTCGTCGGTTGGTGCATCAAGCAATTCCTGCTCTTCCAGGAAGCGCTTCAGTCGGTCGATCGGGTCGCGCCGCCGCCACTCCTCCACTTCTTCTCGCGTCCGATAGGCGCGGTCATCGTCGTCACTCGTGTGGGGAGCCAACCGGTAGGTACGCGCTTCAATTAAGGTGGGCCCATCCCCCGCTCTCGCCCGTGCCGCCGCCTCGCCGGTGGCACGCCAGACGGCGACGGCATCATTGCCGTCAACTGAGACACCAGGGATACCATAGCCGGCGGCCCGCTCAGCGACGCTTTTTACCACCATTTGCCGGTCGGCACGCTCAGAGATGGCATAGCCGTTGTTCTGGCAAAAGAAGATCACTGGCAGCCGCTGCACTGCCGCGAAGTTGACGCCTTCATGAAAGTCTCCTTTGCTGGTTGCCCCTTCGCCGAAGCTGGCCACCGCGATGTCATCCTCGCCGCGCATCTTGCTGGCGAGCGCGATGCCGGCAGCGTGCGGAATCTGGGTGCCGACGCTACTCGACCCGGTGAAGATGCGCAGACGCCGGTCGGAAAAGTGCTCCGGCATCTGGCGGCCACCGCAGGCAGGGTCGTCGGCCCGCGCAAACACCCCCAGCATAATGTCGCGTGGCGTCACCCCAATCGCCAGGGCAGCCGTCAAGTCACGATAGTAGAGCAGAAAGAAATCCCGACCAGGTCGGAGCGCCGTCACCATCCCCACCTGCGCGCCCTCGTGGCCCTGACAGGGCACCATGAACGGGACGCGCCCCTGCCGGTTGAGGGCGAACATGCGAATGTCGAGCGTGCGTGACAGCAGCATCGTGCGGTACATGCGCTGGAGCACGTCCGCTGCGGGCGTAACGCACGTCTGGGGACTGCTTACCACGTCTGACTGGTTCACCACGCTGCACACTCCAACCGGGCCGCTCCGTTGGTAGGGTACCATTGCTCTGCAGCATCTCCGTCTAACAACCAGCAGGATGGGATCGGGTATGGACCTGCGAAAGCGCCTCATTGTGGTGGCGTTGCTTGCCTTGCTCCTGGCCATTGCCGGCGCCAGCACCATTACCAGCTATATTTTGCAGCAGCAGACCCAGCAACAGGCGCAATTGGACCAGCAGCGCGGCCTGATCGGCGCCAGCACCATCGCCGTCAATGCCGTCGTCTCGAACGAAATCTCCCGCCTTCAGGTCGCCGCGCGCTACCTGGCCGTCAACCCGGACGTCATGACCGTCTTGCGCCTTCGTACGCCCGGCACGGTGCAGGACAACGTGCTGGAACCCTATCGCGCTTCATCTCGTCTAAACTTTGTGAGCCTGATCACCACTGCGCCGCTCGGCCAGATTGCCCAGGCCAGGGTGCTGAGCCCGGTGGAATTGCCGTCAATTGGCTTGGTGAACGAGTCTCTCCGTCTGCAACAAGATCGGATGGGCATCTGGGATGGCACAGCCAAACCAATCACGGCGCCGATTCCCCAGGCGCCCTACGCCATCGCCGTATCACCCGTCCTCGCCAACAATCGGTTGGTCGGCGTGGTCGTCGTTGGCCGCATCCTGGACAATTACTTTGTGACCCAGCAGCTCACCGCTAATCTGGGCGATTTCCAGGCGGCCATCGTCAATAACGACGTGCTCCTTGCCATCCCCGGGGATATGGACCGCGCCTTCACCGACGCCAACACCACCCGCCCCTATCAACAGCAGATCCTTCCCGCGCCCCGTTCGGTTCCCCTGCCCAACAGTACGTGGCACGCCGCCACCTGGCGGATCGGCAATACTCGCTACGTCGTCGTCACCCGACCGCTCGGCTTCGGCAGCAAGGACCAACTCGCTGTCGCTTTGCCGGCTGCCGCCCCCTTCGCGGGGCAACATCTCATCCTGACGCCCCTCTCCCTCTGGCTGGCCCGCCGGCTCGGCGTTCCAGCGACGACAGCCTTTAGCATCGTGACCCAGGTCGTCTGGTGGCTGGCCTTACTGTTGCTGCTTGGCATCATCGGCAGCTTCGTTGGCATAATGATTCACCGGTTCCTCCGGCCGATCAGGCGTTTGACGGAGCGGGTCCAGGTCTTCATCCACCACCAATCCTGGCCGGTCGCGCCGGCGCCGAGCGCCGGCGAACTGGGGAGGCTGTACGGGGCGGTTACCACCCTGGCGACCGAGGCGGCCAATTGGTCCACAGAGAACGTGGTCTATCGTGATCGACTGCAATCGGTGCTGGATAGCATGGGCACGGGAGTGGTGGTGAGCGGTAGCGACGGGCGCGTGGAGTTGATCAATCCGGCAGCGCGCGAGTTGCTGGGCATCGACCCCGGCGCGACCACCCCGACGGTGCCGGTGGCACGTCCGCTCACGAACGGGCAGGCCTTCCAGGCAACGAATGGCCGCGTCATCAATGCAGTTTCGACCCCCATCCGGAGCGGCGAGGGCGAATCATTCGGCCTCGTTACCGTCCTGGAGGACATGACGCGGGAGCGGGAACTGGAACGCGTACGTTCGGACTTCCTGACTGTGATCTCCCACGAGCTCCGCACGCCGTTGACGGCGGTGAAAGGGTCGCTCGA
>JBPCLN010000284.1:0-12298 GCA_051003235.1 Chloroflexota bacterium | reverse complement strand
CGCGGCGCTACCGCCCGCGCCTGGGGGCGCTTCCGGCGCAAGAAGGTGGCGATGATCGCCCTCGGTTTCATCGTTCTGGAAATCCTCATCGCCATCTTCGCGGCGCGGATCGCTCCCTTTGACCCGTACCACGGCGACTATGCAGCGACCTGGCAGTTGCCCTCCGGCAAGCACTGGCTCGGCACCGACGACCTCGGGCGCGACGTCCTCAGCCGTTTGATCTACGGCTCGCGTGTGTCCCTCGCCGTGGGCCTACTCAGCCAGGTCGTGCTCGTGCTCGTCGGCGTGCCGATCGGCGCGCTCGCCGGTCTGCTTGGCGGACGCTTCGATTATGCAGTGATGCGCGTCATCGACGTCCTGAGCTCCCTGCCCTCGCTGCTCTTCTATATCCTACTCCTGGTGGTCCTTGGCGCCGGCTTCACGAACATCATCCTGGCCATGGCGATCACCGGCTGGATCGGCATCGCCCGTCTGGTGCGCGGCCAGGTCCTTTCCTTGAAAGAGACCGACTTCATTCGGGCCGCCCGCGCCATGGGCGGCGATACCAGGCACATCGTGTCGGTCCACCTGGTGCGCAATGCGCTGACGCCGGTGATCGTGACCATGACGCTGGGTGTTCCCGGCGCAATGTTCGCTGAAGCCGGCCTCAGCTACCTTGGCCTCGGCATCACGCCACCAACCCCCTCCTGGGGCCAGATGATCGGCCTGTACCAGCAATATATCCAGACCTTCTGGAATCTGACCGTCTTTCCCGCCCTGGTCCTCGCCATCACGATGCTGGCCTGGGTTCTGGTGGGCGATGCCCTACGGGATGCGCTTGACCCCTCCCTGCGGCGGTGAGTAGCCTCTGGGTGGCACGCTATACTCTCGATCCGCGAGGCATATTCGGAAAGGCGGCTCCTGGCATGTTACTTGGCTACAGCACGTGGGGAATGCCCACGGTTCCCATCGACATCGCGGTCGATCATATCGCTAAGCTCGGCTTCGACGGGTTGGAGTTGACGGTCATCCCGCCCTGGAATACCGAACTCTCCACGCTTGATGCCGCGGAGCGCACGCGCATTCGCCGGCTCATTGCCGATGCCGGGCTGCAACTCCCGGCTATCGCCGGCCACACCAGCCTGCTGGCAGAAAATCCGGAGGAGCATGCGGCGAACCTGGCGCGCCTCCACGGCGCGATCGACCTCTGTCTCGACCTGGAGATTGACGGCGTGCTGCCGGACATGGCGACGACAGCCGGCGCGCGGCCGCAAGACTGGGACCGCCTCAGCGGACTGCTGGTGGAACGGCTGCACGCGCTGGGCGAGTACGCCGCGAAGCGGGGCGTCACGGTCGCCATTGAGCCACACGTCAGCCAGATCATCAAGCGGCCGGAGAACGCGGTCTGGCTCATTGACCAGGTGAACTTAGCCAACGTGCGCCTCAACTTTGACATCAGTCACTTCAACGTCCTGGGGTTGCCGATCGAAGCGACGGTGCCGTTGCTTGCTCCGCTTGCCGTCCATACCCACGTCAAAGACGAACGTGGACGCGCACCCAACCATGACTTCCTCATCCCTGGTGAAGGGGAGTTTAATTACGTAGGCTACCTGAAAGCCATGGCTGCTGCCGGTTACACGCGTTTCATAACGGCCGAAGTGAGCGTGATGGTGCAGCGCCGTCCCGACTACGACCCGCTCGCTGCAGCGACGCAGTCGTACCAGGTGCTCAACCAGGCGTTCGAGACGGCGGGCATCGTGCGCCCGCTACGGGCACGCGCGCCGCGGCGCTGAGGCTCCATAATCCGGTGAGTAGCACTCCGACCCCTGGGCGCTACGAGGGAGGCATAGTTGGTGACAGAGCTTATCCAATACGCGGCGGTGGGCTGTGGCGGTATGGGACGGCGCCACCTGCGGGGGATGGCCCGGCTGCGGGCCAGCTCTCGGTGCAATATGACGCTCGCTGCCGTCTGTGATCTGAATCAGGACAACGCCAACTTCCTCGCCGGCGAGGCTGCCGAACTGCTGGGGACACGACCAAAGGTCTTCGCTGATATCGAACAGATGGTGCGCGAGCTTCCGGACCTTCAGGCGGCGGACGTGACCACGGATACCGGCTCACATCACCGTGTGGCAACCGCGTGCCTGGAGGCCGGCCTCCATGTCCTCTGTGAGAAACCACTCGCCGTGACCATACGCGGTTGTACGCGGGTCATCGAGGCAGCCAAACGCCACCGGCGCGTGCTGAGCGTCGCCGAGAACTTTCGCCGTGACCCGATCAATCGCCTGGTCCGCGCCTTGCTCGATGATGGGGCCATCGGAACCGTCCGCCTGATGCTGGAAACGAGCATGGGCGGCGGCGATCAGGTCATCATCACGCCCTGGCGGCATATGAAGGAAACGGGGACGATAACGCTCGATGCGGGCGTCCATTACGCCGACATCCTGCGCTACTACCTGGGCGAGGTCCGCAGCGTCTACGGGGAAACCCGCCTGCACGAGCGCGTGCGCTATAACACACAATCCGCCGGTCCGGGCGGCTTCTACGCGCGGTGGAGTGGCGACTTTGCCGAACGCATTGAGCCGACGGGTGAGGACGCCCTCTACGCCCAGATTGCCTTTACGAGCGGCGCACTGGCGCACTGGGTCAATGACTATGCGACGCACGGGGCAGCGCAGCATGGGCGCTTCGTCTATGGTTCCAAAGGATCGCTGACCTGCCCTGGCGACCGCAACGGTCGGCCGATTGTGCTGCACCTTGACGGCGGCGTTACCATCAATGACGAACGGATCCTGACGTATGCGCCCAGTTACCAGCTCGATCCGCTGGCCGCCGAGCTATTCGGCGGAGAGCGGGTCTGGACCTATTCGTTCGAATTCAACGACGTAGACGCCCGGATTCTCGCGCTGGAGCTCTACGAGTTAGGGGAGTGCATCCGCAACGACGCCCGCCCCGAAATGACCGGTGAGGAAGGGCGCGCCGATGTTGCCCTCAATTATGGCCCCTTCGAAGCAGGGCATCTCGGGCGGCCGGTCACGCTGGAGGAACTGATCTCCAGTCAAGTTGATAGCTATCAACGCGACATTGATGCGCACCTTGGGCTCCTGTGAGAAATGGGGAACCAACACTGCTCTGACTGGGTGAAGAGATTCCTATGCTTTCCACGAGTAGGGCCTATCGTGGCCTTATCGCGGTGACCCGGCTTCTGCCGCCAGCCGTTCGCGCTCCAGACGTTGGGCGAACGGCGGCGCGATAACGGCGACAATGTTCAGCGTCTCGTGCCCGGTGCAGCGTTGCCCGTGCGGGACATCGCCCGGAATGAAGACAGCAACGCCTGGCTCCAGCGTGAACTCCTCGTCGCCCAACGTCATCCTCCCCCTGCCGCCGATCACGTAGTACAATTCCTCCTCCGGGTGCTGATGCACGCGGACGGCTTCTCCAGGATTTTGATAGACGATTGCCAATGTAGCATTCGCGCAGCCGCAGGTTTCGGGGTACAGGACGCGCTTCACCAACCCGCCATTGCCGCGAAACTCCGCCCCGTCCTCGACCCGCAACACATTGCGCAATGTCCCAATTGTCATGCGAATCCTCCTCACATCGATCGGTGCATGTCCGCCGAATATCACTCAGATCGGCAGTGTCATGGTCGTGGCCCGCCCCCCCTCGCTGGTTCAGCGCGACATGATGAAGTATGGCAATTGGCTTGTCAACTTGCAGGCGAGGACCCTCGCACGTGCCGGCCGTCGGCTGCGTGACGTCAGCGGCGGGAAGCTCGCTCGCGAGCCTGGCCGCCGCGCCCAGGGCGATGGGCACGCGCGGCTCGGGTCACTAGCCGAAAGAGCTCGGGGAAGGTACTGGTACAACCGAGCGCGCCGCGTCGCCGCGCTTCCTCCAATTGTTCCGGACTGCTGGAACCGGCATAGATGATGTAGGGCGTTGCATCGCTGCGTTGGCGCATGGCGTCGAGCAGGGTGTATCCGGCATGGTTGTCGCCCGGCCGTCCCATATCGGAGATAACGGCGGCGAAGCGCACTTGCCGCAGTTGTTCCAGCGCGTCTTCCGTGGAGAGGCTCTGGGTGAAGCGGATGCCGATTTCCTGCATGGCGTTTCGCTCGTAGGCGTTGTTCTCAGGGTGGTCGTCCACCCACAGGACCATTGGCGCCGCTTTGCGGCCCGTCGATGCCGTCTCAAGGGTCGCCTGGGCGAGATGCCGCCGCCGCCAGTCGGCGATGGGCCGCGCCAGGATGTCGTGGAAGATCTCGTAGCGGACCTCACCCACCGCGGCTTTGCCACTGTGAGCAGGGAGCGTGGTGGTCGGCGTCACGACGCCGAGGGGGCGGAGCACGCGTGAGCCACCCCCAACCAGCTTCTGTAACACGGCCACGATCTCCCGTTCCGGCAGGCCGGTGAAGGCGGCCAGGTCGGGAGCTCGCAGGGTGATGGCGTCGCCCGAGGGTGTGACCAGATAGTAGAACACACGCGCGGCGATATCCTGCTCCGCTGGCGTGAGTTGATCGAGGGCCTGGTCCAGGTGGGTGGCGACGATGCGGTCGGCACCGCCGAGGCGCTCCAGCGTTGCTAGCCGCAGCGTGGCGGAGCCTTCGCGCCGCTCCTCGTCCCACAGCCGCGCCATCACGAGTTGGAGGTAGGGCGTCTCGACGTGCACGTTCTCCCCCCGCCCTTCTCCCTGACCGACAGTACCCCCGCCAAAATCACCCAACGTGACCCGGCCGATCCGGACCTGGCGGATGACCGCATCGACCAGGCGATCCTCAATCTGGACGTGCGCATCAGGCTCAGCGACTAGCTCGTTATAGCGTTCTAACGGACGCCGGATTGCGGATACCGCGCCGTCGCGGTCGAGGTACTGCAGCCGCAGGTAGTTCTCGAACAGTTGTGGGATATCCGTCTCAAAGCGATCCAAGCGGGCGAAAGCGTCCTCGCGGATGCTGATCAGGATACCGGCGGGCAGTCCCTCCCGATTGACCGCCGCGGCGAGTTCGGCGTCGAAGGCGGTCGCTTCTGGGCCGGGATGGTAGAGGAAGTAGTCCTCGAACTGATCGAGGATGATCATTACGTAGGCGTCGATGTGGTCGCCGATGGCCTGAAGCAAATCCGCGAGCGGCGGACTCGCAGTCAAGTCCTGCCTCTCCCCGAGGCTGGCCGCCGTGAGGATGTTGAGCAGGGCGGCCTTCAAGCGCGGCAGCGGGGCATCCTGCCAATCGCTGAGGTACACCGCCGTAACGCGAGGGGCGGTGTCGGCAAGGCGCGCCTGCTCGACCTCTGCTTGGACCTGATGGAGCAGCCCCGCCCGGAGGACAGAGCTCTTGCCGACACCGGTAGGGCCGTACAGGATCGTCAGGCGCGCCGCGAAAAGGTTGGCCCGAATGATGCGCAGATCACGCTCTCGGCCAAAGAAATAGGGGGCATCGTCCTCTCTGTAGGGCATGAGCCCCTGGTAGGGGGAGTCCCTAGTGTCCGGCATCGCTTGCCTCGCTGCCCGGCACGGCCTGGACAATGGAGCCGTCCAGGCCGTCGAGAAACTCGTTGATCGCCATGGTAAAAATAGACAACCGCTTCCGCTCCCAGTATGTCCTGTCAAGGTCGGATGCGCTCTTTTGGATGGCCCATGATTGGAATTGCCAGCGCCACTCTTTCCAGATCTCGTGCAGAATGACCCGGATATTCCAGTCGCGTAGGCTGTAGCCCAGGAAGAGGAAATGGCTGGTCTTGAATACCTCGGCGAGGGACACCGGGATCACCTGATTCACACTCAAGCTGGACAAGAACTCGACGTAGTCTTCCTCAGTAATGACGTAGTTGTCCCGGTAGACGGCTGATTGATCGACGGTGCCATGCAACTTGTAGATCACGGTTGTCGCACCACGGCCGACCGCGATGTCGCAATGCTTCGGCAATTGCTCCTCAGGATCGGCAGCCCCGTGCCACCAGATCCGCACCATTTCAGTATCGTTGTTATAAGTAACGAGATGATATGGACGACTGGCGTCTCGAAAGGCCCTCTCGATGAGATCATCGTAGTTCGTCGTCACAATCAGCGGAAGTGCCGGGATACTCGCCAGAAATCGATGTAGCCTGCCCGGGGCAAAGGGCTGGTTAAAGACCTGATGCAATTGTTCGCGCAGGCTTCCGAGGCCGAGCAACGTGTCATAATGCTGCGCCGTTCTGGGTAGGTCCGTGGCGTCGTCGGGAGCGATGTCGCCGACGCAGGCCAGGTATCTCGTGAGTTGCCCCGCACTTGGCGGCCGCAGCGACGCCAATTCCAGCGGCGCTACCTCATCATGGTCGGAAGGAAGCGATGCGCCGGAGCCGAGGAAGGGGATCGCCCGACCGGCCAGGAGCATCTGCCTGATCGTGGCGAACGGCGGCTTATTGGTGCTCACGTGGCTTCTCTGGTCTGGGAGGACATCAGCGGCCTGGTTCCTTTCATTTGAAGTGAGGTTCGTAGTTTGCAACTGCTCGCTGTAGCGCTTGTCGCATCTCCGGCGCGTCGGCGAAGCGCGTCTGTCGTGCATCGATGCAGGCGCGCTGCACGATTGCCAGGAGTTCCGCTGGTACCGCCGGCGTCTCGGCACGGAGAACGCGGCCGGCCGGCAGTCCTTGCTGCCCGGTGAGTATCCACCAGAGCAGTGCGCCAACGCTGTATAGATCGGTGCGTACATCCGGCAGCGCCATACCGCGCTGGTATGCCGGCTCCGCCCAGGGATGGCTAGGCTGCAGAGACAGCCCGGAGAGCACGCGCGCTGGATCGTGCGCGTGCGCCTGTGGATAGGCGAGCCCAAAGTCGAGAATCTTAACCAGTGTCCCGAGGGAGTGAGCGGTAAGCATGATGTTGCCCGGGTGGAGATCACGATGCACGAGGCCCGCCAGATGCACCTCGGTCAGCCCGCTCAGTAGCTGGCTGAGCAGGTTTCCCGCCAAGTCTGCAGCCAAAGGCAGGCCCAGACGATATGCGAATGCAGCCAGGTTCTCACCCGCCACAAATTCGTACACGAGGCACGGGGGATCGAGGCTAAGAATGTACATAAGGCGTGCGATGTGGCGGTAGTCAATAGCTGCTTTTTCAATGCGAACCAAACGGTCTGCCTCGCGCCGAACGGAGTCGGCCATTTCGGGGTTCAATACGAACTTCAGCGCCCGTAACATGCCAGGCGCCGCTACATGCTCGGCTAGCCAGACCACGCCGAAAGCACCCTGGCCAAGCTGCTGGAGGAGACGCCAGGAACCGATAACCTCATTCTGAGAGGTCGAGCTGGTGACGGTGGTTGCAATGTCCGTGGCGGCATGCGGCTTCGGGGAACGCGAGGCAGTATCGGTAACAGGCACATTGATGACCTTGCCGTACGGTCCTCTGACGCGCTGGATGCTGCCGTAACGCTCGAGCCCGAGGCAGACGCTGTTCACCTGCTGGACGGGAGAGATCCCTGTACGTTCACGGATTTCGGCATCAGTTAACCCCGGGCTTGCCCTTATCAGCGCCAGAATGATGTCGCGATTGTTACCCCTGGCTGCCGCTGCTGGGACGAGCGGGATTTCGTGAGCAAACGCCTCCGGGTGAGCCCGCCAGAGCGCGTGCGTTGCCCAGGCGACAAGGTCATCCTCCTTGATCTTCAGGACGAGACTGTCCGGCACCCGGGGCGCCACCATCTCCTTGTGGTACTTCACTACCTGAAAATCGTTGTAGACGGGCGGGACATCGCTTGCTAACCGGATGAGGCGCATTTCCCCTCGGCGTTTGAGTTGACTGATCAGGCACCGCGAGGTGAGATAGTCGTCGGCTGCGTTTCCCTCGACTGTGGGGTGCTTGCCGATCCATGTCACCGAATGCACTCGCGAACGACCGAAGACGACACGCCGACCAAGACCGTGACGCAGAGTAAGGGACAGGCTGCCGACGGCGGCGGTGAAATCCCAGCCCTGGCCGAACTCTTCGGTCTCTTCGGGCCAGCGAAAGGAAAATGGAGCCACAGGCGCGATCTTGCTGACAGTCGCAAACAACGTGGCTTCCAGCCTCTCCCGAACGTGGTTCACCAATTCGGTATGGCGTGTCAGCCTGGAGTGTACACCGTCGCATCGTATTCGCCAAACCACTCGCGCCGGGGCCGCCGCCACGGTGTCGAATGTCGGGCGTCCGTCGCGCCTATGCCTCCCCTTGGCACTTATCGGTGGTCACCCGCCAGGGAGCGTGGCATGCCGGTTTCCTTTCTTGATCGGTTGCCAGAGGCTTGGATGAAGCCGAGCGGCCAGCACCGCTCGCCATCCCGCCACAGTTCTCGGTGGTGGCGTCTTTCAGCCACGTCTGGCCCAATCGGCTGGAAGAACACTATCCGCAAGCCTTCGAAACGCGCCTGGAGCGCGATGACAGCCCCCGCTATATCCGGATCGGCTTTGGTACCCGGGCCACCGTGGGGCGGCTGCGGCGGCGGGCCGTGGTCTTCCTCAGTGATCGCCCGTTTCGCGAAAGGGAACGCGCCGTCGGGGGGAAGGTCCGTGGTGGAGTTCGTCGGCGTCGACGACTACGAGCGGACCCACCTCCTGGCGTCACTCGTCAAGACATCAGATGGGAAGGAAGTGCGATCCCGGATTGAATTCCCAGGCGATTACGCCGACCTTGAGGTTGTGCCCTACAATATAGCGTCACTACCGGACTGTACTCGCACAGCGGGCTTGCAATGCTGGCCCACGAGGAGAACCTGGCGGGCATGCTGCGGCACGGTCTGATCCGCGCGCGTACTCCAAGCCTTGGATGATTGCCTATCTGATCGCTGGGCGATCGGTTGGACCAGACAGCCGGCACGGTGCCTCTGGTGGATGGATGAGCATGAGCTGAATATGCCCTGTTGAACCATCTGGTATTGGCCAGACGTAGGCGTTCAAAATCGTGACAGGAGCCTGCAGTACCATGCAGCGGCCGGCCATTGTGGAAGTATGATCGTCCCTATGTTAACGGAATCGTTCTCCTACCGCGGAGCACTCCAGGAGGCCCGGGCCGCGGCCGCTGACGCGGCGACGTTGTTGCTGGCGGAGTGTCGCCGGCCCGGCGGCCCGCGTGGCAGCCACGGCAAGTGCCCGGCGGACGACGAAGCGGAGGAGCGTATCCGCGCCCGCTTGACGGACGCCTTTCCCGGCTGGGGCTACCTGGGCGAAGAGACCGGGCACCTGCCCCAAGCGGCAAGCGAGCCGCACGTCTGGCTCGTTGATCCCAACGACGGCACCAGCTCGATGCTGCAGGGCTACCGCGGCCACGCCGTCTCGATCGCCCTACTCCGCGACGGCGTCCCCGTCCTTGGCGTGGTCCGCGCCGTTGACGCTCCCGATGACGACGGCGACGAGTTCGCCTGGGCCGAAGGCTGCGGGCCCCTGCTCCGCAACGGGAGCCCGCTGCCGCCACCCGCCTGGCCGGCCGCGTCTGGGGCCCTTGATGTGGTACATCTCTCTCAAGGCGTCGATCGCCATCCGCTCGTGAACATCCCCCTGGTGGCGCCGGCGCGCTTCCGCCACGTGGCGAGCATCGCCTACCGATTGGCGCTCGCAGCCGCCGGTGAAGGCGTCGCCGCCGTCTCGCTGAACGGTCCCGGCAGTTGGGATTACGCCGGCGGCCACGCCCTGCTGCTGGCCGTCGGCGGCATCCTGCTGGATGAGCAGGGCGCGCCGGTGCAGTACAGCCGGATCGGCCATAGCCACACCTGGCACTGCTTCGGTGGCGCGCCCGGCGTCGCCCGGGCGTTGGCCGCGCACGACTGGTCGAACGTTGCCGGCCAGGGCTACGGCGAGGCGACGCCGCTCCCCGGCTATGCGGCGATGCGCCTCGCGCCGGTCGAGCTCTGCCACGACAGCGGGCGGTTGCGGCGGGCTCAGGGCTGTCTCTTGGGGCAGGTGGCAGGCGACAGCCTCGGTTCCCTGGTCGAGTTCCAGACACCACAGGAGATTGAGGCCAGGTATCCGGGCGGACCTCAGCTACTGGAGAACGGCGGTACCTGGAAGACCCTCGCCGGTCAGCCGACCGACGACAGTGAACTCGCGCTGATGCTGGCGCGGACCCTGGTCCGAATCGGCCATTTTGATGCAGAGGCGGTGGCGTCCGCCTACGCGCGCTGGTATCACGGCTGGGTTCAGGAGCAGGCGGTCCCTGGTCGGGTGTACGACTGGAGCCGACCGTTTGACGTCGGGAACACCACCGCTACGGCGCTTGGCGCCGTGCAGGCAGCCTCCATCGAACAGGGCGGGGCAGCCGCGGCGGCGGAAGCTCACGCTATCCAGGCAAGCCAGGCCAACGGAGCCTTGATGCGGGTGAGCCCTCTGGGCATCTGGGGGTGGAACAAGGACCCGGCTATCGTCGCTGAGGCCGCTCGCGCCGATGCGCGCCTCACCCATCCCCATCCCGCTTGCCAGGAGTGTTCCGCCATCTACGTGACGGCAATCGCCCACGCGGTTGCTACCGGCGCGAACGCGCAGGCCACCTACGCCTTCGCCTGCGCCTGGGCGGTCGAGCACTGCCGGGTGCAAATGGTGCGGGACTGGCTACTGGCCGCTGCGGCGGGTCCCACCGACGATTTCCTCACCCAGCAGGGCTGGGTCCGTCACGCCTTTCCGAATGCGTTCTTTCAGCTCTTGCACGCCCCTTCCCTCGAAGCGGGTGTGGTGGCCACCGTACGCCGAGGTGGTGACACCGACACGAATGGCGCCGTCGCCGGCGCCCTGCTGGGCGCGGTCTGGGGCCGGGCGCGGATCCCGGACCAGTGGCGACAGATGGTCCTCAGTTGCCGTCCTGCTCCTACCTATCCGCTTGCGCGGCAGCCCCGCCCCGCCCTCTACTGGCCGGTGGACGTCGAGCAACTGGCGGAACGGCTCCTGGCGAAATGAACGTGTCCTTCGTCACGCCCTGCCGGATGAGTTTGGGCACCCCTCGACGTCCGCAGGTGAGTCTTGGAAGGCGGGAAAACAGTCTGGAGCCGCGTCGGCGAGCGACGTTGACCGACTAACTGGAGGGCGAGCTATGCTGACCCTGGAGGACTTGTCCCAAGGTGCTTTTGCCGCCTTTGGCGACGCCGCTGCCCGGGTGCCGGAGGTAGTCGTGAAACCAGCTATTCCGATCCTGTTCTTCGGCGACATCGAAAGCTTTCGCGGTTCACCGGTGCGCGTCGTCACCGTTGGGCTTAACCCCTCGCGCGCTGAGTTTCCGCCCGACCGGCCGTTAGCCCGATTTCCAGCTGCGGCCGGGCTACGGGAACTGAACTCCACGCGCGATTCCGATCGGTACGTCGCCGCGCTGAGCAACTACTTCCGGGAAGATCCCTACCGAGCGTGGTTTGCGACCTACGATGGCCTTCTGGAAGGATTGGACGCCTCCTTCAACGATGGGTGCGCCAACACGGCGTTACATACCGACATCTGCAGCCCGGTCGCGACCAACCCGACCTGGAGCCGGTTGGTGCAGTCCGCTCGCGCCGCCTTGATGCCGCCGGGGCTCGCGCTCTGGCATGACCTCATCCGACTGCTGCAGCCCCACGTCCTACTCGTGTCGGTAGCCCGAAGCTACCTGGCTACCATTGAGTTCGCCGCGGACAGCGAGTGGGCGGAATTGCACCGCATCGAACGCACAAACCCGTACATCGTGCGGCATCAGCGGCTCCGTCTCGGGGACGGCACAACCACCGCGCTTATCTTCTGTCAGGCGGCGGAGAAGCCATTCGGCCTGGTCGGCAAGGCGGACCAGCGGCAGATCGGAGCGTCGGTGAGGAGGCTGCTCGGTGTCTGATTAATCACAGGGCGGCGGGTATGCATCCGACCAGCTGGCCAGCAAGTCCGGAAGCTGACCGAACGGGCATCACAGCGTCGTCCGCTGTCCCCGTCCCAGATACGAACTGATAGACGCCTACACGGTCCCGGAAGCTGCTGCCGGTAGCACGCCCTCGATCGCCCGCTTGACGTCCGGTAGGAAGGCGGCCGCTGGTACGCCATCGACGATGCGGTGGTCGAAGGTGAGTGAAAGCGTGAGCAACTGGCGCACCACAATCTGGTCCTGCACCACCGCTGGTTTCTTCATAATCCGACCTACGCCGAGGATCGCGCACTGCGGGGGGTTGATGATGGGCGTGAAGCCATCCACCTCGAACGCGCCAAGGTTGGTGATGGTAAACGTGCCGCCCTGGAGGGCGTCCATCGAGGGCGTCCCGGCCCGCGCGTGCTCGACCAACGCTCCCAGTTCCGCCGAAACGGCGTCGAGTGCCTTCTGGTCGGCGTGGCGTACCACCGGCACGAGCAGGCCGCGCTCCACTGCGACCGCCACGCCGAC
>JBPCLN010000283.1:0-11635 GCA_051003235.1 Chloroflexota bacterium | reverse complement strand
GGCTTCACCGCCGACCAGGCCTCCCGGCTTTTCGAGCGCTTCTATCGCGCCGAGAAGTCCCGCTCGCGAGCGCTGGGCGGGTCGGGGATCGGCCTCACCATCGCCCAGGCGCTCGTGGAGGCCATGGGCGGGCGCATGTGGGCAGAGTCGGCGGGGCCGGGCCAGGGCAGCACCTTTAACTTCACGTTGCCCGTCGCCCGCGAACGCCGTCCGCTCGGCTTGAGCAAACCTTGATGGGGCGCGACATCCGTCCTTGAGCTTCGGCCCGTAGGCTGTGCGCAGTGCCTGGTGCAGCGAATACACCGGGCAAGAGCACGGACAGTGAGGAAACGACATGCTGCGAGTACGAAGGCGAGCATTGTTCGCGAGCGGATTGGTGGCGCTCCCGCTGCTGCTGGGCGGCGCGGGCGTGGCGCTGGCGCGAGGCTTGGATGGTCCGACGCCGGACAACGGAACCGCTGCAGGTTCGTCTGCCGCGAGCCCAGGGAACTCCGGTACGCCGGGCGCAGGGTCGGGGATGATGGGGTCCGGCGGCGACGCGGGCCGGGGGTACGGGATGATGGGGTCACGCGGCATGCTGGGCGGCGGCTCCGGCACGATGGGGTCGGGCGGCTCCGGCATGATGGGCGGCACAGGAATGATGGGCAGCGGCATCGGCGGCCCCGTGACCACCAGCAACTCCGCCGCGGCGCAGGCGCTCGTCCAACAATTGGCCGCCGGCGCGGACATCAATCGGCAGACGAACACGATCACCTACCACACGGCGCAGGTCGCGTTGGCGGCATTGGGGAGTCCGGACGGGCAGCAGGACATGACCTGGAACGTCAATGGGCTGGTGAATCCCACCGTCGTGATCCCGAAGGGCGCCCAGGTGACGGTCCATTTCTTCGACGCCGATATTGGGACGCCGCACGGCTGGGAGTTGACGACCACTCCCCCACCTTATCCGTCCATGGTCATGATGGACGTCCAGGTGGCCTTCCCGGGCGCCTTCGCCATGCCGGCGCCTGGCGCGACGGCGCAGCAGTGGTTCGGCCGCACGCTGCAATTCACTGCCGCCGACGCCGCCACGTACTACTACCTCTGCCCGGTGCCCGGCCACGCGAAGCAGGGCATGTTCGGCAAGCTGGTCGTGCAATAACGGAATAGGGAGGAGTCTATGATGGTGGGGGTGCAGGAAATCTGGGACCTCTGGTACCCGGAGGCAGCGGCACAAGGGCTGCCGTTTGCACGCGGGCGGCTGGATGAAGCGGCGGTGCTGCTCGTGCATGCCGCACCGCCCGTGCTCGCTGTGGCAGTGCGGCGGGACGACGGCACGCTCATCGCCAGGGGCGAGGGCCTCCAGCAGACGGCCGACCGCCCGATGGCGCGCCTCGTCAGGGATGGCGAACGCATCACCCGGGAGGATCGCTGGCCAGGACAGGAGGATATCGGCGGCCCGGTGCTGTTACCGGGTGGCGAAGTCGGCATCCTGACGGCCTGGTGGCAGTCGCCGGACGGTTCCGAGTGGCGCTGGAGCGTCGAGTTCTATAACCACCGGTAAGGGAGCAGGCGAGTATGGATAATAGTGACGCCTGCGTGCAGGGCATCGGCGCCTTCGCGGCGGAGATCAACACGATCTGCCGGCGTGACGATGCGCCGTTCGAGATACGAGTACAGGTGCTGGAGGCGCTGCACCGGTTGACGCGGCTGATCCAACTCACCGAGGCAGAGCGCCGGCCGGTGCCGCATGGCTATATCGCCCGCCAACTGTACGCCGATCCGGCCGGCTGATCCCTGGTCGCCGTGGCGCTGCGCCCCGGTCAGGTGACGCCGCTACATGAGCACGAGAGCTGGGGTTGCGCGGCGACGGTGGATGGGGTGGAACGCAACCGGCGCTTTGTCGGAACCTGCCCACTGCATCGGCGAAGGATCGCCAGCAGATGCCGGCGACAGCGTTGCGTCCGGCGCTGATCACGATTGAGCGTCCTGCCCTGTCTGCGACCTGCAGACGCTCAGGCGCGGACACGCCTCCCGCGCGGCTCCTCCCCGGCTTGCCTGGACGCCTACGATCAAGGATGGTACGATGGTCGCTGCATTGAAGGCCTGGGCTATCGAGCACCGTAGTGGCAAGGTCGGAGGGAGATCACACGGTGGCTGGAGCCACGTCGCTCGACCCCTGGTCACCGGCGCCCACCAGCCGGCGGTCTCGGCGCTGGTTGATCGTCCTCATCGTGCTGCTCGCCGTCATTAGCTTCCTGGCGCTCACGGGCTTCGCGCTCCTGCGCCAGCAGGGCGGGGCGAACGGCATCGGCGTCCATGCTGCTAGCCAGGTCGGGATGATCCGGCCCGGGCCGGCCCCGGACTTCCAGATCCCGTTGTATGCCGGCGGCGCCTTCCATCTGGCCGCCCAGCGCGGCAAGCCGGTCCTGGTCAACGACTGGGCCTCCTGGTGTCCACCTTGCCGCGCGGAGGCGCCGGTGCTGGAGGGCGCCTGGCAACGTTACCAACCGCAGGGACTCGTCATGGTCGGGCTGGATATTTGGGACTCGGAGCCGGACGCGCGCAAATTCATGCAAGAATTCGGCATCACCTACCCCAACGGCCCCGACCCAAGAGGCAATGCCGCCATCGACTACGGCGTCACGGGCATCCCGGAGTCCTTTTTCATTCGCCGGGATGGCACGATCGCCCGCCACTGGATTGGGCCGCTCACGGACGCGCAGATCAGCAGCTTCATCGAGAAGATCCTGCGGTGAGCGAACGGACGCCCCACCCGCCCACGCGTGCCATGCGCCCGCTCTACTGGCGCCTCGGTCTTGGCCTGTGGGCGCTAGCGCTGCTTGCCGTGGCGCTCCTCGCGGCGGCGCAACTGCACTGGGGGAACGTTGACGACCTCGGCACGCTCGTGCGTGATCGCCTCGCCGGACTGGAGGGAAAGGGCAGCTTCGCCGGCCAAACCGCCACCGGCCTGGGACCGGCGCCGGGCTTCACGCTTCCCCTGTTCGATGGCGGCTCCTTCCGGCTGGCCGACCAGCGCGGCAAGCTTGTCGTCGTTAACTTCTGGGCCTCCTGGTGCATCCCCTGCCGGAACGAGGCGCCTCGCCTGGAAGCGGTAGCACAACAGTACCGAACGCGCGGGGTGCTGGTGGCCGGCGTCGATACTGAGGACACCGAGACCGACGCCGGTGCCTTCCTCAGGCAGTTCGGCCTCACCTATCCCGCCGGCGCCGATCAGGGCCTAAAGGTTACTCAGGCCTACGGCGTTTCCGGACTACCGACGACCTTCTTCCTGAGCCGAACCGGGCAGATCGAGCGGCGCTGGCTGGGCGAGCTCCAGCAGACGCAACTCGCCGGGTTCCTGGCGGAAGCGTTGCGATGAATGAACTGGTGCCGCAGGTCGGCTGGGCGGTCGCCTTCGGGGCCGGCATCGTCTCCTTCTTCTCGCCCTGCGTGGCGCCCCTCATCCCCGGCTACCTGTCGATGGTATCCGGGCTGTCGCTGGATCAGCTCTCGGCCGGCGGTCGGGCGCACACCGTGCGCGCGCTCCGCGCCGCGCTGCTATTCGTGCTCGGCTTCGTACTCGTCTTCGTCCTGCTCGGCGTCGTCGTCTCGCTCCTCGGCGGCCTGATCGGACCCAGCCGGCGACTGCTCAACGCGGTGGCTGGCGTAGTGATGATCGTCATGGGGCTGCTCGTGCTGGAGGTGGCACGCCTGCCCTTCCTCTTTCGCGAGCGTCGGCTCCAGCTTTCGCCATCCGCTCTGGGGCCGGCCGGCCCTGTGCTGCTCGGGATGGTCTTCGCCTTTGGCTGGACGCCCTGCGTCGGGCCGATCCTGGCGGCCATCCTCTTCTACGCCGGCAGTACCGAGACGCTTGGTCAGGGGGCGCTGTTGCTGTTGCTCTACTCCCTGGGGATGGCGGTGCCCTTCGTGGCGACGGGCGTCGGCTTCACCCGCATGACGGGCGTCTTCGGCTGGGTGAAGCGGCATTACCGCCTGTTGAACTGGGGCAGCGGCGCGGTGCTGATCGGCATGGGCGTGCTCTTCCTCACCAACACCTTCTTCTGGCTCAGCATCGCCATGCAGCGGCTGTACTACACGCTGTTCTACCGATGATGGGAGCACGGCATCGGCTGCTGGTGGTCCTGCTTGCCCTGGCCATGTGCGTCCTGTTGCGCACGCCACCAATGGCCGAGGCGCACGCCTTCCTGATTCAGACCTCACCGCTGCCGGGCCAGCGCCTGGGGGCGAGCCCGGCAGCGCTCCGTCTCCAGTTCAGCGAGCCGGTGGTCAACGAACGCGTAACGGTGCAGACGGCAGGCGATAGGTCCATCGCGCTCGGCTCGTTGCAGCGCCTTGATAGGGGGGCTCGTCGTCCAGACGTCTCTGCCCCCTCTGGGCGACGGCATCTACGTCGTGTCCTGGCAGGAGTCGTCCGCCGACGATGGCCACCTCTCCGTCGGCGAGTTTGCCTTCGCCGTCGGGACCGGGGGGGCTTTGCCGGCCACGGTCAGCCAGAGTGGGGCGCCAATCGCCTGGCCGGCGGTGGCGGCGACGTGGCTTTTCCTGGGCACGCTGCTCCTCGCCGTCGGCGGACTGGCCAGCGAGCGTGTCGTCTGGCGGGCGCCGGAGCGGCAATACCAGTTGACGGTTCCCCGGCTCCCTCTGGCCCGGCTCCTGGCGCTCTCGCTCCTTGGGGGCGCCCTGCAACTGCTGCTCCTGCTGCACGCTGGCGGCGGGGTCGGCGCCGGCATGGCAACGCTCACGACCCGAGTCGGGGTATTGGCCCTGGCCCAACTCGTCCTGGTCGGCTATGCCCTCTGGTTGGTCACGCTCCCCTGGCCCCGTGTCCGTCCCTTCGCCCTGCTGCCTCTGGCCGGGGCGCTCGCGGCCGTGGCGCTGCAGGGGCATCCGGCCACGGCGGCATGGTGGGCGGCGCCCGCGAACGTGCTGCACCTGCTCGCCGCCGCCCTCTGGCTCGGGGGACTGGCCCACGTCGTGCTGCTGGTCTGGCGCCTGCCGAGTGAGGAACGACTCGTGTTGGAAGCCGGGGTGCGGCGCTACGCCAGACTGGCCCTGGTACTGGTCGGGCTGGTCCTGCTGACCGGCCTGGCCGACGCCATTGCCGTGCTGCAGTGGCCGGCGGAGCTCCTGACCGCCGCCTACGGTCGTGTTCTGCTCGTCAAGGCTTTCGTAGTCGCCGTTGCGCTGGGGTTCGCCCTGTACGCCCGCCGCGGAGCGCTGGCCAATCGCACGGGGCTGCAGTTCGCTTTGCTCCGCCGTGTCACCCGCGGCGAAGGCATCTCGCTCCTCACGGTCGTCACCGTCGCTGTGGTGCTCGCCGCGACGGTCCCGCCCCGCCCGGCAACGGCAACGGACACCCTGCTCGGCCCGCCTCCCTTGCCCGAACCGGTCCTGACCGAGGCCGGCATGGCCGGCTGGCTGACGCTCTACCTGAGCGCGGCGCCGGGCCAACTGCGGGTGCAGGTGCTCATCCCCGGCGGCGATCCGGCCCCCACCACACAACTCGCCATCGCCGGCCAGGCGCCGGGCCGGAAGGCGTTCGACGTCTCGCCGCGCCCATGCGGCCCCGGCTGCGCCACCACCGCTTTCCCCTGGCAGCCGGGCACGACGACGCTATCGGTCAGTGTGGCGGCAACGGGATGGACTGGGGGAACCACCACCTTCAGCGTGGCCTGGCCGCTCGCACCGGATGACCCGGCGTTGCTCCAGCGGGTCATCGCGACCATGCGTGCCCAGCCGCGCGTGGCCTTCACCGAGCGCGTCTCGCCCAGCTCGAACGGCGCCAGCACGACAACCGTCTCGCTGACGGGCGAGCGGTTTATGGCCCAGGAGATCTACGCAGCGGGTGGCGCCAGTGGCATCCGCCCCGTGCCGGCGTCGGACGGTCGCCAGGCACTGACGCTATTCCTCTCTGGTTCCGACATCTGGTACCGCCTGGAGATCGACACCCAGGACCGCCTGCAGCAAGAAACCATCGTCGATCCCGGGCACAGGATTGAACGTACCTTTACCTATACCAACCCGGCGACGATGGGGGATAACCAGGTGGAACGCCAGGGGGATTCGGCGCGGTTATGCCCCAAGAGAGGAGGCCGATCCGGCGAATGGACTAGGGACGCAACGTCTTGCGGAGGACTTGGATGGTCTCCTTGATGGCGGCATCGCCGCCATCACCCCGTAAGGCCTCGGCCACGCAACCGCGCAAGTGGTCTTCCAGCACGAGCAACTCGACCTCGCGGGCGGCGGCGGTGAGGGCGTTGATTTGCTGAACGACGTCCAGGCAGTAGCGGTCGTCGGCGATCATCTGCTGCAAACCACGGACCTGGCCTTCCATCTTGCGCAGCCGCAGCAAGAGCGCGTCTTTATCCTCGGCGTAGCTTGTGCCTCTGACCATTCCATGACCCCGACTTTCCGTGTGTCAGTGCAGCAGAAGAAGATGTCGACACTGCGAACGACTTCGTGCCTGGACATTACCCATACCGCATGGAAGTATACGGTACTGGCACGCGCCTTGCGCGCCGCACCTAGCTTTCAGGTGGAAGAGGCCGGAGGACCCGCTGCGTCTTCTTCGGAACCTTGGAGGTGAGGAACACGCTTGGCAGGTCGCGCTATGGAAGCCAAGGGAGCGGCATCCCCACAAGCAGGTGCCTGAGGGAGAGCGGACGTGCTTGGGCCGACGGCTGTCAGCACGCAATATGGCGTCGCTGCGGCAATGCTCGTGATCGCGCTGCTCCTGGGCTGGCTTGCCCTGGCGGTCGGGCGCCGGCTGGGCCCGCCGGTGCGTGCCGCGGCCGAGAATCCGCCGCCGGAGCATGGTGGGCGAACGGGGCACAAGACGTGGGTGCAGTTCCGGCTCCGTTACGCCGTCCTGGCGTTGCTCTTCGTAGCGTTCGATATGGAGATGGTCTTCATGTTCCCCTGGGCCGTCGTCTACAAGCGCGTCGGCCTGGTCGCCCTGGGCGATATGTTCGTGTTCATCGCCATCCTGGTCGCCGCGATCGTCTTCGCGTGGAAGGAGGACGCGTTTGATTGGGAGCGCTGAAGCCACGCGCTCAACGCGCACGGGCTGGCCGGCGAAGATGGGACGGATGCAGCGGCGGTATGCCGCGGTCGACGGCGGCGCTGGCGCGCATCTACTGGCCGCTCTGAGCGGTATGGACAGCCGCTTGCGACCGGCGTCGTCTCCCCGCCACGCGGATCTGCTGATCGTCACGGGGCCAATTACTCGCAAACTGGCGCCGGCCCTGCGAGAATATGCCCGGGCACTGCCCCAGCCGGCCCAGGCGCTCATCGTCGACACGGCCGCCTCGGATCTCGTACTGCCGGACTATGTGCCCGCCATGGACCTCCTCCCTCGGTCACCTCAGGTGGATGTCCGCTCCGCCGAGCAGATCGTGGACATCATCCAACGGTTGGCTCCCTGGCCGTCAATCGGCCTTGTGACGTCGGCGGCGTTCGCCGAAGACACCATCAAATTGCCGAACAAGCAACAACGGGAACTGGCGACCGAAATGGCGGTGCTGAGCCTGGGGCCGATTCAGGCGCTCACGGCGGGGCCACTACGCCTGTTGCTGATCTGCGATGGCGAACAGGTACTCCAAGCCGAAGTGGAGGCCGGCTTCGCCAGGCGCGGCATTGCGGAGGCGATGATCGGTGTCACGTGGCAGGAGGCGGCAACGATCGCCTCTGCAATCGATCCGCTGGCGCACGTCGCCGGTCGCCTGGCCTACGTCCAGGCGCTGGAGCACCTGCAGCAGTGGCTGCCGCCGTCCGCCACCCAGGAAGCGCGGCAAGCCGCTCTGGCCGTCGAGCGGGCTGCCAACCATCTCTGGTGGTTGCACCGCTTTCTGGCGTTCCTGGCGGCGCCGGTGCCAACCGAACGGGCCTGGCAGTGCGCCATGGCGGTCACGCGACTGGGCGAGGCACTCTGGCCCCAGCCGACGACTATCTGGCTCGCGCCCCGGCACCCAGCGCCGAATGTACGGCCGGTTGCATCAGCGGAACTGCAGCGCATAGTCACCAAGGTTGGCCTCTTGCGCCAGTGCATCCTCCGGAATCGTTCCCTGGAGCTTCGGCTGCGAGGAGTCGGCGTGCTGCCGGCCGGCTTGCTCGACGGCGCGGGCGTGAGCGGGCCGGTGCGCCATACGGCGGAGCACGGTGCGGGCGACGCCTGGAGCCGGATGCAGACCCGGCTGCTGGCGGCCGCCACCGACCTGGAAGCAGCCGGGACGGCGCTGAACGCGATTGGCGACACAGTTCGCCACGAGGCCGACCGGACGGAAGGCAACTGGCACGCACCGGCGGGTGACGCCGACGTCGCTGTGCAAGGGCCGCGTGGCCAACTCGGCCTTCATCTGGTGAGCGGCGGCGGCAGCGGGCCGGCACAGGTGGAGTGGCGGCGCCCGTCCGCTGCGTTGCTGGCGCTGTTGCCGGCGGCCCTGGCCGGACAGAAGCTGGCGGACGCCGAGACGCTGGTGGTAAGTCTGGACCTGGCGATGGCCGAGGCAGACGGATGAGTGCTCTCATCACCGCGGTCGTTGTACTTTGCTCCTTGTTCCTCGGCGCCTATCTCGTCGCCGTCCTCGATCACCTGAGTAGCATGGGACCACGCCAAGTGCTGCTCGCGTTGGCATTACCGCTGAGCGAAGCAATCGGTCTCTGGCGGCAGGAAGATCTCCAGCCGCGCGGCGCCGACGGTTTCCTTTTCCGTTCGGCGCCTCTCGTTGCCCTGGCGGCGGTCGCGCTGGCGGCGCTGGTGATCCCGATCGGGTCGCACGCCGTCGGCTTCGATCCCTCGATCGGTCTCTTCTACTTCATCGCCGTGCTGGGACCGTTCGTCGTGGCGATGATGAACGCCGGTTGGAGCCAGAACAGCAAGGAGGGTCTCTTCGGGACGTTCCGGGCGGCCGCCCACCTGGTAGCCTACGAAGTACCCCTGGGTTTCGCCGCCATCGGCCCGGTGATGGACGCCCAGTCGCTGTCCACGGTGCGCATCGTCGAAGCGCAGTCCACCCTCTGGTACGGCATCTGGCAGCCGCTAGGCCTCGCCATTTACCTGGTGTCGATGCTCTTCGTGAGTTACCGGCATCCCTTCGACATCCCCCAGGGTGGCAGCGAACTGGAAGGCGGCGTCCTCAGCGAATACGCCGGTCCCCGCTTACTGCTCTTCCGGGTCACGCTCAATGCGCTCTTCCTGGTGATGACCGCCATGGCGGTTGTACTGTTCTTCGGCGGCTGGCGCGGGCCGCTGCTCCCCGGTCCGGTCTGGTTCGTCCTCAAGACGGCGCTCCTGGCGAGTCTGGTGCTCTGGGTCACGCGCTTCGTACCGTGCCTTCGGCAGGACCAGATGCTCGGCCTCGCCTGGAAAGTGCTGTTGCCGGCGACCTTTGTTAACCTGGTCTGGGTTGGCGTGGTGACGCTGCTTTTCGCCGGAGGCCGGTGATGAACGGGCTGGTGGAGTGGACGATCTTCCTCGCACTCTCCCTGATCGCGGTGGTCACGGCCGGCGGCATGCTGATCACGATGAGTATGTACCGCGCCGGGCTGGCGCTGATGTCCAGCTTCCTGGCGCTGGCCGGCCTCTTTATCCTGATCGATGCCGATCTGCTGGCGGCGATCCAGGTGATGATGAACGTCGGCGGCATGCTGGTGATGGTCCTCTTCATGGTGATGCTGATGATGGACCCGGGCGGCGAGATGATGTGGGACATGAAGCGCAAGATGCACCTGCCCGGTCCCGGCGCCTTCTCTATGAGTATGCCGCGCGGCGCAGCCCCGTCGGCGGCGCCTAAGCAGGATAGGAATGGAGCGGAGGCGGAGACCGACTGGACCTGCCCGATGCACCCGGAGGTCAGTGAGCAGGCCCCAGGCGCCTGCCCGAAGTGTGGCATGGACCTGGTGCCGACGGAGGCGTCCCCGCCGGAACCAGCGACGGCGCAGAGTGGCAACGTCTATACCTGCCCGATGCATCCAGAGGTCCGCCAGGATGGACCCGGATCCTGCCCGAAGTGCGGGATGGACCTCGTGTCGGCGGAGCAAGACGACCAGCAGCAAGCGCACCGGCACGTAACGGCTTCGCAAGATAGCCGAGCGGTGCCGGCGGACGGCGGTACGACGAGCAGTATGGCCATGGATCACGCCGGTGGCGGTCACGCTGACGCTATGCCGCTAGGCCATCCGGCCGGCGAAAGGAACGATCGCATGGCAAAGGGGCAGCCGGACGGCGACGGCCACAGCGCCATGGCGATGGACCATTCCGGCAGCGACACGGCCGGGATGAGTGGCATGAACGCCCAGCAGCACCGCGAGATGATGGTGGGTATGGCCATGTCGACGGCGCAAGTGCCGTTGGCGCTCGCGCTCGGCGCGGCCTCGGCGGTGGCTTTGATCGTGCTGATCGTGCGGACCGCCTGGCCGTTAGCTACTACCGGGCCAACGCAGGACGCCACCGTAGCCGTAGGCGGGTTGCTGCTCTCCCGCTATATGATCGGCTTCGAGGGGGCTGCTTTCCTCATCCTGGCCGGCATTGCCGGGGCCGTGATCTTTGGCACGCGTGACAGCGAGCCGCCGGCGCCGCCGAAGTCGCCGGTCCACGCTGCCGATCGGGAGCAGCAGGTGTATACCTGCCCCATGCATCCCGAGGTGCGGCAAGGAGAACCCGGCGCCTGCCCCAAGTGCGGGATGGACCTCATTCCCGCCGATGACACCGGCAACGATCCCCCGGATGGGCAAGAGACGTTCACCTGTCCCATGCATCCGGAAGTCCGCCAGGCTGGGCCAGGGGCATGTCCGAAGTGCGGGATGGACCTCGTCCCGGTCGACCAGACCCCGGTCCACGCCGGCGCCGGTGGTGGCGAGGGGAGCGGCAAAGGATGAGCGGACCGGGGCTCGTTCCCTATTTGATCGTCGGCGCTCTGCTCTTCGGGATCGGTGTGGCCGGGGTGCTGTCCCAGCGCAGCGCCGTCATGATCCTCATGAGCGTGGAGATCATCCTCAACGCCGCCGCTCTGAATATCGTCGCCTTCTGGCGCTTCGTTGCCCCCGCCAATTACGACGCGCAGGTCTTCTTCATCATCATGGTGACCATCGGCGCCATCGAGATGGCGGCTGGGCTGGCCCTCATGCTGCTCGTCTTTCGCAAGCGGGGCAGCGCCAACGTTGATCAGGCGCAGGAACTGCAGGGATGACCGGCGGGAACCTGTTCTGGCTGGCTCCCCTGTTTCCGTTGGCCGTTTTTGTCCTGCTGGCGGCCGGGCTGAGCCGGTCTCCTCGCCTGGCGGCAAGGTCCGCCGTGGCCGCACTCACCGCCAGCCTCGCCATCGCCCTGGTGGGTCTCTTTGCCTCGGCCGGCGGTACGCGCCTCACCGTCAGCGTCCCCTGGTTCTCCGTGGGCGGGCGGCAGTTCGCCTTAGCCCTGTGGCTGGACCCGCTGGCTGCGCTGATGGCGACGCTGGTGGCGGTCGTTGCGCTGCTCGTTTTCATCTACGCCAATCGCTACATGGCCGGCGACCCTAACGTCGGCCGCTTCTTCGCCGAGCTCAGCCTCTTTGCCGGGGCGATGCTCACGCTGGTGCTGGCGGCGGATCTCTTCACGCTGTTCATCGCCTGGGAACTGGTCGGCATCAGCTCCTAC
>JBPCLN010000282.1:0-2685 GCA_051003235.1 Chloroflexota bacterium | reverse complement strand
CCGGTGCTGCCCGACGCCTACTTCGTGCTGTCCTATGACGGCGGCACGGAGGTGCAGGCCTGTTTCCTGGAGGTGGATATGGGCACGCTTACCCGTGAGCGCGTCCGGCGCAAGCTGCGCGCCTTCCGGTTGTACCAGACCCTAGGGCTGGCCGAGGAGCACTGGGGACAGCGTTGGCTCCACGTCCTCGTGATCGTGCCGTCGGTAGCCCGACGCAATGAGCTGATGGCGTTGGCAAAGGAGACGCTGCATGACAGTTGGTGGCCGTGGATTGGCTTCCTGACGGTGAATGCGCTGGATCCGCTGCGCTTTGACCAGGCGCCGTGGTGGTGGCTGGACGGTGACCGGCGCAGGCTGCTGCTCACGCCCACGCCGATGCCGGCATCGTCCGGTCCTACGTCGCCGTGAATGCCCTGGCTGGTCCCAGCGCCGGTGGAATTGGCGTCCTGCGCACGTCGTGGCGGCGGCTGGATGGGCCAGGTCGCACCATTTTTGGCGGTGCCTGACGCCCACGCTCCGTATGCACCGGAGTCGTTCCTGGCCCTGGCTGGCATGGGACCATGATCCAGGCGCCAGGTGGGGCGCCGATCGACCGAGGAGACTCTGGAGGCCCGATTGCATTCTTCCAATCTACGGCGCCGTTTGGTCCTGACCGGCTTCAGCACTTGCACGGCGCTGGTCCTGGCTGGCTGCGGCGGCGGCGCGTCCGGCGTGACGGCGGCATCCTCGAGTGTCGCTCCGACAACGACAGCCACCAGCACATCGACAACCAGTGCCACGGCCGGCACGGCGCTGGCCGCTGCAGCGGCGCCGGAGGGAATCCCCGCGAGTTGCAACACCGCACGAAACGCCAACATGTACGTCGCGCTGGCACGTCGCCGGCCCGATCTCCTCCGTTTCTACGCCAAGAACGGCTGGGACGCGCAAACGCACTGCCACCAGATCGATGACAAGTGGCTGTCGCATGGTCCAGATGGCAAACCAGCGACCACGGCAGCGGCCTTCGTCGCTGCGCCGGGCTGGCCGACACCGTCGGGCGGTCAATAGGCAGGACGGCAGCGGGGGCTAGCCGGTCGCGTTCTTTTTCAGCACCGGCAGCCCCGATGTCTTGACCTCGCTCACCTCGTAGCCGGCGGGAAGATGCTCCAGCCCATCCTCCGGCGTCTTGCTGAAGAAGTAGATTTGCTGCTCGCGGTCGTTGCGCAGCTTCGTCACGTGGCCGTGCAGGTAGTAGGTTGTCCCCTTACGGTTCTGGTAGCTAAACGCCATCTGGTCCCCTTTCTGTACGCAAAGGACATCATAGCGGCCAGAACGGCTAACGGACCGCCATGGCGATCCTGGCGCGATTCTCGGCCATTCCCGAGACCAGCCCAACCGCTGGTGACGTTGCCGGCGCGATCGGCAGTACTAGCCGCTACCGGGCAACGTTCGCCAGTCGTTGACAGCAAAGGGGAGACATCCAGGCCGCCGCCGCCGATTGCTAGGGCCTGCCGGCCTGCTCGCCGACCAACTGCTGGAGCCGGCGCCAGTAGGCGGCGTCCTCCACGATGGCGAAGTTCAGCACTCGGCCCGAGGGCAACCGGCAGAGCGGTTCCAACGCGTCATCGACCGCATCGTCGAAGTAGGCCGTGATCAGCGCATCCAGCGTGTGGTACCGGTGGAGCATCACTACGGCCGCCGCAATCGCCGCATCATAGTCGCGCTGCCAGTCGTCCGCCTGCCGCCGATGTGCCAGCTTCTCCCCCGCACGCCACAACGACACGGCGTTCTCATGGCGAGGATGGGCGGGATCGTCGGCCATAGTCAATTCCTCCCCACCGCCATTCCTGCCAGCAACTCCCGCAGTGCCCGGGTCACGGATCCCACGCCATCAAGCATCCGCTCCACTGGCGACACATGGCCGTCCAACGTCCACCTCCACAGGGAACGGCTCGGCACCGGTATGTCAAGGTGGACGGTCAGGCCGCAGCCACAGGAGGCCGACCACCGGCCCGGGGCAAGCGTGAAGTACCAGGTATGGTCGCGCATCGCTCTCAACGCCTCCAGGGGCATCGTACACGCAAAAGGCGCCGGCCAGGAGCCCCCCCAGCCGGCGCCAGCTTCATCGGTCGCCTACGCGACGCTGTTGGTTTTCGACGCCTCGGTGCGTTCCGCCCAGCGGCGGGGAAAGGGAATGCAATACTCACCGCAGACACCAGCGTGTACCAGCACGTCTTCGTACAGGTCTGCCGGCTTGAATCGCTGGCCCACTTCCACGCCGATGAGGGCCGACAGGTCCGTGACTTGGTTACGGACGGGTGTCCCCCAAAGTATTGCGCTGCAAGATTCCTTGGTTCGTATTGCGGTGGAAGAGCGATTGGCCAGGTAATGACCATGCTGTAGCAACTGCTTGACCGAGAAATGACCAGGGCAGATCGCGAGCACGAGCGGGCGAGTGCCGCTGAGCAGGCGGCGGCGATGTGGCAGGAGCGGGCGCGCAAGCTGGAGGCGGAGAACGCCAAGCTGCAGGAGCTGCTGGCGCTGCCGGCGCACGAGGAGGAGCCGGAACTGACGTGGCGTTGGTGGCGCTTCTGGCGACGCGCCTAGCACGGCGAACGGATCGAGTTCGCGGGTCGCCCATGGTGGCGGCCGGAGAGATCGCTCCCAATCAGCGAACTGGTGCCCCGGGGAGGGTGCGGGTTAATC
>JBPCLN010000281.1:0-3779 GCA_051003235.1 Chloroflexota bacterium | reverse complement strand
ACTGGGCTCCTGTCTCGGGGCGGAGCCCCCGCCAAGGCCCGCGGCGGCGATCGACAGGAGCACGGCGAGCAGCACCACCAGTCCGCCGAGTAACGGCGCCGACAGCGGTGGGCGATCGGGTACCGGTAGCGGCATGGGCCTGCTCCCTCCTCGCCGATGGGCCTACCAGGAGATACGATGGTTATAGCAGTATCCGTCTGCTGGAGCTGAATACCGAACGTGGGCGGCGCTCCCGTTGCCGAGCGCGTGCCCGGCGCTACGCAGAGCACGTCTGAACTGCCCAGCAGGATCGACCCATTGAGCGCCCCAATCGCGTAGCAGTAAAAGGAATCGGTCAGGCTTGACGAATCAACATAGCTCGCCGCACTTGCCGGCAGCGTTGTCCCGGCCGGCAGTAACACCGTTCCGCCCGATCCGGTGCCGCCGACATAGACAACGCCACCGAGCGCGGTGGGCGCTGAACTGAAGAGGTACTGGCCGGGGAGCAGCGCCGCCCACTGGCCGGCGCCGGTGCCCGCGTCGAACGCCTGTAAGCCGTTGGAGTTGACGACAAAGACACGGCCGCCATCGTACGCCGCGTTCGCGAAACCGTAGGTGCCGCCCAGGGGCACCTGCCAGGCGACCTGTCCATTCGTTTCGTCCAACGCCACTAATCGCATGCCGGTGATCGAAGCTGGCCTAACGGTCACGTAGACCTTGCCCTGGGCGATCAGCGGGTAGGAAATGTCACCGCCCAGGTCGACAGTCCACTGCTGGAGTAGCGTCGGCAGGAGCGTATTGAACTGTGTGGCGCCGGAATGGCTGGGGTTAATCTGGCAGGCCACGGCCTGGCTCGTCGTCGCTATCCCAGCGAGGAACGCGAAGCGATCAGCGGAGGACAAGCTGGACGTGCCGTTGGCGATCGTGATAGTCACGTCCACCACGCCCTGCGGCTCGGCCGGCGTCACGGCCGTGATCGAGCCGGCGGACATGACAGTGAAGGATTGGGCCGCCACGCTGCCGAATCGCACCGCTGCAGTTCCTGAGAAGGTTACTCCACTGATGGTAACGGACGTCCTGCCGCTGGTCGAACTACTTGAGGGGCTGACGGCGGTCACGGCCGGGAAGGCCGGCAGGGCGCCATTGGCGGCGCGCAGCAGGTTCCAGCCGTCGAAGCTGCCCCAGCCGGTGGCCAGGTCATAGTTGGGCGTGGCTGGGTAGAACCCGTTGCTTCCCTGCGTGACGTCGTGGAAACTGAGCGGATATTGCTGGGTGTTGCCGGCAACCTGATACAGGGTCGGCGCGGCGAAGCCGAGGCGGGGGTGGCCCTGGGTTGCGGCGTACTGGTAAGTGAGGGCCGACCACGCTGCCCTGAGAGGAGCGCCGGCGCTCGTACCGGGGAATTCGACCCGGGAGCCGCCAAAATAGATGGCGTAACCCGTCGACGGGTCCGCATCAAGCGCGACATCGGGCACTTCGCGCTTCCCGGTGCTGAACTGGTTCTGAACCCCCGGGCCGCTCTGCCACGACGGTTGGGCCCACACGGCACTCACGCCACCGCCACCCGCGCAAGGCCCATTGGCGCAAACGCCGTCCCAAGTTGTTTCGGAGCCGTAGGCGCCGTTGCTCCCGAGATTGAGGTGGGTGCCGCCCACTCCGGTCATTGAAGGATCGGACGCAGGGTAGTCCACCGCGAGCTGGCTGCCGCCGCAGTCATCGGCGCCGCTGTCGCCGGAGGCGGCAAAGATGCTCTGGCACTGCGCCGCCATCTGGGTGAGGCTGGAATTTTGGCTCTGCAAGGTGCTGGGGAGGACGGATGGCTGGCAGATCCCCCAGCTCGTGCTAATGGACGTCGCCTGGTTGTCGTTGGCGATCCGCGCATACGTGTCCACGACGCCGGCATCGGTGTTCGGCCCCTCATAGACCAGCACTTTGCTGGCGCCGGGAGCGATGGCGATCTGCTGCTCGAGGTGCAGTGTGACTTCGTCGGCGCCGTTGCCCGGAATGCCGCTAGATCCGTCGACCAGGACATTCTGCAACGGAACAGCGCGCAGGCCGAAGGCTTGCTCATAGCCGGCGCTATCAGAGGCGGTATAGCCGGCCAGTTCAAAAACGGCCAGCGTCTGTCCCGTGCCGTCAATACCGTTGCTATAGGCAGGAGCGAGGGCATAGGCCGTCCGGAAGCTGGAAGGAACGAGGCCGACGGGGGTCGACGTGTTCGGCAAGGAGACCGGGCCGGGCTTCGTCGCCGGCCGTTTGATCGAACTGTCAGTCGCCGGCGTAGGCGCAACCGCACTCGGCCGCCGCTCGAGGTGCCGTGTGGCGACAGGAAACGTGCTCAGCCCGTTCACGGCCCGCACGATACCGGCCAGGCGCTCGGAATCTGCGGCTCCCGCGGTGGCGCTTGAAACGTCGTACCATCCGGCCCCCGGTAGTGGTGGGGCCGGACGCCCAGAGCGCGGTCAACCTGGACGGCCGAGCCGGTCAGTTCGACAAAGAGCCGGTTCGGCGGCACGCTACGCACGGTCAGTCCCTGACTACCCGGCCAATCGGTGACGGCGCCGAGTTGGGCATCCGTGGCGCCGAACCGGGCGGCGAACTGTGCCGGGGTGAGGAACTGGTGGAAACGTGGCGACGCTGGCATGTACTGGTCGCGTATCAGGGAAGCAAGCGCAGGTGCTTGCTGCGGCGCCAGGGCCAGAGTGAGCGTGACCGGCGCCGTGTCGGCGAGTGGTCCGAGGTGTTGTGCGGCGGCGACTGCCCGCGCCGGCACGTCGCCCAGCAGGGAGACAGGCGCTTCGGCGGCGTCGGCCGGATGGGCCGACAAGGAGGCGAGTAGAAGGACGACGCGCCGAGACCACATGGCAGCCATTCCACTCCCCCCTCCGTGGCGTTGGAAGCCGACCGCGGCAGCATTGCACGATTCGTCCCGGCACGACGGGAATATTCTAGCCATCGGGCACGACCCGTGGGTGGCGGGTGGCGACCGTGTCTACGTGGAAGACGCCCTAGCCACCGAACGATGCTAGCCGGCGATCCTGCGCCGCGACTGCCCCATACTGCTGCGCTGGTGCGATCAAAGAGGCGAACGCCCTCACCCCGCCGCCCTGCCGATAGTGCACGGACGGTATTCATCACAGTATAGGCAAATCTATACCTAATCGCCTACGCTGTGCTTCGATGGTACTGAAGGCAGTGGTCGACCCAGGCAGGCATCCGTATGGTGCAGAGTCTACGTCCGAGCGAGCCGTTACGGCGCCGATGTCGCTCCTGGTGCTGGCCAAGGTGCGCTACGGCGAATCGGTAGATGCCGCCATCGTAGCGTACTTCCTTGGTACTAATAGCAAAGCCCTTCTACCCTATTCTTGAGTGGTCCGGCGGAGGCGATTGAACGAGCGAGAGAGGTTGTCACAGCAAACGACTCGCTATACCAGCGTGGCAGAGCGAAGCGCGCTTGAATGGACCGATGCGACCTGGGGACCGGTAACGGGCTGCACGAAGGTCACCCCGGCTGTAACTTCGGCTACCCGGAGCGCCTTTCGCATCGGTTGAAGGCAATGGGTAATCGAAAGTATGCCAACGCCTTTGAACTGACGCTGCATGAGGACGCATTGGAACTGCCGATACACTGGAAACAGCCGAAGCACGTTTTCGTCAATAGCATGTATCTGCCCAATAACTCGTGGTGTCAAGCAGCGGCGGAGTCGATCAGGGAGCGGGACTCGGCGGCGCATTGGGCGATGAGGTCGGCCAAGGCGGGCAGGTGGTGGGCGCCGGAGAGGCGGTCCCGGAGATAGTGC
>JBPCLN010000280.1:0-4713 GCA_051003235.1 Chloroflexota bacterium | reverse complement strand
TGCAGCACTGCCGCCGGTTGGTGTAGCGGGTCCAGCACCGATGCGCCGGCCACCATGTGCAGAAGGACCGGCGGCGTGTCGGCCGGAATGGTGATGTCGTGGCGAGAGACGAATTCGTCACCACGTCGCCAGCCGTTCTGCATCATGCCCTGCCGATCGGACTGGGCCCAGCTCACGCTATGGTCGTCGGTGAGGTGGATCGAGACCCCGAAGTTGACGCTGGCGTCCTGCAAAACGCGCCAGAGCAAGAGCACGGTCACCGTGTCACCGGGCCGAGCGCTGGGCGGGGATTGCAGTTGTGTGCCGACTAACTGTAAGCTGTCGCCGAAGCGGGTCGTCGAGCTCGGCGTCGCAAACGCAGAGCGGAATGCTGCCAGGTCCGGTGCAGACATGAGGTAGAGAAAGTATCCCGGATGGCCCAGCCGCGCCAGGCCGTGCGCGACGAGCGCTGCCTGGGGTAGGGAAGCAGGAAGCGGGGGGACCACCTGGAAATGGGAGTAGACCCATAGCGCGGGCTGACCGGCTGACGGCAAGGCGACAACGGAGGAATACTCCCGCAACCAGCGGGCGGTCCCCGTCTGCGGAAGGAAGAAGAGGAATGGCGCCGAGGCGTCGAGTTGAATGAAGGTATCTGCCATCGGCACATCGTTTTGCTGGAGGGATGCTGTCGCTGCGTCGCGAATGTGGGTATCGAACGCGGTATAGACACCGCCCTGTCCGCCCCATTCATGGAAATACAGGATCGCCGTGCGCACGCCTTCACCCAGGAGGAGCGCGCCAATGAGGATCGCCGTCACTGTTCTCGGTACGGAGATGCGTCGTCGCCTGAGCAGCCGTTGGACCAGGCCGCCACAGGCCGTCACACCGATGGCGCAGACAATGGCAACCGCCGGCATCAGTGCCGTCAATCGCAAATAATTGGGACTCTCCTGGGTGACCGAGCTGCCGGCCAGGAGGACGCCCGACCAGACGATGAGCCAGAGCGACGGATGCAGCGTACCGGACCGGAGATTGCTCGCCGTCGCCGCCAGTTCGTTTACGATTGACAGATGTAGTCCCCTTGACCCTAGGTGGAGATCAATCAGGATCGCGCCGACACCGGCCAGGAAAAACAGGGTCTGCAATGGGTCCAGGACCGGCAGCCCGGCAATATTATGCAGCCAGTTCGTGTCGCCGGCCACCCAGAACATTCCAAATGTGTGTTCCAGGCTCTGACGAAAGGTAATCGGCGTGCCGATAATGGCCGGGTGACTGTTAAAGACGAGGACCTGATCCGTTCGTCCGATCAATTGTTCCGGGTGGCGGATAAAGTAATAGGCCTCGGGTAGTACGGCAATTCCGGCGGCGATGGCGGCGAGGCCGAGCGACCGGAAGAGAGGTAAACACGGCCGAGCGTGCCGCCGTTCCTGGATGAGGAGGATCACACTGATTAGCGAGACGATCCCCGGCAGTAGGCGGGCAGAAATATAGGTGTATTCCGCTAGACCCAGTAGGACGCCACCCAGCAGGAAGAACATCACCCGCCGGCGCTGGAATGCTTCGCTGAAGGCCCACATGACGCCAACGTACAATGCTGGGACACTGATGGCGCGCAGTCCGACGCGGCTGAGGACGACATGCCAGAACGCCACCGCCAGGAGCCCTGCCGCGAGCAGGCCGACGCGGCTGCCATACCAGGAACGTGCGAGGCCAAAGGTCAGACCGACGGTCAGGATGCCCCAGAGGGCCGCCGTGAGGCGCAGCGAGGTAGGCGTCACGCCGATGATCGCCCCGACGAGTGCCTGGGTGTACATGAAGAGGGCTTCGCGGCCGTTGTTGGCGGGCAGAAATATCGGCCGCCAGCCGCCGATGATCCGCTCGACATCGAGGGCGTTGACCCCTTCGTCATGGTTGAGACCGGGCGGGAAAACGTTGAGCAGCCAGAGCCGGAGCAGCGCGGCGAGGACGAGAATTGCGACCAGGGCCAGACCGGTCCATTGCGCCGTTGGTCGCCGTCGCGTAGCCGACGACGCCTCCGCCAATGATGGCGCGGCCAAGACAGTCGGTGCGATTTCGACGTACCCTTATTGCTGGCGAGATGGCGGCAGATGAATGCGCGCCGCAGGTCATGGATGCTGCCCGAATTGTAGCACGACCGGCAAGGCTACGGTCGCGGACCTGTTGCTCCATAGCTGCGCTACTATTGACGTACGACGCCTATTGACCGAAAGGTTGCGCCAACCGCTTTTAGCGGAGGGAGACCCTGCCCATGGACGTACTGTTGGCCTACGGTAAAGACGGCCTCAACCTGACGTTGCCCGATGATCGCACCACCATCATCGAACCGGACTTTGTACCGGGACTGCACGATGAACGTGAAGCGCTAAGCGCTGCGCTCGCGGCGCCGCAGGGGACACCCCCGTTGCGGGATCTGGTGCACGCCGACGACACGGTCGTCATCGTCTTTCCCGATCTCACCCGCGCCATGCCCAACATTCGCGTCCTGCCGGTCGTCCTGGAGGCACTCTCCCACGTCCCGTCGGAGCGCATCACCCTACTCAATGCCACCGGCTTGCATCGCGAGAATACACCGGCGGAGTTGGAGCAGATGCTGGGCCGGGCGATCGTGCAGCGCTACCGCATCGTTAACCACCATGGCTATGCCGAGGACGAGCTGGTGCATCTGGGGTGTACGTCCTTTGGTGGCGACGTCTGGCTCAATGCCGAATATGTCAATGCCACAAAGCGCATTGTCACGGGCTTCATCGAGCCCCACTTCTTCGCCGGCTTTTCCGGGGGACCGAAGATGGTCTGCCCGGGTGTCGCCGGCAGCAAGACGGTACTGCACGCCCATAGTGCGACCATGATCAGCCATCGCCTGGCGACATGGGGGGTGACGGAGGGTAATCCGATTCATGACGAGATTCGGGAGGCCGCGGCGATGGCACCGCCTCACTTCTCCCTGAGCGTGACGCTCAACAAGCGGCACGAGATCACCAACATTTTCGCGGGCGAGGTTTTCGCCACCCATCGCGCTGGGTGCGCCTACGTGAAGGCGACAGCCATGCGACCTGTGGCTGATCTGTTTGACATCGTGATCAGCACGAATAGCGGCTATCCGCTCGATCTGAATATGTATCAGGCGGTCAAGGGCATGGCGGCGGCGGCGCAGATCGTTCGGCCGGGCGGCGCCATCATTCTGGCGGCGGAGTGCAGCCAGGGGGTGCCGGCCGGTAGCCATTTCCAAAAATTGCTGGCGTTGGACGCAACTCCGGCGGCGCTGCTCCGGCGTATCCAGGCGCCCGGTTTTCACCAGTCTGAGCAGTGGCAGGTGCAGGTGCAAGCGATCATCCAGGCTAAGGCGCAGGTCTATCTCAAGGCGGACGGTGTGACGGCGCAGGAGATCCGCGCCGCCCATTTGCTGCCGTGCCCCGACATCGCAGCAACGGTGGCTGCCCTGCTCCAGGAATATGGCCCCGGCGCCCGCATTGCCGTGCTGCCTCAAGGGCCTCAGACCATTCCGTATCTTGACGGCGGCGTCGATGCGCCGGTGACGCACGCGGCTTGAACGGACCAGTCTGGTGGAGTACACCAGGCGCCACGATGGTGTGTGATAGTGTTTGGTTGTAGGCAGCGCATTCCCCGGCTAATGACGAGAGGATACGGCACGTGGCACGCGAAGACGAAGGTTTCTTTGCAGACTATGATGCAGCGGAGCTCAACCAGCAGGAGACTGTGACGTTGAGCCATCGCGATCTGTTACTGATCCGCCGCGCTTTGAGTATCTCGCTGGAAGAGACAAGCCGCCATGACCACATCTTCAATGACATCCATACGCTCCTGGCCAAACTGCCGCCTTCGCCGAATCGCAAGGCGGGGGTGAACCGCACCACCGCGCCGGACAAATGGCTGAAGAACCCGACCGGCAAACCCGGGTGACCGAACAGGACGACACGGCGAATCCGGGCGAACGGGCCTACTTCCGCCTGTCGTCACAAGGGTGGCCCGACCTCTGGTCGGTGACGGAGCCGCGACTCCGCGTCCTCCGGTCACTCCTCGACTCCGTGCTCGACGATCAGCAGCGGGGTGCCGGCGTCCTATCGCCCGCCGAACTCGCCCTGGAGTTTGGTACCGCCGCGACGGCGCTCCTCGAGCTACTGTCGCCCGAAGAGCGCGACCTGCGCGTCATGGTAACTACGCTACGGACGGGCCTTGCCCTCTGTTGGGACATGTACAGTTATCAGGAAGCGGGCCGTGTAACGGTCCAGGCGCATATGGCCCGTCTCCAGTCGGAGATCGAAGGCTTTGAGGCGGAGTTGGAGCAAGTTCAGGCGGCGCAGGGCCCTCTCTCCTAACCGTCGCTGAGCGGAGCCAGCCGCCAGGCTGGCGGGGGCCCCACCGAAGGTGGGGAGGGAGTGAAGACCCAATGCTGGGGGAGAGGAACCCGCCGCGGAGATCTGGCGGTTTCCAGGACCGTCGCTGTGCTGTCTATGGATGGGAGGGACGACCAATTGCTTGACCTTGGCTCTCCCCCAGAAATGGGGGAGCCGCCCAAAGGGCACCCGCGAAGGCAGAGAGAGGGCCTCCTTACGGTATACTGCCCAGACGCACAATTCCCGGGGTGTAGTTCAGCTTGGTAGAACGCCTGGTTTGGGACCAGGAGGTCCACAGTTCAAATCTGTGCACCCCGACCATCGAGACCCACCTAGCTGAGCGTCTGATCCAGGTAGCGCT
>JBPCLN010000279.1:0-4204 GCA_051003235.1 Chloroflexota bacterium | reverse complement strand
GAGCACTCCGGCCCCGATGTCGAAGCCATCCAGCAGCACGTACATCGCCAGCATCAGCCCCACCAGGATGAACCACAGCGTCGGCATGTATTTCTCCGTCTCTTCCGCTAGAAGGCCGTGAAGCCCTCAGCATCCTGCGGCCCTTCCTCCGTCGCCTCGCGTGGCCCGGCCACCGCCTCCTGGACCACCAGAATGACATACAGTAATCCCAGCACCAGATACATCCCGGCAAAGCCAATTAGGGTGAACAGCACATTGGCGGGAGAGACCGTGGGCGACACGCCGGCGCTGGTCGGCATGAGGCCGTAGACGATCCAGGGCTGGCGGCCCAGTTCCGCCGTCAGCCAGCCGGCGCTGTTGGCGATGTACGGGAAGGGCGTCGCCAGCATCAGGATCCAGAGTAGCCAGCGTGCCTCGAACAAGCGGCGTCGCCAGAGCAGCAGCACGGCGAGGCCCATGATAGCTACGAAGAACGTGCCCAGACCGACCATAATGTGATAGGTGTAGTAGAGCAACGGCACATTATCCGGCCACGCGCTCTTCGGAAAGGCGTCCAAACCCTTCACCGCCGCCGTCCACTGATGGTAGGTCAGGAGGCTCAAAACACGGGGCACGGTGATGGCATTGTCCAGCGCCTGCTTCACCATGTCGGGCTGACCGAGGATGACGATGCCGGCGCTCGTCTCACTGTGGAACAAGCCCTCCATCGCCGCCAGCGTCGGCGGCTGCCCGCTCGTTACCTGCTGCCCTTCCAGGTCGCCGCTGGGCAGGATCTGGAAGATGCTGGCGATGATGCCGACACAGACGCCGACGCGCACGAACAGCCGGCCGAACTCCTCTCGTTGGCGCATCAGCAGGTAATAGGCGCCGACGCCGGCCATCACGAAGGAGGCCGTGACGACGGAGCCGCTGATAGCATGCAGATACTCGGGAAAGGTCCACGGATTGAGCAGCACGTCCAGGTAGTTGGTCAGTTGGAAGGTACCATCAGGCAGCCGGCTATAGCCGACCGGGTGCTGCATCCAGGCGTTGGTGGCGATGATGAAGCCGCCGGAGGCCCAGGTGCCCAGCCAGACCATGACAGCCGAGAACCAGTGCAGGCGGGGACTGAACGTCTGTTCCCCGAAGAGGAAAATGCCCAGGAAGGCCGACTCCAGGAAGAAGGCGAAAGCGCCCTCCATCGCCAGCGTCTGGGCAATGATCGCCCCCGTCGCGGCCGAGAACTGGGCCCAGTTGGTGCCGAATTGGAACTCCATCGGCACGCCAGTGATGACGCCCATCAAGAAGGTGATGGCGAAGATCTTGGCCCAGAAGCGCGCCGCCGTGTTGTAGCGTTCCTCCTGCCGCCGCAGGGCCAGCGTCTTCAGGATGACGAGCAGCAGCGCCAGGCCCATCGTGAGTTGAGGAAACAGGTAGTGGTAGGTCAGCGTGAAGGCAAACTGGAAGCGAGAAACCAGCGTCGACGTGTCCATCCCTTGCCCTATCCTCTCCTGGTGCGGACCTAACCTCCAAGCCCCCTCCTTCGTAGGGAAGGGGTTTGGGGTTAGGTCTCCTCCACAAACTGTTCTTGCGCATCCAACATTCGGCGGTACAGTCCGTACCGCTCCAACAGTTGACCGTGCGTGCCGCGTTCGACGATGCGACCGGCGTCAAGCACGAGGATCTCGTCCATGTGCTCCAGACCGATCAGACGGTGCGTGATGGTCACGGTGGTGCGCCCTGCCATGGCGGCCGCCAGTTCGGCGAGGAGTTCCCCTTCCGTGACCGGATCCAGGTTGGCCGTCGGTTCGTCCAGGACGAGGACCGGCGCATCCAGGAGCAGGGTGCGGGCGATCGCCAGGCGTTGGCGTTCGCCGCCGGAAAGCTGCACCCCCTGCTCGCCAACCCACCGGTCCAGGCCATATGGGGACTGTGCCACCAGGTCGCCCAGGCGGGCCCGCTCCAAGGCCCTGAGCAGTTCGTCATCGCTCGCTTCGGGCCGCGCCAGCAGCAGATTGCGCCTCAGCGTTGCGTTGAAGATGGTGGTGCGCTGGCTGACGACGCCGATGCTGCGGCGCAGGTCGTTCAGGGCATACGCCCGCAGGTCGTGGCCACCGAGCTGAATCGTGCCGGTGTCCGGATCCCAGAATCGCACCAGGAGGTTGACCAGTGTCGTCTTGCCGGAGCCGCTGGGACCGACAATCGCCACATGACTGCCTGCCGGTAGGCAAAAGCTCACCTCGCGTAGGGCCGCCGGCCCGGCCAACTGATAGGCAAAGCTGACCCGGTCAAAACGAATGGCGAAGCTTGTCGGTGCCGGGCGCGGTCGAGGCGGGTCGGCCACCGCCGGTGCCGCCTCGATCAGCGCGTAGACGCGCTCCGCCGCCGCCGTGGTCCCCCGGTAGGCGGTAAAAGCCTCGCCGAGGGGCTGAACCGTTTCGAAACTCACCAGCGCAACCAGCGCGAGCAGCGGCAAGTAGCGCGCCTGGAGCGCCTGTTGGTCAATGAGCTGGATGGCGAGGATCAACACCGTCCACAGCGCCCCGCCTGCCACGAACGTCGCAAGCAGCCGCTGCAGACCAACTACCTGCGCCAGGCGCTGCCGGCTGGCGATGAGGCCCTGCTGGAGGCTGTTGAAGGCGCCGTCGCGCGCAAATTCTCGACCGAGGGCCAGCAGGTCCGCCATGCCCTGCAGCACGTCAATGACTTGAGCCTGCATTGCCGCCCGTCCGGCAACCACCTGTGCTTGCGCGGTGCGGGAGAGGCGATACACCAACCACGGCACACCAACGCCCGCCAGCACCAGGTATGCCGCCATGACGACTGCCAGGATCAGGCTGAACTGGGCGAAGAGCAGCACAATGAGTAGGCTGAGAATCAGGGCCACAACGACCGGTGCGCCGACCCGCAGGTAGATCGCCTCCATCTCTGCGACGTCTTTGACCAGTCGGGTCAGCAAGTCCCCGCTTCGAAAGGCGCCGAGACGGGCCGGCGTCAGCGGCAGCAACCGGTGATAGCACCAGACTCGCAGAGTCGTGAGCAAGGCGAAGGTGACACGGTGCGCGCTGAGCCGTTCGGCGTAGCGGGTGAGGCCGCGTCCTACGCCAAAGAGACGTACCAGGGCAATCGGCGCCCCCAGCGCCAAGATCGGCGTGCCCAGCGCCGCTGCTGCCACCAGGTAGCCGCCGGTCGCCAGCAGTCCGACGCCGGCGATGCCGGTCAGCACCCCGAGCAGGAGCGCCAGGGCAACCGAACCACGGTGGGGGCCCAACAGAGCGAGGAGACGACCTAACCCCCAACCCCCTTCCCGTCCAGGGAAGGGGGCACATGCGACGGGTGCGGCGCACCCCGCGAGGCCCTTCTTTCCTCCCGTCAGCCAGGGTTCCGACGCAAGTGCTGCCCTGGTGGCGCCCTCCTCTGTGTGAGAGGGGAGAATCCGTCCGCCCACTTTCGTCGTCCCCGTCGTCGTGGCCCCCTTCCTTCCTAGGGAAGGGGGTTTGGGGTCAGGTCCTCCGCGCTCCAGTAACTCCTGGTAGCGGCCGCTTTCCACGAGCCGTCCACCGTCGAGGGCGGCAATCTGGTCGGCCCCGACAATGGTGTTGCGACGGTGGGCCACAATCAGCACGGTGCGGCCAGCCATGAGACGGTCCAGGGAGTGGCGAACCTGGGCCTCGTGTTCGGGGTCAAGCGCCGACGTCGGCTCGTCCAGGATGAGCACGGGCGCCGCTTTCAGGAAGGCGCGGGCGATTGCTAACCGCTGCACTTCGCCGGCGCTCAACAGCACGCCCTGCTCGCCCACAGGCGTCGCATAGCCACCCGGCAAACGGGCGATGAATTCGGACGCGCCGGCCTGCTCCGTGGCCCATGCCAGGTCAGCCTGCGTCGCTTCCGGTCGAGCCAGCAGCAAGTTATCGGCTATCGTACCGGCGAACATATGGGGCTGTTGGGGCACCAGCGCCACGCGTGCCCGCCAGCGGTCCAGCGCCAATTCGCGCAGGTCGACGCCGCTAACGGTGATGATGCCTGCGTCCGGGTCCAAGAAGCGCAGGAGTAGGTTGACGAGCGTACTCTTGCCGGCGCCACTCCGGCCCACCAGCGCCGTGCGCGTGCCGGCGGCTAGCGTCAATGTGATCCCAGCAACGGCGGAAGGCAGCGCCGCGACGGCGCGTTCCTGTCCGCCATTTTTGTCCTGAAAACGATAGGTCACGCCGGAGAAGTTGATCGT
>JBPCLN010000278.1:0-5076 GCA_051003235.1 Chloroflexota bacterium | reverse complement strand
AGCGAGCGGTTCCTTAAACGTAGAGCCCAGCGACCCCTGTAGTTCGCTGGACATGCGGCGGAACTCACGCAGGCCCCGACCGGCGCCGCGAGCGAGTTCCGGCAGCTTTTCCGGTCCGAAGACCATGAAGGCAATGATGAACAGAACCAGGAGCTCCGGCGCGTGATTAAATCCCAACATGGCCTATCGTCTCCTCGCTGCGGTCGTGGCGCGGCGGCTTCTAGTCATTCGAGAACCGCTCTTCCTGCCAGGGGTCGGCGTTGTTATGGTAGCCGTGGCGTTCCCAGAAGCCGAGTTCATCGCGTTCCACAAACTTGAGGGCGCGGAGCCATTTCGCGCTCTTCCAGAAATACTTGCCGGGAATAAGTAGCCGTGCCGGGTAGCCGTGGTCGGCCGTAAGTGGCTTGCCGTCGTAGGTATCGGCGATCAAGGCCCTGGCATCGGCGAGCACCTCCAGCGGCACGCTGGTGGTGAAGCCATACTCGCACTCGGCGACAACAAAATGGGCGCGCGATGTCGGGGCGATTTGCGTCAGCAGCGCCTGCACATCGGCGCCTTCCCAGGGAGTGTCCAGCTTGCTCCAGCGTGTCACGCAATGGATATCGAGCGTGACCTGCTTGCGTGGCAACTGCCGGAACTGCTCCCAATTCACGTCGAGGGGTGAGGCCACCTCACCGTAAAGGCGCAGATTCCAGGTCTTGAGGTCAACGCGGGGCACCGGGCCATAGTGCAAGACGGGGAAGTCGCGCGCCAACGACTGGCCGGGGGGAATCCGCTCAGCAACGCCAGGCGCCGGCGCCGGTCGGCGGAACGGGTTCAATACCACAGCAGCGGCCTCTCCGATGATTCAACATGTCAGTATACCGGTCCTGCCGTCGCCGCCCTGCCCGCTATTACAGCTTAAATCCAGCAAACGGGAAGTAGCCCGCGAAGCCGTAGACGATGCCGACGATGTAGCCGGCCGTGACGGCGCGCGGGATGCGGCGATCGGAAAAGAGTTCGGCGCTGGCGAGGGCGATCGCCGGCACGGCCGGCAGCATGTAGTAGATATAGGCGATGCGGTGGTCTAACACGGTCGCCGGCAAGAAGGGCAGATAGGCGAGCGCAAACCAGACCAGTGCCAGCAACGAGTTGCGCTTGTCACTGCCGCGCAGACGAGCCAGCGCATACGCCAGAACCATGGGTAGGCCGGCGATCAGGTAGGGGTTGAGCGCGCCGCGGAAGAGGATCGAGGCATACTCCCGGATGATGTCATCCTGGGGACATGGTATCCCCTCGCCCATTGTCACCTTGCAAACAGTGACCGTGACTTTGAGGTAGGGGATCTGGACCTCGTTGATCAGCCATTCCCAGGGCCAGCTCTCGATGCCGGTCGGCCCGGCAGTATGCGTCAGCTTGGTACCGTAGGACCAGATGGCGGTCAAATGGTTGACCGGGTTGGTATAGGTGCTCCAGTGCAGGTCCAGCAGCCAGAGCGCCAGGAGGAAACTCGCCAGGTACACCACACCCATGGTGAGCGTCTGGGCGAGGCGCCGCCAGAGGATCCGGCGTTTGGGCCGTTGGTAGAGCGTCAGGGCCACGATGTACAGCACCATGATGGCTGGGCCGTACAGCCCGTACTCCTTGCAGAGCGTGCCGAACGCGAACGCCAGGCCGGCCTGGATGGGGCGGCCGTGCAGAAACCAGGCGGCGCCGGCCAGCATGCCGAGCAGCATGAAGATATCGAGGATGCCGATGCGGCTGGTGACGAAAACGAGGTTATCGAAGGCGAAGAGGAAGGCGGCAAGCACCGCCGCCCAGGGACCCAGACCCAGGCGCCGTCCAATCTGGTACATGAAGGCGATGGCCAGCATCCCCGCGACGACACTGCCCCACCGCCAGCCCCAGCCGTTGTCGCCGAGCACCCGTATGTCGTAGGCCATGATTAACTTCGCCAGGAGCGGATGCTCCTGGTTGGCGTCTTTGCCGGGCGGATTGTGAGCGTAGGGCGCGTCCTGCGGCTGCGGCAGGTCCAGGATCGTGCGGGCCGCCGATACATAGTATTTTTCATCGAAGATCATGGAGCCGGGTGGCTGATCCAGCCACAGCACCCGCAGGAGGAAGGAGAGCAACAGCAGCGCCACCATGATCGCCGTGGCCGGTTGAAAGAGGGGCCGAACGGCAGCGGGCGGGACGATCGGGACCGCGGGTTCAGCTGGCCGCACCGGTGGCGGAATCTCTGTCAGCACCGGCGTGCCGTCCGCTCTCTCCTCTCCCGCCGTGAGTTCGCCTTCTGCGGTCAAATGCTCCATGCCGCTGGTTCGTCCTCACCCTTACCTTGCGCCGTTTTCACCGAGGTTTGATAATACTACGCCGCCCTCCGATCACCGCGTGGCGACAACTACTCCCTGATGCAGCCGGAAAATCCCGTCTGGGGCGAGATTGCGCTTGGCTGGGGCGACGTATGATGATACGGACACAGTGGTGAACATGTGGAGGGCGCGTGCGCTTCGGTCTGGTCTCCGTCGTCCTGGTCGCCGTCCTGGCCTTTCTCGGCGTCGCCGGCTATGCCCTGGCTCGGCAGAACGGCCTCGCCGCCGGCGCGGTCACGGCCGGCAGCGGCGGGGCAGGCAAGATCTTTGGCAGCGGCGAGTTGGTGGATGGCAAGCCGCACCCGGCGGCGCCTATCGCGCTCACCCTTTTTGCCGCCGGCCATTGGGATCTTCAGGCCCAGCGCGGCAAGCCCGTGCTGGTGAACTTCTGGGCCTCCTGGTGTCCTCCTTGCCGGCAGGAAGTGCCGGTGATCCAGCAGGGCTGGCAGCGCTATCGGGACCAGGTCGTCTTCATCGGCGTGGACGTCTGGGATACCGATGGTGATGCCAAGCAGTTCCTGCAGAGTTACGGAGCGACCTATCCCAACGGACCGGACCCCGCCGGCCACATTGCCATCGACTTCGGACTGACCGGCGTCCCCGAGTCGTTCTTCATCGACCGCACCGGCCAAGTAGTCCGCCACTTTGTCGGTCCGCTGGACGCAGTCACGTTAGATTCGCTGCTGGGTACGTTGTTGCAGCAGTAGGTGAGCAAGTACATGACTCTGTCGGCGAATGTGGGCGCGTGCAGCGGGCGGGCCCTCTCTCCTAACCTCTCCCCCAATTCTGGGGGAGAGGAACCCGCCGCGGAGCGTGATTTCTTCCTTGGTACGTTGCTTTGCGGCAAGGCTCGGAATGGACCACCCATCGCTCGATTCTGGCTCTCCCCCAGAATTGGGGGGGAGATGCCGCAGGCAGAGAGAGGGCCCCTCCGCCGCACACACCTCCTTGGGTGCGCCTGCAGAGAGGCCGTCCAATGCCTCTGATCGTCCTGATCCGCTGGTTCCATATCGTGGCGGCGGCGGCATGGGTCGGCGGCATGCTGTTTTATGTCGCGGTACTCAACCCGGCGCTGAAGCAATTGGACGCTGGTTCGGCGCGAGGGGAGCTCGTCGCCGGTATTGCCAGGCAGTTCCAGGAACTGACACAGGCGGCGATTGCCGTCGTCCTGTTGACTGGGGCGGTGTTGACGTTCGACCGGCTCTCGCAGCCGCACTTGTTGCGGCTCTACGTCGGGGTGCTGGCGGTGAAGATTGCGCTGTCCCTAGGCATGGTGGCGCTGGCCGGTGGCCTGGGGCGGCGCGCCGGTATCCGGCACCGCCCCCGTTGGCTGTCGGCGCCATATGTCATTCTGGTCTTGGGCTTGCTCGTATATCTCCTCGCCATGCTCCTTCAAGTGCTATTTGACATGAGCTACGGGGCGCTGTCGTGACGTGGCACGGGCAGGGGTACTGGTAACATAGTGAGGGCGAAAGGGCATGATCGGTCGTAGGCGGGAACGCCGCCGGCGCGGGGTCCGGTGGTGTCACTGGTGGTCGCAGAAAGGCGTTGCTGCATGGATGTGAGAGAACCGACCGCTCCAGTCGGCGCCGCTGTCCTGCCAGTTAAGTCAACCTACCGCCGGTTGCCGCCACTGAAATTTATGATAGCGGCGGTAGCGGTGCTGATCACCTTCGGCTACCTCGTCAACACAGCAATGGGGGCGAGCGCCGTCTACTACCTGACGGTGAGCGAGTTGCACGCCAAGGGCACGGCGGCCTACAACACGCCGGTGCGCGTGGGCGGTCAGGCGGCCAACGGCTCCTTAAACTTTGACGCCGGCACGCAGACGTTGCGCTTCACCTTGACCGACAGCAGCGGCACGATGCCCGTGACCTACACCGGCATCGTGCCGGACATGTTCGGCTACGCCAAGGATGGCCACTACCAGGATGCCGTCGTGGAAGGGACACTCCATCCGGACGGTACCTTCTACGCCACCCAAATCATCGTCAAACACGACGCGCGCTTCGCCGCGGCCGATGCCTCCGCCACGGCGCAGGCCGGAGCGGGCGCTGGACGCTCAGCGCCATGAGCTTCGCCGAGAGCGGCTACGTCGCCCTGGCCCTAGCCATCGTCCTCGGCGCCTACGCCGCGACGGCGGCGCTGGCCGGTCATTTCCGCGCTCGGCCGGAGTTGCGCCTGAGCGCCGAGCGCGCCGCGTTGGCCGTCACGGGCCTGGTGACCTATGCCGCGGTGGTGCTGTTCGGGCTGCTCCTGACCCATCAGTTCAGCGTGGCCTTCGTGGCGGAAGTGTCCAGCCGGGAAATGTCGACGCGGGCCTTGCTGAGCGCCTTCTGGGGGGGGCAGGCCGGCTCCTTGCTCTTTCGGACCTGGATGCTCACCATCTTCACCGGCGCAGCGGTGTTGGTGCAACGCCAGCGCGAGCGCAGCCTGCTGGCCTTGATGCTTGCCACGCTGGCAGTGGTCGAAGTCTTTTTCCTCCTGGTGGTGCTCGTCAGCAGCAATCCATTCGCGGTCCAGTTGCCGGTCCCGACTGACGGTCAGGGCTTGAATCCGTTGCTGCAGGATGAGGCGATGAGCTTCCATCCGCCCTTGCTGCTCACCGGCTATATTGCTTTTACACTGCCTTTTGCGGTGGCAGTGGCCGGGCTGCTCTCGGGCCAGATGGGCATCAGCTGGCTGCGCGCGATCCGGCGCTGGACCCTGGTCGCCTGGACGATCC
>JBPCLN010000277.1:0-6091 GCA_051003235.1 Chloroflexota bacterium | reverse complement strand
GCACAATTCCCGGGGTGTAGTTCAGCTTGGTAGAACGCCTGGTTTGGGACCAGGAGGTCCACAGTTCAAATCTGTGCACCCCGACCATCGAGACCCACCTAGATGAGCGTCTGATCCAGGTAGCGCTTGGCGACCAGCAGTCCCTCGCGCATGCGTGGGATGTCCTGCGTGAAACCCCAGACTTGATCTTCGTGTTCAATGTTCATCGGCCCGTTGTAGCCGATTTCGGCTAGGATGTCGGCGTACTTGTGCCAGTCGACCACGCCGAAGCCGGGGAGCCGGTAGCGCCACCAGATGCCGCTGGCCGGGCCGCCCGACTCGATGAACGGACCGTAAATGCCGTACCTGTTCCGGCGGTCCAGGAACAGTTCGGTGTCCTTGGCGTGGGCATAGAAGATCCGGTCGCGGTATTCGCGCAAGGCCCAGGCCCAGTCGATATGCAGCACCACCAGGTGGGAGGGATCGAAATTCAGGCCCAACGCTGCTGAGCCGACAGCATTGAAGCCGGCATCCCAAAGCTCCGGGCTATGCATGAGACTGCGGCCCCGGTTCGGCCAGTGCTCAAAGGCAAGTTTGACTCCCGCTTGCTCGGCATGGGCAGCGACGGGACCGAAGCCCTCTTTGAACAAGAGAATCTGATCGGCGGGTGACTTCCCTTCCACCATGCCGTGGCCGCAACAGAGCACCTTGATACCCTGGCGGGCAGCGGAGTCGATCGACTCTTTGGCCCTCGTGATCGCGGTCTCCCGCTCCGCGTCGTCGGCCGTGATCAGGCGGCTGCGCATGCCGGCGGCCCAGGCGCTGATGCCCGATGGACGCAGCTTCTCGACCAGGTCGTCCGTCAGCCCGGTCTCAATGTCCGTGAAGCCGTGTTCGGCCGCCCACTGGGCGTTCTCCTCCAGCGGTAGCCGGGACATTGCCCCGGTCAGTCGTATGCCGATATTCACCTCGTTGTCCTCTCACTTGCCTCGCTATGCACCGGCGGCAGTGTAGCGCATCCGCCGCCGGCCGCGCGTGATCTGCTGATGACGCTTGACGCCCTAGGGGGATTGGACTTCGTGCCTGCTTACGGTCGCTGCTGCTCGGCGGTCAATAGGGTCTTGAGTACAGGACTCTCAAACTCTTCCGGAATGGCGTCCATTAGGATCTCGTCATAGCGCTCACCCGCGAGGGGGATCAGCCGGCGGCGACGGCCAATGACGCGAAAGCCTGCCTTTTCGTAGGCGCGCTGGGCGCGGGGATTGAAGCTGTAGACGGCGAGCATCACGTTTTGCAGGCCGAGGAGATTGAAGGCATAGTCCAACATGAGGCGGGTCGCTTCCGTGCCGTAGCCGCGATTCCAGCAGCTCTTCTCGCCAATGGAGATGCCGAAGGTAGCGGCAAGCTGATGGCGGTTAATGTCGTCCAACCCGATCGTGCCGATCGGCCGCAGCGATTCCATTTCGTAGATCGTGAAGAGCACACCGTCCGTACTGGTGCTGGCTCGCTCGAACCAGTGCTCCTCCATTTCGCGCGTGAACGGACCGGAGCGGCCGAGGCCACGCGTCACCTCGGGATCGTTCATCCAGCGTAAGTACAGGGGAATATGCCGGCGGTCCAATGGTCCCAGACCCACCAGCGTGCCGCGGATCATGACGACCGGGCTATCGGCGCCAATTTCCGATTGTGCCGACATTGCACCCTCCAGCGTTGGGGTGCGTTGCGGCGCTCCCCCTTTCCAAGGCGATCTGCATCTTTGCTCTCGCGTTTCGTATAATACAGGGTTGGAGTGCCTCACTTTGTCCTCCAGGCAGCGTCGGCGTTGGTCATGCCGTGCCTGGAGCGGGCGAGCACGTACGTCGCACAGCGCAGGAGCATTGGGTTTGAACAAGACGAAACGGGTCGCCTGGCACAAGCATCTGGTCAAGGGCCGCAAATACCGGGAGCAGCGTCGCGTGAAGGCGGCGGCCGCCCCCGCCGTGCCGGCCGCCAAGCGCTAGGGGTCCGTTCACCGCCGGTCCCGCCGATTGGGTGTATCTGGGCTGGACATGGCGGCAAGCGTCAGGAGCCTGCGGGTGGTAGACGTCCAGAGCCGACCGGCGGCTTCTCCGCCCGACACCGTTCGGAGCAAGCGGGCCGCACGGTCGGCTCCCTGGTACCTCGTGGCCCTGGTCGCTGCCCTCATCTTCGGCGGCGGTCTGCGCTTCTATAACCTGAACTGGGACGATGGCGCGCACCTGCATCCGGACGAGCGCCAGATCATCATGGTGGCGGAGGGGCTGCACTGGCCGCGGGCCGGTGACGCCGCCGGCGCCAAGGCCCGCGGCGGGCACGGATCACTCGATCCCCACTTTTTCGCCTATGGTTCGCTGCCCCTGTATCTTCTGGCGGCTGCCGGTAACGTGGCGCACCGTGTCGGGACCGTCCTGGCGGGGCCGCACCATGGGTCGACCGGCTTCGTGGCCACTCTCGTTGCCGGTGACCAGTACGGTGGGATGGACCTCGTCGGGCGCTTCCTCTCCAGTGTGTTCGACACCGCGAGTATTCTGCTTTGTTTTTTGCTTGGGCGGCGCATCTATGGCGCGGCGGCGGGAGCACTCGCGGCCGCCGCCTATGCCGTGACGGCCCTGGCGGTGCAGCAGGCGCACTTCTATGTGGTTGATCCGATCCTCACCTTCCTGGTGCTCGCCACGCTCCTCTTTTGCGTGCGCGCCTTCCAAGGCGGACGGAACGGCGACGCGCTCCTGACCGGCCTCTGCTTCGGTGCGGCGCTCGCCACGAAGGTCAGCGCCGCACCGTTGGGGCTGGCGGTGCTTCTCGCGCAACTATTGCCGGTGTGGGAGGCGCGCGGCGAACTTGACGGCACGCAGCGTCGGCGCCTTCTCGCCGGCCGGATTGATGGATTGGTCCTTGCCATCCTTGGTACCGGCGCCGCCTTTTTGATCGGTGAACCGTATGCCCTGCTGGACTGGACCCAGTTCCGCCATGACCTGACGGAGCAGAGCGCCATGGTGCGAGGAATCGCCGATTTCCCCTATACCCGCCAGTACGCTCCCACGGCGCCGTACCTCTACTGGCTGCGAGGCCTGGTGACGTGGCAGATGACGCCGCTTTTGGCGCTGGCCGGGCTGGCCGGCCTGCTCCGGCAAGGCGTTCGGGCCCTCCGCCCGCAGCACCAGGCCGAGCGGTTGCTCGTGTCCTGGTGGCTGCCCTACCTGCTGCTCACCGGCGCCTTCTATGCCAAGTTTCCCCGCTACCTGCTGCCCGCTATTCCACTCCTTTGTATCGCCGGAGCGGGGGCCGGGGTCGCCCTGGCCCACCGCAGCGTGCGCTGGCGTCGCCCCGTTGCGGGGCTGCTGGTGCTCACCATCGGCACGGCTACTCTCTATTGCCTGGCGTATATGCATATCTACGCCACGCCGAATACCCGCATCGCCGCCTCGGATTGGATCTATCAACAGATTCCGATCACCACTAACGGCCACCAGACGGTGCTGACACACGAGGTCTGGGACGATGGTCTACCGCTCGACCGTGGCCAGCTGCAGGTAGCCTGGACGCCGGGACGCTACGCCAACGTTGACCTGCCGATCTACGACGACGATTCGCCCCAGAAGCAACAGGTGCTAATTCAAGATTTGCAACGGGCCGATTACGTGGTAGAGGCATCGGAGATTGTGCGTGGTTCGATCCTGCGCAATCCGCAACGCTATCCGATGACGGTTTCCTACTATCAGGCTCTGGCCGATGGCGCACTCGGCTTCCAGCAGGTGGTCACTTTTCGCAGCGTGCCCCAACTATTCGGCGTACGCTTCGATGACCGCAGTTCGGATCTCAACTGGCAGTTTTACGACCATCCGCCCGTGACGATCTACCGCAAGGTCCGACTGGTCTCGGCAGCGATGATGGCGACGCTATTCCCAGCGCCACCCCTGATTGGGCAGGTGTCAGCACCGAAGACGCCGTCGTTGCTGCTGACCGCCGGCGCTCAGGCGGCCGACAATACGTCGCCATCCCTCGGACAGATGTTTCCATCCGACGGTGTCGGCATGCGCTTCCCGGTGCCGGTCTGGCTGTTGGCGGTGGAACTGCTCGGCCTGTTGGCCCTTCCCTGGAGTACTCGTCTGTTGCGGGCGCTGCCGGACGCCGGCTACAGCGGCGCAAAGGTGCTGGGCATCCTATTGACGGGCTGGGCGACCTGGCTCCTTGCAAGTACCGGCATCGCCGAGAACACGCGGCAGACCATCGTCATCGTGCTGGCGATCCTTGCCGTAGCCGGGGTGGCAGGCTGGTTGACGCTGGCCAACTGGCGGGAGCTGCTCCAACGAAAGTGGCGTCTCTGGCTCCTCAGTGAGGCCGTCTTTCTCGCCGCCTTCCTGCTGTTCCTCTGGATTCGCGCCAGCAATCCCGACTTATGGCAGCTCTACCGGGGTGGCGAAAAACCGATGGAGTTGAGCTATATCAACGCCATCCTGCGCAGCCGCGTGATGCCCCCCTACGACCCCTGGCTGGCGGGGACCACGATCAACTACTATTACTTCGGCTTTTTCCTGATGGCCACGCTGTTCAAACTCACAAGCATTGCGCCGGCGATCGGTTTCAATCTGGCCATTCCGCTGCTCTACGGCATGGCCATGCAGATGGCCGCGGCGATTGGCTACGCCATGACCGCCATGTTGCTGGGACGTCACCAGCGAGGAAACCTCTCGCCAACCTCTCCGCGCTCCGGGGAGAGGCTGGGGGCGGTCGTAGGTGCGGCAGGGCCGCGACTGGACCGCCGCGCAGCGCTGGGCGGCCTCGCTGCGCTGCTGATGTTCGGCATCCTGGGAAATCTGGATTCCGGTCCTTACCTGCTTGGTTTGTTGCAGCAGGTGGGCGCGACGGTGGCGGACGGCACCCTGCCGGTCATCGGCGGGCCGCTGCAGATCCTGGCCGGCCTGGGGCACAGCCTGGTGTCCGGCGGCCTACCGGGCTTCAACTACTTTGACCGTACCCGCGTGATCCCTTTCACGATCAACGAATTCCCGTTCTTCAGCTTCCTGTACGCCGACATGCATCCCCACGTCATCGACATGCCCTTTGAATTGCTCGCGATCGCGTTTGCCGTCGCCCTTGTCACCGGCGAACCGGCGCGCCGTGTAGCCATAGGTCCCGCCGCGATACTGCTTGGCGGCCTGCTACTGGGGGCGCTCTGGCCGATCAATGTGTGGGACTACCCCACGTTCTTGCTGCTGGCGACGCTGGCGATGTGGCTACGCCGGTTCCGGGGGAACAATGCCCTGGCCGCGATCCTGCCGGCCATTGCCTTTGGTGTGTCGCTGTTTGTCATCGGCCGGCTGGCCTTCCTGCCTTTCTATCGACATTTCTACGCCCTGGAGTCCGGGTTTGGCTTGCCGGCCCATCGCTCCGACCTCGCGCACTTCGCGCTGGTCTATGGCCTGTTCGTCTTTATCGCGAGCGCTACCTTAGTGATGGAGCAAGGGCTAACGCTGGAAGGCATCGCCATCCTGCTGCTGCCCGTGCTCGCCATCGGCTATGTCAGCAAATCCGCGGTCATCGCCGTGCTTGCCGGCCTGCTCCTCTTGCTGCTCCGCGCCGTCTGGCTGCGCCGCTATCGCCCGGATTTTCTGCCCGCCTTTATGCTGCTGGGTCTGGCTTTCGCCGTGATTCTGGGCACCGAGCTCATCTTTATCAAAGATCCCTTGCAAGGCGGCGACTGGCAACGCATGAACACGGTGTTCAAATTCGGCGTGCAAGCCTGGTTGCTTCTGTCGGTGTCCTGCGGCCCACTCCTGATCTGGCTGCTGTATCGGCGACCTTTGCCGTTCCGGCGGCTGCCCGCCCTGGGCACCATGAACGCCACCGCCCTGCCGTCGGACCGGGAAGCCTTCGTACCGGCCTCGCCGTTGCAGCTGCTCGCCGCAGGCGTGGCGCAGAAGGCAGTCGTCGCCATGCCGGCTGGGCCGTCGGCGACTCCAGAGAATGGCAGCGTCCATGCCGGCAGGCCGGTGGCGCGCCGGCGTTGGGGCCCTTCCTTGCCGGGATGGTGGTGGGCAACCCTGCTGATCCTGCTGCTGAGCGCCGCCGTCTATCCGATACTGGCGCCGCCAGT
>JBPCLN010000276.1:0-3939 GCA_051003235.1 Chloroflexota bacterium | reverse complement strand
GGGCATGAGCCAGTCCCTCGCCACCTTCATTGAGGCGCGCCAGGCCGCGATCGTGGCGGCGGTGCGGCAGACCTACCCGCCACGCTACGACGCCCTGGTGCGCGACGCCTGCGGCCTGGACACCGCTGCACTCCTGCGCCCGCCGCTCGGCGCTCAAGCGGACGCCATCCGCGCCCTCGTCCTCGCGCTGCGCGAGGGACCGAGCGCCCAGCTCGTCGCCGAGATGGGCTCCGGCAAGACCTTGATGGCCTGCGCCGCCGCCCACCTTGGCGGCTTCCGGCGCACGTTGGTCGTGTGCCCGCCCCATTTGGTGGATAAGTGGCGACGGGAGGTGCTGGCCACGGTGCCGGGGGCCAAGGCGGCGGTCGTGCGTACCGTCGGCGACCTGGAGCGGGCTAGGAGACTCACTCCACCGTCCTACGTCGTCCTCTCCCGCGAGCAAGCCAAGCTGGGGGCGCGCTGGCGCGCGGCCGCGAGCGAGCGCCCCTGGCGTGGCGACGACCTCATCCTGCGCCGCCTCGCCTGCCCCGCCTGCGGCGTGCTGCTCGCTGACGAGCAGGGCGTACCGCTGACGCCAGCGAATCTTGCCGCCAAGAAGCGGCGCTGCCTGAGTTGCCGCGAGCCGCTCTGGCAGGTAGATAATCGCGGTCCCCGCCGGGTGGCGCTGGCCGAGTACGTCCGTGACCGGCTGCGCGGCCACTTCGACCTGCTGGTGGTCGACGAATGTCACGAGATGAAGGCCAGGGGCTCGGCCCAGGGGGTAGCAGCGGCGACGCTGGCCGAAGTCTGCGGCAAGACGCTCACGCTGTCGGGCACGTTGTTTGGTGGGTACGCGAGTAGCCTGTTCCACCTGCTCTGGCGTTTCTCGCCGCCCGTCCGCGCCGAGTTCGGCTACGGCGAGGAGCAGCAGTGGGTGCAACGGTACGGGATCGTGGAGCGGGTCAGTAAGCGCGACCCCGATGCCTACGGCGAGGACGGCCGGCAGTCCCGGCGACGGGGCTACCTAGTGCGCACTGTGGAGAAGCCCGGCGTCGCCCCCGGCGTGCTCGCCCACCTGCTCGGCAACACCGTCTTCCTGCGCCTGGGGGATGTCGCCAGGGAGTTGCCGCCCTACAGCGAGCGCGTCGTGCGCGTTCCCTTGGACCGGGACCACGATGACGGGCCCGATGCCCCCTCGCAAGCCAACGCCTATCGGCGTCTGGCCGACGACCTGCGCCGCGCCGTCATGGGCGCCCTCGCCGGCGGCTCCAAGCGCCTCCTGGGCGCCTACCTCCAGGCGCTGCTCGCCTACCCAGACGGCTGCACGCGGGAGGAGACCGTGCTCGATCCGGCGAGCGCCGAAGTGATCGCCCACGCCCCTGCCCTGCCGACGCATCGCCGCTATCCGAAGGAGCGGCTGCTGGTGGAGTTGCTGCGCCGGGAGCGGCAGCGCGGTCGGCGTACGTTGGTCTTCGTCACGCATACGGAGACGCGCGACCTGACGCCACGGTTGGTCGAGATCATCGCCGAATCGGGACTGCGCGCGGCCGTGTTGAAGGCGAATACCGTGGCGCCCGCGGCTCGGGAGGGTTGGGTGGAGGCGCGGGTCCAGGAGGGGATCGATACCCTGATCTGTCACCCGCGCCTGGTTCAGACCGGTCTGGACCTGCTGGCCTTTCCCTCCATCGTCTGGCTACAACCGGACTACAGTGTGTACACCCTGCGCCAGGCCTCCCGGCGGAGTTGGCGCATCGGCAGCCGCTTCCCAGTGGAGGTGAGCTTTCTCGTCTACGACGGCACGCTGCAGGCGGAGGCGCTGGCGTTGGTGGCGGCGAAGCTACGGGCGGCGCTGCTCATCGAAGGGGAGTTGCCGGACGATGGCCTGGGCGAGTTGGCCGGCGCCGGGGAGGACGTCTTCCTGGCGCTCGCCCGCCGCCTGGCCGGGCAGGAGGAAAGCAACGGCGCCTCGCTGGAGGCGCTGTTCACCGAGGCCCGGGCTACCGAACAGGATGGCGCCGTGCCACTCATCGCCGCTGGCGATGCTGCACCAGGCGTCAGCGACGCCCCGCGAGCGACAGGGAGCCCGCCGTCCAGAAGCGCGACCGAGGTGGCGCCGCCGCAGCCGCTCGCCGAAGTGCTGACCCGCGTCAACCCTCGGCGTCGGCCACGCCTGCCCAACGCACTCCAGCCGTCCTTGTTCGATGTTTGAGCCGGCGAAACGAGCGTCGCCAGAACAGTGTTGTGCCGTGGAAGCACACCGCGATCCTCTGGATTTGCCGGGCGGGTTGGCCCCGCTGGGCGCTCCAGGGTATCTCGGTTGGGCCGCCTGGTCACAGCAAACCGAAGCCGGCGAGCGTCAAAGGCTCGCTAGCGTCTCCTAGCCTGGTGGCGATCCGGCCAGGCGCCGACTCGCCACCAGAACGACATGACCGGCTACGAAATGAGTCGCTGATTGCAGCGGCGCAAATCTCCACAGAAAGGAAGCAAACAATGACCGATTCCAATCCCATGGCCAGCCGCCGTCGCGGCCACAAGCGCGGTGATGGGGAGGGCAGCATCGGCCCCTACAAGGGCGCTTGGCGTGGCCGGCTCATGGTCGGCTACAAAGCGGATGGCAAGCCCGACGTCCGCGAGGTCTACGGCAAAACGCAAGGTGAGGTGCGCCAGAAGCTTCAGGCTTTGCACGGGCGACAGCAGCATGGGACATTGATCGCCGCATCGAAGGACCGTGACACGCTCGCTGGTTTTGTCGAGCGTTGGCTTGAGGCTACACGCGCCACTGTGCGACCCAGCACCCACAAACGCTACACCGAACTGCTCACGTTGCACGTGCTGCCAACGCTAGGCAAGGTGCGTTTGACCAAACTGCAGCCGGATGACCTTCAGCGGCTCTATAGTCGGCTGCTGACGGCCCCTGCGGTACACCCTCGCGGATCGGCCCTGACGCTCTCCGCTCGCACGGTCCATCACGTCCACGTCGTTTTGCATACGGCGCTGGAGCAAGCCGTGCGTTGGGGCAATCTGGCGCGCAATGTCTCAGCGATGGTGGCGCCCCCGCGTGTAGCTGCCCCCGAGTTACACGTACCCAGTCTGGCCGACGTGCGCGTCCTGCTCTCGGCGGCGAAAGACGATCCATGGCTACCGTTATGGACGCTCGCCTTTTACACCGGGGCACGGCAAGGCGAGTTACTGGCGTTGCAGTGGACGGACGTCGACCTGGAGCATGGGACGCTGTCCATTCGTCGCTCCTTGCAGGCCGTGCGTGCCGGCCAGCCGACCTACGGTGAACCAAAGACTCGCCACAGTCGCCGCACGATCACCGTGCCGCCGGAAGCGGTGACCGCGCTATTGACGCATCGTCAGCGCCAGCTCGAGCGCCGCGTGCTGCTCGGTCCCGATTACGCGCCACACAACCTGATCTTTGCGGATGCGACTGGCGGAGCGCTCTGGAATTCGACCGTCCTGCGCGCCTTCAGGGGGGCGTTGGCTCGCGCTGATCTGCCCGTCGCCACGCGATTCCACGATATTCGCCACGCCGCTGCCACGCTGATGCTGGCCGCCGACGTACCCTTGAAAATCGCCAGTGGCCGGCTCGGTCATAGCACGGTAGGCATCACCGCCGACCTCTATACCCACAACGTCCCCAGGCTGGAGGCGGATGCTGCGCTCCGCCTGGAGCGCCTGATTCGGGGCTCTGACGCTGGTTAGGGGGCCAGTTAGGGGGTAGACGCTATCCCAGCCCCTTCGCCTTTGCCGTTCGGCGGCGAGTTCGTCCTTCCTACCAGAGGGGGAACAGCGGAGGCATATGGGAGTCGAACCCACCCGGGACGCGGCGCACGCGCCCCACAGACGGTTTTGGAGCCCGAGAGCATCACCGGATACCGAACGCCTTCAAAGGTGATGGTACCGCAGAACCCTCCGCTATTTGCCTTTGACCCGCCACGCGTCGGAATGCTATCC
>JBPCLN010000275.1:0-2990 GCA_051003235.1 Chloroflexota bacterium | reverse complement strand
AAGCCTTGTCCTACTATTTCGACCATCGCGACGAGGTCGATCGACTGATCGCCGAGAGCGAGCCGAACTACGTTCTTCGCAAGCACGGTCTGGTTGAAGAACCGGTCAGCGACGGCATAGCAATCATCCGTGCCGCGCTGAATTGACGCCACCGACAACCTCAAGCCGCGCTCCACGACTGTACTGTGACGAGGACGTTGACGGGCGGCTAGCAGCCGCATTACGACAGCGGGGTTTCGACGTGGAGACTACTGCCGATGCTGGAAACCTCAACACGTCGGACGATGAACAGATGATATACGCCGTTCGTCAGCGTCGTGCCCTTATCACCCACAATGTTCGGCACTTCCCAGTGCATCACGCCCGGTGGATCGAAGCAGGCAAGACGCACTGGGGCATGCTGATTCTGGTCGGTCAAGCTGCGATTGGCCCCTGGCTCCTTCAGATAGAAGGCGTGCTGTTTCGGTTCACAGAGATCACCCTTCAAAATCAAATGGTCTTCATCAGTCCAGCGCGTTGCTAGAGAGCGGCCAGCACCGCGCCGATGACCACGAGGGCAGCACCGAGCCAGACGCGGGTTCCCGACTTTTCGCGGGCGATCAGTACCCCGATCAGCACCGAGATTTCGCGTAGGGTGGAGACGCGGCCGGCGACGGCCAGTTGAAAGGCGAACAGCACCAGCAGATAGGCCGCCGTCGTGCCGACTGCCACCAACAGCCCTGGACGGAGCACCCGCCGTAAGCGCCGGCGGTCGCCACAGAGCAGGGTCAAGAGCAGCCCTTGCAACCCCATCACCAACCCCAGGTACGCTAGCGGTGACGTCTGCTGTACGGCGCGGGCGTCGATCAGCGAGTAACCGGCGATGCAGACGCCGGTGAGCAGGGCGAAGCCAATCGCGGCGTGCTGCGTCTTATGTTGACCGGCGGTCGCCACGAGGACCAAGCCGGCCACCAGCGCCAGCGCCGCGATAACCGTCTGGGGCGTCGGGCGTTGCGCCAGCACCAGCCAGCCGCCTAACGTCACCAGCAAAGGCGCTGTGCCGCGCCCGATAGGGTAGGCGAGCGACATTGCGCCACGTCGGTAGGCTGCCGCGAGACAGAGGGCGTAGGCGGTCTCCGCCAGCGCCGAGGGTAGGATGTACGGTAACGCCGCTACCGGCGGCGCGACGATGATCGCCGGCAACAGGCCGATAGCGGCGGCGATGCCGGCCACCGCCATCGTGGCGACACGATCCCCTGTGTCGTGCAGGATGCGGTTCCAGGCGGCGTGAAAGAGCGCCGCTGCCAGAACCAGACCCAACGCGAGCGGGGGCGTTGCCCTTGTCCCCTACAGCCCGATCGACAGCGCCTTAACTTCCATAAAGTGCTGGAGTCCTTCGGCGCCGTTCTCCCGGCCGATGCCGCTCTCCTTGAAGCCGCCGAAGGGAATGTGCGGTCCGGTCGGCAGCGGATCGTTGAGCCCGACGATGCCGTACTCCAGGCCTTCCGCCACGCGGAAGCCGCGGCCCATGTCGCGCGTGAAGAAGTAGGCGGCCAGGCCAAAGGGCGTGTCGTTCGCCAGGCGGATGGCGTCGTCTTCACCGGCGAACGGCATCACCGGCAGCACTGGACCGAACGTTTCGTCGTGCATCACCAGCATCTCCGGCCGGACGCTGCCGAGTACTGTCGGCTCGTAGAAGTAGCCGTGCAGCCCGTCCGGCGTCAAGCGGTGGCCGCCGGCCAGCACCTTGGCTCCATGGCTGAGGGCGTCCTCAACATGCTCTTCCACCTTCTGGAAGCCGCGCTCGTCGATCAAGGGGCCAACCTGTACGCCGGCCTCCAGGCCGTTGCCCACCTTGAGGTTCCGGGCCAGTTCGGCCACGCGGGCGGAAAATTGCTCGGCGATCCCTTCCTGAACGAACAGGCGGTTGGTGCAGATGCAGGTCTGGCCGGCATTGCGGAAGCGGGAGAGGATGACCGCCTGGGCCGCCTTCTCCAGGTCGGCGTCATCGAAGACGATGAACGGGGCGTGGCCGCCCAGCTCAAAGGAGACGCGCTTCATGGTGCCGGCGGCGTAGCGCATGAGCTGCTTGCCAACCTCCGTGGAGCCGGTGAAGGTCAGCTTGCGTACCAGCGGGTGCTCCGCCAACTCCCGCCCCGCCTCGGCCGAGTTCGTGCCGGTGACGATATTGGCGACGCCGGCGGGAATACCGGCCTCCTTCAAGATGCGGAACGTTTCGATCGCCACCAGTGGGGTGGCCCGCGACGGACGCAGGACCACCGTGCAGCCGGCGGCAAGCGCCGGCGCCACCTTGCGCGCCGGCATACTCAAAGGGAAGTTCCAGGGCGTGATGGCAGCGACGACCCCAACCGGCTGGCGCAGCACCAGCACGCGCTTATCCGGCGCAGCCGCCGGCACCACCTGACCGTAGGCGCGGCGCGCCTCTTCCGCATTCCAGTCCAGGAAGGCGGCGGACGTGGCGACTTCGCCCCGCGACTCGGATATCGGCTTGCCGTTCTCCATCGTCAGGACACGAGCCAGTTCCTCCAGCCGCTCCCGCATTAATGTGGCGGCCTTGTGCAAGATGGCCGCGCGACCCTCCGCCGGCAGGTGCGACCAGGCCGGGAAGGCGCGGTGGGCGGCTTCCACCGCGGCGCGGACGTCGTCCAGCCCGCCATCCGGCACTTCCGCGATCGTCTCGCCGGTGGCCGGGTTACGCACGGCAAAGGTGCGTCCGGTTGAACCATCCCGCCAGGCGCCGTCGATCAGCATGCGGTAGGTTAGTGCGGTGGCAACGGCCATTGGGGAGTCCTTTCTCTGTTCAGGTGCCGTGTTGCGATTCATTGTAGCGCCGGGAGGGCGTCCGCTGCGACGGCCGGGCCCTCTCTCTGCCTTCGGCCTCTCTCCCCCAATTCTGGGGGAGAGCCATAATCGAGCGATTGGTTGGCGCTGAGATAGAACCCTGGTCGAGCGTTTGGTTGTCAACCTCGACCATTGCCCCACCACGGCGG
>JBPCLN010000274.1:0-13660 GCA_051003235.1 Chloroflexota bacterium | reverse complement strand
CCGCCAAATATAACGACGAACGGGGATGGGTGCGCTATCTCAACGCGGCGAGCACCGGCTGGCAGCAGGTGGACACGCCATGGCACGACGCCTGGGTGCATCAGGCGCAAGAGACCATTGCCTGGGTGGAAGGACGGCTCACGAACCCATTGAGTTCGGCGGAGCGAGCGTACGCAACACAGGAAGTCATGATGGCGATCTATGAGTCGGCCCGTAAACGCCGGCGCATCGATCTGCCCCTCAAGACCCGCCTGAACCCGCTCCAACTGATGGTGGAGCAGGGCGACCTGCCGGTAGAATGGCCCGGCGCCTACGAGCAGCGCGCCCGAATCGTCCGTGGCGAGGCGATGTCCTGGAATGAGCCGTCCGCCTGAAGTCGGGGAATACTTGGTGGGGAATACTTGGTATGGAGTCAAAATGAGCGAGGGAGCAGGGCGGCTCTGCCTGGTCGGCTGCGGATCAATCGGCCGAATCCACGTTCGCGCCGTCCAGGGCCTGGAACATCGCGTCGACTATGTGGCCTGCTTTGACGCTGAGGCCGGTCGCGCCACCGCTTTCGCCGCGGCGCACGCGCCCCGCGCCCGCGTGCCGGCGCGATGGGAGGAGGTCCTCGCCGACCCGGCGATCGATGGGGTCGATCTCTGCTTACCGCATAGTCAGCATGTGGCGCTGGCGATGGAAGCGCTCACCGCCGGCAAGCACGTATTCCTGGAGAAGCCGATGGCCCTGACGGTGGCGGACTGCGACCGCATCATCGCGGCCGCGCGCGCGAACCAGCGCCAGCTATCCGTGATGCACAACCGGCGCTTCAACCCGGCCGCGCTCGCGATCAAAAAGCTGCTGGACGGCGGCAACCTCGGTGATCCCATTGCCGTCACCGGGCATGGCATCGAAGGGCCGAACACGATCGGGGTACGCGGTTGGCTGCGTCAGGCCGGCGAGGGTGGCGTCGGCATGGCCCAGACCGTCCACTTCGCCTACATGCTGCGCTGGCTGTTCGGTGACGTGACCGAGGTGTCCTGTTTCACCAGCCGGAAGGGAATCCCCTGGATGGAAGGGCAGGTGACGGCCGCCTTCCTCCTCCGCTTTGCTTCGGGCGCCCTGGGGCAACTCACCTCGACCTTTGCCCAGGAGGCCGGCACAAACGAGCATCGCATCACCCTCTACGGCGGTAGTGGGCAGGCGACACTCGTGGCCAATCGCGCCGATATCCTCAGCCCGGCTCACTACGGCGATAGCGACTGGCACGTCGAGCAGTTTCCGAGCGCGTATGGCTCGGACTTTGCGGAGCCGCTGGCCAGCTTCGGCGACGCGATCCGCGGCCGGGGGCAGCCGGCGGTCAGCGCGGAGGAGGGCCGGGCAGCGGTGGCCCTGATCGAAGCTGCCTACCGCTCCGCCAGTGAAGGTCGGACGATCACGCTCAACGGCGTCCTCAACTGATGGCCGCGGTGAAGGCGCGCAGCGTTCCTGTGCCAATCGCCTGCATCTGAGCGAGCGTGCGCCCCGGCCAGCGGTAACTCACCGCCAGGGCCAGGGTGCCATAACGCTGCGTGCTGTACCAAAGCGGCGAGCCGGCGCAGGGGCGTTCCAGATACGCCTTCCAGCGGTTACCGATCAACGCTTGATCGCCGGCCGCGGCGTGCTGGAACCGAGCGGCCAGTCCATCGTCGTAATGATGCAGACCATCCTCGTCGAAGTGCATCCAGCCGTGGATATCAAGGAAGGCGGCGGGGCGCAGGGTGTCGAGCAAATCCAGCAAGACCCGGGCGGTCGCATCGTCGCTCTTGCCGGCCTCGTGGCTCAGGTCGGTCCCACCAAGGCCGGTCCGCTTGCAGAGGCCCAGGACAACGCCGTCCGGGTTGGGCATGGGAACAACGTCAACCGACGTCTGCCGTAGCAACTGCTCCTGCGCCTCACTCCTGGCGGTCAACCAGGACAGCAGCCCCTCAATGCACCAGGAGGCCGCCGTCTCGTACGGGTGGAAGCGCGCCGTCACCAGTAGGCGGCGCGGCCCCGTACCGAAGGAGAAGGACTCGATGGGTCGCCCTTGCTCGCTGTAGCCGATTACGTCGCGGCGAACAGAGGTCAGTGCCGGTTGGGCCAGAAAGGCGGCACGGTCGGCCAGACCATAGGCTGGACTCAGACCGATGGCGGACTCCCCCGGCGGCAATACGATCATCAAGCGGCCGAGTGAGCCATCAACCATCACCGGTAGGAACTCCCAGCGTCCGGCGCGGCGGACATGGAGGAAGCCGCGGCTGACCATATAAGCCTGATCGCCCCAATCGATCTCCAGCGTCAGTGGCGCCGGGGAAGGTCCGGTGTTGCGCGCCAGAACATGCAAGGCGAATTTGTAGTTGGCGTCCCCGTCTTCGCTGAAGGGAACAATACGAAAGTGGGCGGCATCGCCCAGGCGCTGAATCGCCGCCGGGTCACGCGGATTGCCGCCATCCTCGACGGCTTCCACGGTTATCACGCGCTAACTCCTTCCGGGTATGGACTTTGGCTAGCCGAACGACTGGCCGGATGGCGGCTCCCGTTTCGCGCCGACGAAGACCTCATCCACCGCCACGACCAGGCCAGGAAGCACCGTGGATTCAAGGTGCTCCCCGCGGCGGATGATGCGGATCGAGCGGTAAATGCCATCGTGAGGTTCCGTATGGCGCTCAATCTGGGCGGTCGTGACTTGCACCAGCCAGGCTTCCTGGAGGCCGGTGCGAGCATAGAGCGGGAGCTTGGTGAACCGGTCGCGGGCGAGCGATGTATCGGCTACTTCGATCACGAGCAGCACATCCGCAGGCTGGGGTAGTACTCCAGCGTAATGGCGGGACCGCACCACCGAGAAATCCGGTTCCGGCTCACTGTTATCGGGAATGGCGATTGGGCATTGGACATTCACCTGCCAGGCATCGCCGGCGGCGCGCACGAGCAGCCGAGTGAGCCTGCCGACCGCTTCCACGTGTTCGCCGCCAATCGGGCTCATGCAGACAATCTCCCCGTCAATAAGTTCAACCCGCGCCTCCTCCGTGAAGATGCCGGCTTTGGCCATCTTGTGGTAATCATCAATGGTGAACTGCCAGTGCTCAACCCTGGGTGCTACTTCGGTTGCCATGATGCTCTCCCGTGGGTACCTTTTACCGAGTGGTTTCTGGGAAGTATAGCTCTCCTTTGGCGCTGACGGCTGCCGAAGTGACGGCTGTAGCATAGGTCATGGAGAAGGAAGCAAGCAACCAATGCGTATCACCGATGTCCGCGTCATCTCCTATCCGCTGGGCAAGCTGGAGCGGCCGTATCGCAACTCCATCCTAGACGACGACCAGCAAGGGACTGACCTTTGTGGAAGTGCTGACGGATGAAGGGGTGACGGGCGTCTGCTTCGGCGGCAATCGCGCCACTATTGAAGGGCAGATCAAAGCGCGGCTGGTGGGGGAAGACCCGCTCGACGCCGCCCGGCTCTGGCACCGAATGTTCACGGGATGGCGGAAGCCGGTCGCCAAAGGCGACGCCATCGCCGCCATCGGCTGCGTCGACAACTCCCTCTGGGATCTGCGCGGCAAAATTCTGGGGCAGCCGGTCTATCGGCTGTTAGGCGGCTTCCGCAACCGCGTGCCGGCCTACGCCGCCGGTGGTTACTACGAGGATGGCAAGGGGCTGCCGGAACTGGCGGCGGAACTCACCGGTTTCGTCGCCGCCGGCTACCGGGCCGTCAAGATGAAAGTGGGTGGCGCACCGTTCAGTGAGGATGTGGCGCGCGTCCGCGCCGCCCGCGAAGCCCTTGGGCCGGACATTCAACTGATGGTCGATGCCAATAACGCCTGGAACGCCTCCGAAGCCATCCGCTTCGGACGCGCCGTTGAATGTTACGACCTGACATGGTTCGAAGAGCCCTGCTGGCCGGACGATCTGGAAGGGGCGGCCGCCGTCTGCCGGGCGCTCGACATCCCGGTGGCGAGCGGTGAGATCGAATATACCCGCTGGGGTTGCCGTGACCTGATCGAGCGGCAGGCGGCGGATATCATCCAGGCCGATCCCCAGACTTCCGGCGGCCTCACGGAGTGGCTGCGCATCGCCGCCCTTGCCTCGGCCCACCATCTGCCCATGGCGCCGCACGGCAACCACTATATCGGCGCCCACGCTGTTGCCGCCGTTGACAACGGCATGATCGTGGAGAGCTACGCCGGTCTCCATCCGTGGCAGGATGAATTTTTAGCCCCGATGCGCCTGGAAGACGGCGAGCTCGTGCTGCCCAATACGCCCGGCCTCGGCATTGGCGTGGACTGTGCCGCGCTGGAGCGCGCGGCGGTTCGGTAGGCTGAGAGGAACGGGCGGCTCCTGCCTCACCGCTCCTACACGTCCACCAACAATGTCGGGTCCAGCGGGTAGGCGCCCATACGCTCGCCATAGATCGAGAGGCCCCGGGCGAGGCCGCCTTTGGCGGGCACGGTTAACTGCAGTTGGATCGTGCCGGTCTCTTGCGCCTGCTGCACAATGCCGGTCACCGCTTCGGGAGGCACCGTCATCTCCACGAGTTCGCCATAGGAACTGTCGTCGGTGGTTTCCTGCCGGAAGCTGAGGATGCCCCGGGCGTCGTTGGCGTCATCGGCTAGGCGGTGGCGTGCCACCTCCCGGCCGTTCAGATGAATGATAATGTCGCCTGGCATACGCTTGTCCGGCTCGGTCTGCGGGTAGCCGGCGGCTTTGCCGCCCCAGACGGTGTTGCGTCCGGCGGCGGCGCGCGTGCCGAGTTCCAACTTCAGGCGCAGGCCGCGCACGGTGGTTGTGGCAAGCTCGCCCGGCCAGGGGAAAGCATAGCGGATGCTGCCGCTGCCACCCATTCCTACTTTCCCGCCGGCGGCGATCGGACGCAGCACCGGCCAGCTGCTATCCTGATAGTCGCCCGGCGTCACTCGCAGGGCCCAGCCGCTGGGCAGACGCTCCTGACGCGCGGCGGGTGCCGCCCAGACTTCTATATTGACGTAATTGCGAGTGACCACGGTGCCGTCGGCGGCAATCAGTTGCAGCGCTACCGTGACCAGGCCCGGTTCACTGGGCAAGGGCGCCGTGATCTCGCCGGCGTCCGTCACACCGTAGCGGCGCGGCTGGACGGGAATGGCGCCATCTCGAAAGACGAATCGCTCGCCAAGGCGGTCGACGACCAGCATGCGCCAGCGCAAGCTGCTGCCGGCGAGGTCGCGTTTGGACCAGTGGCTCACGAAAGCGGCGGCCCTGAAGGTTGCTTCCGGCGTCAGGGTTTGGCAGGGCGGGCAGTCGAGGCCGATTACGTCGGGGCCCAGCAGGTCAGCGGTGGTCATCCCTGGCACGAAGGCATCGTAGCCGTACTCCTTGGCACCGCGGTCGTACTCCACCAGGCCGTTGTGCTCCCATTCCACGTCGGTGAGTTCGGTGTAGACGTAGCCGCAAATCTGGTCGTGCCGGCGCAGGTCGGTGGTGAGGAACTTCAACGATTGGCTAATGTCGCGGTCACCGCCGCCGGCGCCAAGCCCGGCGTATTCGCTGTTCAGCAGAGGCGCACTCGCCTGGACATAACGGCGTGCCTCTGGACGCGCGGAGAGGCCGGCGACGTAATTGAAGGTCGAACCCGGCTGGGTCTGGTCCACCACTGCCTGTACGTGGCGGCGAGCCGACGACCAATCGGCGATATAGAAGTGCCAGGAATTGAGATCGGTCACCACGTGGTCGTAATTACAAGGAGAGTTGTCTTCCACCAGGCGCGAGGGATCGAGCGCCTTCGTCTGCGCCACCTGCTCCGCGAGCCATTTCCAACTGATCGGGCTGCGGTGATCGGTCAGGCCCCAGGTTTCGTTGAACAGCACCCAGCAGAAGATCGAGGGGTGATTGCCGTCGCGGGCCAGCGTGTCGCGCAGGCACTCCTGCCATGCCTGCTGCGAGGCGGCCGTAGAGATGGCAGGGTTGGGGATGTCCTGCATGATCAGCAGGCCCAGGCGGTCGGCCCAGTAGTAGTAGCGCGGATCGTTGATCTTGATGTGGCAACGCAGACCGTTCAGCCCGGCGTCCTTCGCCGCCTGCAGATCGGCCCGAATGGCGTCGTCGCTCGGATAACTGTAGACGCCTTCTGGATGGAAGGCCTGATCGAGCGCCAGGCGCAAGTATACCGGCTCGCCGTTGAGCAGGGCATACTCGTATGGTCGCCCTTCCCAGCTTCCCGTACGCACGTCGCGCAGGCCGGTGTAGGTCTGTACCGTGTCGGTGACGCCATTCGCGCGGCGCAGCGTCACCGCAATCGGATAGAGATGTGGGTCTTCCGGCGACCAGGCATAGGGCCGGCTGATCGGGACGGTCAGCGGTACCTGCTGCTGCCCGGCGGTCAGCGTCAGGGTCTGCTCCTGCCGCTCAAACTGGCCATCGGGTGAGGAGACGTGGAAGAGATAGTCGCCGGCATTGCGGCACAGTATGGTCACGGAGGCGTCGATGCGCCCGTCGGCCAGGTGCGGCTGCAGCGCCACACTCACAATGTGGTCGGCCGGGCGGCCCTCCAGCCAGACCGGCTGCCAGATGCCGCTGCTGTGGGTGTACCACTGGACCACCTGCTTGCCCAGCAGCGTTGCGCCATCACAGTCGTCGCGTACGCGCACGGTGACGGTAAGGGGCATATCATCGGTCAGGAAGGGCGCCAGGTCAACGGAGAAAGGCGTATAGCCGCCCCGATGCTCGCCGGCAATCCGGCCGTTGACCCAGACGCGCGCTTCCCAATCCACTGCGCCGAAGTGCAGTACCGGCTGCAGACCGCGCGCCAACCAGTCGGGTGGGACGGGTACGGAACGGCGATACCAGGCGACGCCCTGGTATGCCGGTTCAGCGATGCCGGAGGCGGGGCTTTCCCAGGGGAAGGGCACAATGATCTGCCGATCGAAGGGGGCTTTGCCCGGGCCGCCACTCCGTGCTTGCCTGTCACCGGCCCACCAGCGGCGCTGCTCGCCCTGGTTCTGGGGGTCGAAGCAAAACTCCCAGGAGCCATTGAGCGTCTGCCAGGCGTCGCGTGTGAAGATGGGGTTAGGATGCTCCGCACGGGGAATGCTTTCGCTGCCGGTCATTACGTCACTCTCTGCTGCACGGGTTTGAGCGGCGTTGATCATAGCAGAGCGCGATGTCACTACCAGTGCTCGGGCGGCGCCTCCAGCGGGACGCAGGCGGCGGAAGCCACCGTGAGCATGAGTGGACGCTGGCCGATCAGCAGCGCAACGATGGTGACATTGTCGCCGGCCTGCTCCACGACGCGTCCACGGGTCCCTTGGGCGGGGCCGCTGGCAACTTCGACCCACGCGCCTTTGGCAGGTCCGACGCCAGGATGGCTGACGAGGGGTTGGAGGTGGGTGGCGGCAATGTCGGCCATTGTTTACTCCCTGGGTGCTGTGCGCGTGAAGGCCAAGGAGGCAGCAGATGGGGGGCGATGGGAATATCGATCCCCGAGGCGGTCCGCCTCGGGCCTGGGCCTGGCGTTTGCCTCTCTCCACTGCCTACGAGGTGAGCTGACGGGTTCGGGCGGAAAGAGCTGCCCTACCGGCCGGAGCCGGATACACCCCAAAAGTTGGTTCCCCCGTTCCGTCGATGGCGGCGGATTCGGCATGCTTATTCGCTTGTCATGGCAACGTACCAGCCTGCCGGTTGGCTGTCAATTGCCGATTTCACCGTCCGCTTCTTGCCAATATAATTCGAGTACCGTATATTGCCCTCAGCGTATGTTTTGGAGGGTGGAGTACGTGCAAGATGTAGCAATGGGACTGCCGAATGCGTCCCTGGAGTCTCTTTTATTGCGGGTGACGAAGCGCTGCTGGTCGGCGGTGTTTTCCTCGGCGTTGCGGCGCACGGTGCCTGGCCGCCTCACGCCCCAACAGTTGTTCGTGTTGGCGCAACTCTGCCATGAGCCGTCCCAGCCGAGTACGCTGGCGCGGGACCATCACGTCGGCATGTCGGCAATGACCGGCCTAGTCGATGGACTCGTCGCGCGTGGTCTGGTGGAGCGGGGGCAGGATCCCCATGACCGGCGCGCGGTGCAACTGGTGATCACTGCCGATGGCCGAGCCCTCTGGGGCGAGGCGCAGGCGGCAGTGCTGGAGACGACGCGTCACTTCCTCACGCCCCTTACCGTGGGCGAACGAGAGCGATTGACGTTGGCGCTGGGTGATCTCGAGCGCGCCTTGGCACTATCGTCGGAGTGTGAAGGATCCGGCGGGCGGACGGCGCCCGTCGACGAACACGTTCCGACCAAATCGAACATGGTGGCCGGCGGCCGCTGGCGGTCGTCGGAGTCCGGTTGAGGCAGCTGGAGCCGATCAGCCCTGGTCGGCAGGAGAGGAAACACATGGCAGCAACAGCGGTGCCTCGGGCGCAATCCTTTAGCGAGCTTCCGAAGCGTGTGCGCAACTTTGTCGTAGCGGGGGTCATGCTGGGTTTGCTCCTCGGCGCCCTGGACCAAACCATCGTCGGAACGGCGATGCCGCGCATTATCGCCACCCTCGGTGGCCTCGATCGCTACGCCTGGGTCATTACCGCCTACCTGGTCACCAGTACGATCAGCGTGCCAATCGTCGGCAATCTGGGCGACCAGTTCGGGCGCAAATGGTTTTACGTCATCGGCATTGTTGTCTTCTTGCTCGGCTCAGTCCTAGCCGGCGCTTCCGGCGAGTGGGGCAACCTCCCTGTCATCGGCGGCGGCATGAACCAGCTCATCCTTTTCCGCGGCCTTCAGGGCCTGGGCGCCGGCATTATGCAGGCCAACTCCTTCGCGATCATCGGCGATATCTTCCCACCGGCCCAGCGCGGCAAAGTACAAGGTCTGTTCGGCGCTGTGTTCGGCATCTCGAGCGTAATCGGGCCGACCGTCGGCGGCTATATCACCGACAACCTGGACTGGCGCTGGGTGTTTTACATTAATATTCCTGTCGGGGCAGTCGCCCTGGCCGTCTTAATCAGTACCATGCCGCTGATTCGAGCCAGCTCAATCGCCCAGAAGATCGACTACCTGGGCGCGGCGGCGTTGACCGCCTGCCTGGTCCCCTTGTTACTGGCGTTCACCTGGGCCGGCCAGCAGTACGCCTGGTCTAGCCCGCAGGTGATTACCGCCTTTGGCGTAGCGCTGGCTATGGCTATTCTGTTCTGCGTCATCGAATCGCGGGCCGCGGCGCCAATCCTGCCGCTGGACCTCTTCACCAACCGCATCTTCACGATCTCCTGTCTGGTGGTCTTCGCTACCGGCTTCGGCATGTTCGGCACGATCCTCTTTATTCCCCTCTTCATCCAGGGCGTTATTGGCACGACGGCTACTCAGAGCGGCCAGATCCTCACGCCGATGATGGTGGGCTTAATCTTCTCCAGTGTCATCGGCGGTCAGATCATTTCGCGCACCGGACGCTACCGTATCCCGGCCATCGTCGGCCTGATCGTCATGACCTTTGGTATGTTCCTACTCTCCCGCCAGGACGTTCACACGACCGGAGCACTGGCCGTGCGCAATATGATTGTGATCGGTCTCGGTCTCGGTGTGACAATGCCGGTCTTCACCATCGCCGTGCAGAACTCGGCCCCCTTCAACCGGTTGGGGGTCGTCACTTCCGGCATCCAGTTCTTCCGCAGTATCGGCGGCACAGTAGGCGCCGCCGTTATGGGAAGCTTCCTCAATTCCCACCTCACGAGTGCGCTCGCCGTCAATGTCTCGCCCCAACTGCGCCAAACGCTGGCCCAGGGGCCGAGCCACGGCCAGATCAACGCCCAGGCCCTAATTAGCCCGGCCGCCACCCAGGCCATGCAGGCGTCCTTTGCCAAGATTCCCGGCGGCGCGCAGCTCTTCGCTGAATTCCTCACCGCGTTGAAGCTGTCGTTGTCCAGCGCCATTCAGCAGGTCTTCACGATCGGCTTCGTTGTCATCGCTGTCGCCGCCGTGATCTGCTTCTTCCTGCCGGAGATTCCGCTGCGCCGGAGTCACCGTCCCATGGAGGAGGCCGCCTCGACCGTGGCGGCTCCGGCCGCGGCGCAGGCGGCAGTCGCCGCCATACCGACGCTCGCGCTGCGCCGCCCGGCGACGACCACCGCAGAGTTGCAGCGCGACCTCTTGCCGATGGCGACAGCCCTGCTCGCCGAATTGGCGGACGGACGCCAGACGAACGGCACGCACCCCGTTGTCGGCGTCCATGCCGGAGCGGCGCACCGACCGGCCGGAGCTGGTTGATAGCAGTGGCGCGGTTGCATCCATGGCGGCAGGACAGCGGCGCGGATACGCGGTAGTATCCGTGCACCGCCCGCCGGCGGGCCGGCTGTGTTGTTGGCATAAGGAAAGAAGCCGCAAGCGTGAAAAAGGGCATCTGCTATGGTTGCATTGATGAAGGCGCCACCTTCGAGGAGCGGTTAGCCGTGTCCCGACGGGCGGGGTACGACGGCGTCGAGCTCAGCTTCGGCACCGCCGGTGAAGCGCCACTGCACCTGGAAATGGACAGGGCTGCCATCGAGCACCTCCGCGGCACGATGGAACGCCACGGGCTTGCCGCGCCCAGCCTGATGAGCGGTGCAACGCTCCGTGACACGCCGATTTTGCATGCCGATCCGGACGTACGCCGTCGAGCGGTCGGCAATCTGACGGCCGGGTTAGAGCGGGCGGCCTGGCTTGGCGCCGGCACCGTCCTCGTCCACCCCGGTCAATTGAAGCCGGACATGCGCTATGACGAGGCCTGGCGCTGGACAGTGCAGGCACTAAAGGAGTTGATCCCAGGCTGCGAACGCACGGGCGTGGGCCTCGGACTGGAAAACGTCTGGAATAAGTTCCTGCTGGCGCCGACGGAAATGCGCCAGTTATTGGATGAAGTGAATCACCCCCTGATCGGCTGCTATCTCGACACCGCCAATATGCTGCTCTACGGCTACGCGGAGCAGTGGGTGCCGATTGTGGGCCGGCGTATCCGCAAGGTGCACGTCAAGGACTTCAAACGGGAGCGGGGCGGCGGACGCTTCTGTCAGTTGCTGACCGGCGATTGCAACTATCCGGCCGTTATGCACGAACTGCGCGCGATCGGCTACGACGACTATTTGACGTCGGAAGTGAGCCGTGGGGAGCGTGGCGAAGGGCAGACGATGGCCGACACGGCGGGGCGAATGGACCAGATTATCGCCATGGCCTAGCGCCGATAGGGCGCCGAAAGCGGTTGCCGTGCTCCTCCTTCACTGCCGTTGGGTGCTACCATTCCTCCTCGGACGATGTTTGATGATCTGACAAAAAGGAGTGAGTGACTTTGCTCAAGGGTATCTGTCTGGGCAGCCTGGCGGGGGCGACACTGCGGGAGAAACTGGAGCTGGCGCGGGCAACCGGCTTCGACGCTGTCGAACTCGGAAACCTCAACGACCGGGGTACGGTCACACCGTCGATGACGGACGACCAGGTGCGTGATTTGCTGCCGCTCTTCGCGGCGACGGTGCCGGCACACGGCATGTTCGCCGGCGACGCCTGGAATGTGCCGCTCACGGCACCCGACCCGGCGGTGCGGCAACGCGGCCTCGACCTCATGTACCGTTCCGTCAACGTGGCGGTGTTGCTTGGCATGAGTTCGCTGCTGATTGTGCCGGGGATCGTGAACGACGACGTCGCCTATGATCAGGCCTACGCCTGGGCCCAGGAGGCGCTGCGCAAGCTCGGGGAGCGCGCCAAAGGCAGTGGTCTCCTACTCGGCATCGAGAACGTCGGCAATAAAATGCTGCTGTCGCCATTGGAAGTCGTCCGCTTCCTTGATGAAATCGGCGATCCTACCGTCGGCGCGTACTTCGATGTCGGCAATATATTGGGGACCGGCTATCCCGACCAGTGGATTCGGATCCTTGGACCGCGCGTCCAGCGCATCCACGTCAAGGATCGCAAAGCCGGACCGACCGGCGGGGCCATGCCCTTGCTCGCCGGCGACGTTCCGTGGGACCGCGTGATGCGAGAGTTGCACGCGATTGACTATGAAAGCTACCTTACCGCCGAGATCGGTACGTTCAAGTATCACGGCGCCGAACTGGCCGCCCAGATTTCGCGCAGCCTCGACCTATTGATCGGCATGCCGACATAACTCGCCACGGAAAGTGCCAAGGTTGACAACGGCTGCTGTCTGGCCTATCGTTGTAGTTCCAGGTCCTCGCGGGATCCACGGCGTAGGCGGAGCCCATTGGATAGCATTTGAGCACAGGAGGCTACGTTGGCACCGGTTCTGACCCGTCGTCGCATGTTGTCTACCCTCGGAGTGGCCGCGGTTGCCGCGGCGGCTGGGTTGCTTACCGCTTGCGGTGGCGCGGCGACCAGCACGCTCACTACAGCGGTGGCGTCGTCACCATCCGTCACCAGCGCCGCGACTACTACAGCGGTCGCCAGTACCGCCGCGACCGCGACCAGCGTCGCGGTCGCCACCACGGCCACGTCCGCCGCCAGTGGTACGGCGACAGCGGCCGCCACGTCCAGCCCTGTTGTGAGCGCAGGACCGAACAATATTCTCTACTGGTTCTGGGGCGCCGGCTACGTCCCCGGCTTCAACACTCTCGCTCAGAAGTTCAACAGCACCCAGAGCGCAGTCACGGTTACCTCCGAACACCCCGCCTCACAGCCCGAATACTGGAACAAGATCATCACCTTGCAAGCCGGCGGCACGGGCCCGGATGCCTTCCTGATCAACAACACCAGCTTCAAGAACTGGGCCCACAATGGTGCGGTGAGCGACGTCACGTCCTATGCCAATCAGGACAAGAATATGGCGGCGGCCCTTCAGGACACCTTGCCGGCGATGACGGACTGGTACCACTACAAAGGAAAGCTGCTGGGTGTACCGTGGGATTTCAGCGCCGGCGTCGTCATGTACAACCTGGATCAGTTCAAGGTTGCCGGCCTCACGCCGATCAATGAGCTCGGTACCAAGTGGGACTGGAATATGTTGCACGACTACGCCGCCAAACTGCGGCAAGTGCAAGGCAGCACCATGACCCGCAGCGGCATCTGGCTGAACGGCGGCACGGAAAACGGCTGGTATAGCTTCGCCGTGGCGAACGGGGCCAGCTTCTTCAACGCCACCCTCGATCAATGTACGATCGCCTCGCCGGAGGCCATCGCCGGCCTGGAGTTCGTCATCACTATGCTCAAAGATCAGGTGGCAGCCACCAACGACTTCAAGGGCGCGGCGAACAAGGCGGTCCCGTCCGGAGGGACGGCTTTCACCGATGGCGCTACCTCAATGGACTTCGAAGGCGACTGGAATTTCACCACCTATGCGGCCGTGAAGAGCTTCACCAACTGGGACGCCGGCATCTTCCCCTATTCGCCCACCACCGGAAAGACCGCCAACACGTCAAATCTGCGCGGCCTCGTCATGAATCCGGTCTCCAAGAAAAAGGATCAGACCTGGGCGTGGATGTCCTACTTGAAAACCAGCGCCGTCCAGGATCAGATTCCGACGCTCTTTGGTGAAATTCCGTCCAACAAAACCTCGGCGCAGGCGAACTACACCGACCCTACCAAAGCGGGCCCGCCGCCCGGACGCAAAGACGTCGGCCCGGTGCTCGACGCCACCGTACCTTTGCCGGCGACCGATCTGCTGGCGTCCACCGACGTCACGGGCGCCTATTCGCAAACCCTTTCTGATGCCTATGCGCTCAAGATCAGCGCATCGGATGC
>JBPCLN010000273.1:0-10092 GCA_051003235.1 Chloroflexota bacterium | reverse complement strand
AGGGCTTGAGCTTCGCGTCAGCGCGTACCTGCGTGAGCGACGCCGGGTCCAGTTGGTTAAAGATATCGACCTCTTTATTCAGCCAGGGGTTGACGCCGGTGGCGCCGATCAACTGCACCACTTTCTGAACGCCGGCCTTGTGTGGTCCGTTGTAGTAGGGGTTAATGTCCCACTCCAGACGCTGGTTATGGTCCCACTTGGTGAGCTTGAAAGGGCCGGAGGAGACGTAACCCTCGGGCGTATTCGCCCAGTGTAAGGGATCCTTTTCCACGCGGGCCTTCTGGGCTGGGATGGAGGCCTGATACGTCATCAGGGCGGGCAACTGAGGGACGGGGCCTTCGCCGTGAATGCGGACGGTATTGGCGTTGATTTTTTCCACGCCGATGTCGGCGGCGGCGCCTTTGCCCGACTTGTAGGCTTGCACGCCCTTGATCGGATAGTAAAAAAAGGCCCAGGGGTTATCGAGCTTGGGATCGGCGGCGTGCTGGAAGGTAAAAATCCAGTCTTCGGGCGTGATCGGTGTGCCGTCACTCCATTTGGCGTCTTTGCGCAGGACAAAGTCGACATAGGCGGCGTTCGGTCCAACCGTGTAGGAGTCGGCGAGGGCGGGGACGATCTGGTAGTTCTCGTCCAAACGGAGCATCGGCTCGCCGCCCCAGTTGAGCACGACGCCGGCACTATAGATGTCGCGGACGGCGTCAAGGTGCTTCGGCTCGGCGGCGCTCTCATAGTAGACCTGCTTGTCCAGCGCGGCGGCATCCGCCGGTAAGACGCGGCCCTGGGCGGTGGTGAGCGAGCCGGCGGCAGCGCTGGAGCCGGACGCGGTGCTGGAGCCCGCCGCGGTGCTGGCGACCGCCGCACTGGACGTTGCCGCCGTCGAGCTGGCGACCGATGCGCTCTGGGCCGTCGCTGCCGCCGCGGTGGAAGTGGCGGACGTCGCCTGGGTGACGGGAGCGGCTGCCGCGCTGCTGGTGGTGGCGGCTGGCGCACTCGACGCCGTACTGGCGACACTCCCCGTCGAGGTAGCAGCAGGCGAGGATTGGGAACAGGCAGCGAGGACTGAGACGGCAGCGGTGAGGGACAGCATGCGCACGGCGGTGCGACGGGATACTCTGGTAGTGGCGATCACTGTACCTCTCCAATACTGGGTCAGTGCCTCGCTCCCTGGTGGGCGAGGCAGCAGGCTAGCGAGCGGTCCGCGCTACAGGCGGGTCTGCCCCGGATATGCATGCTGGCGGCGATTGTACAGTGTTGGACGGTAGCGTGCTGGAGTTGCGGAGCGCGAGCGCCGTGGAGCCTCACCCCCGGACCTGCCCCTACGGAGGTGCTGCTATACTCGCCTCCCTTTATCCCTGTACTTCAGTGTCGCGGTAGTGAGGAAGCGGCCATCGACTCTCCACCTTCGGGCGGCTCTTTGCCAAGCACTCAGTGGCGCGATGTCCGCGCCGCCTTTCCCACCGCAGGTACCACGGTCTATCTCAACACCGGCACGGTCGGGCTGCGGCCACGCCCGGTGGTGGAACGCCTGCTGGCGGCAACGGCCCGTCTGGAGAGCGGCGGACGGGACGCCTATCCGGAGTTGGTCCCGGAGGTGGACCGCGCCCGGACTGCGCTGGCGGCGTTCCTCAGCGCGCCTCCAGTGGAAATCGCCCTTTGCGGAAACGCCACCGATGCCATTAACTGGGTGGTGGCGGGGTTGGATTGGACGGCGGGCGATGAGGTGCTGCTGTCGGCGGAGGAACACCCGGCCATGCTCTGGCCCTGGACGTATCTCCAGCAACGCCGGGGCGTGCTGCTGCGGCGCTTCCCCATTGACGCCGATCCTGACCGCTGCCTGGCGGCGATCAGCAGCCGCTGCGGTTCGCGCACCCGGCTGATCGCCGGCAGCCACGTCAGTACGGAGACGGGCACGCGCCTTCCGGCACACGAAATCGCCACCTGGGCGCGGCAACGCGGCATCCTGACCCTCTTCGATGGAGCACAGGCGGTTGGTGCCATTCCGGTGGATGTTGGTGCGATCGGTAGCGACTTCTATGCCGGCAACGGACACAAGTGGCTGTGCGGCCCGACCGGCACCGGCTTCCTATGGGGGCGTTTGGAGCAGCTGACGCAGGTGTGGCCTACCCAGGTGGGCGCCGGTTCAGCGAGCACGTTTGCGGCGGATGGTCTCACCTTGCATGCAACCGGCAAGCGTTTTGAGTATGGCACGCGCGATTATGCCCGTTGGGTTGGCATGACGGCGGCTTTGGACTGGCTGGCGGCGCTGGGCGGGGTGGCCGCGATTGGCGGACGGCTGCAGGCGCTGGCGGAACGCCTGCGCGCCGGCGTTCAGGCCCGTGCAGGCTGGACGCTGCTCACCCCAGCCGCCTGGGACCAAAGCTCGGCCCTTACGTCATTCCGGATCGAAGGCCACCGGCCGCACGCGCTACAAGTCGGTCTAGAGGCGCGGCGACCGCGGATTATCACACGCCAGGTGCCGGAGCACGATGCTCTACGTATCTCCACCCATTACTTCAATGATGAGTCCGATATAGACGCGCTCCTGACGGAGTTGGATGGGCTGGTCGGCCGTCACTCGACGCGATAGCTTTCAACGCTGGCGAATGCTTCATTTTTGGCCTGCTTGCGCTTGTCACCTATCGCGTGGGTGTGATGCTGGTGACTGTGCCCACCGTCGCCGTTTAGCGCGCAATACAGCGGACTGGGATTGCAGGCGGCGGACTCGAACTGTAACGTCGTATGGCCGATCTGGTAGTTACGCCGGAGTATGCCGTTGAGTTGCCCCTGGAGCGTATCACAGGCACTGAGATGGCAGTCTGATTGCACCTGGACGTGGGCGGAGAGTACCAGCATCCCGCCGGCGATCGACCAGACATGCAGATCGTGCACGTCTTCGACTTCCGGTACACGCAGCACGTCACGCACGAGCTGGGCGATATTCAGGTCGCGGGGCGTCGCCTCCATCAGGACATCCACCGTCTCGCGCAGGATGCTCCAGGCGCCAACGGCGATCAAGGCGGCAAGGGCGAGTGATAGTAGCGGGTCGGCCGGATACCAGCCGGTGAGCAAGATCATGACGGCCGCGACGATCACGGCGGCCGGAGCGCCGGACCGCCTCGTAGGCAATCACCAGAACGATCACGATCAGCGTCACGGCATTGACGAGCGCGGCCAGGATGCCGGTGCGATGATAGCCATAGGTGTTACGGGAATTCGCCGGCCGTTCTGCCTGGGCGGTGGCGAACCAGGCCAGGCCGAGGGCAAAAATATCGGTCAGGACGTGCCCGGCATCCGAGAGTAGGGCCAGGGAGTGCGAGAAAAACCCTGCGCTCGCCTCCACCAGCAGAATAACAACCGTCAGCAGGAAGGCAGTGCGCAGCTTCGCCCCGGTCATTCCCTGGCCGTGGTCGTGTCCGGGCGCCACCACTGCCCCTTTCCGCCCCGGCCGGTGCCGACTGCAGTGGGTCTGGCGACACACAACAATTCATTACCTGCCCCGTTTTATATACCGGTGGCCTGTCATGGACCGGCGCAGCGCCGGCTCGCAGTTTCAGCGGCCAACGACTTTCTCAACGAGAAGGAGGATCCCGAGCGCGGCAAGGACGGCACCGGCCAGGCGTTCCGCGCCCTCCCGCACCGCTTCCCCCACTCGCGCGCCCGCTCGTAGCCCTAACTGGGCGACGATAAAGGCTTGAACGGCAATCCAGACCAGCACCAGCACGATGGGAACCTGCATCAGCCCCAGGGTAAAGCCGATGGCGAGTTCATCCAGACTGATGCTGATTCCCAGGCCGAGGACTGCTACGCCATGGGTCCGTGCCAACAGGGCTAAGCGCTCCTCTTCTTTGTCTTCATCCCGAGGCCAGAGCACATAGACGCCAAGCAACATCAGGGCGCCAATCGCGACGTAGTCGGCAATCTGGCCGATCGCCTGGCCGACTGCCGCTCCGACCAGCAGGCCAACCACCGGCATGCCGGCCTCGAAGGCCGTGAAGAGGGCGCTGACGCGCCAGCGTTCCTGCTTCGGCAGCCCGGCGATGGCCAGCGCCGCCGCCACCGCGAACGTATCCAGGCCCAGCGGCACAATCAGCGCGACAAGCTTCCAAACCATTCGTTCGCTCTCTCCTCGTAGTCGTGTCGCCAATCCGCCCCGGTCATGGCCAAAATGGCATAGCCGCCGAGAAGCTCTCCAGCCTCCCTAGACCGAGCCTTCGCGGTTCTCCGCCTCGATGCTGCCCAGATCCACCCGAACGTTGCCATGGCGACGTTGGCCCTGGGCGTTCAGGCGTTGCAACACCGCCAGTGCGCCACGCTCCAGGTGGCCGACGGCTTTCCGGGCCATGATCATACCAACACCGACTGCCAGGACTCCGCCGGCAATGCTGGCTTCCAGGTAGATCAAGGCAGCGAGGCCTCGGCCCTGGCCAATCAACATGTCCGCCCCCCAGCCGAAGGTGCTGAAAGTGGTGAAGCCGCCGAGCACACCGACCGCCAGGAACAGGCGCGTGCCAACGCGGAGGAGGCCCGCTTCGTCGGCCAGCACGAAAACTATGCCGAGGGCGAAAGCGCCAATGATGTTCACCAGCCAGACGCTGGTGGGTAGGAAGCTATCCCAGGCGGACAGTCTCCACACCAACAGGGCGCGGAGCGAGGCGCCGGCGCCGCCACCCAAAAAAACCAGCAGGATGCGCAGCATGCCGTGTCCCTTATGCCCCTGTTACCAGTCGAGCGGCTTCCGCCCCCGCCGCCGCCGCCGCCAGGCCGGCGCCTATTGATCCCAACAGACTAACCACGGCCAGGCGATGGTGGCCGTCCAAAGAGAGCAGGACGCCTTCCAGCGCATACGTGCTGAATGTCGTGAAGCCGCCGAGGAAGCCGGTACCCAGCAGTGCCAGGAGCCATGTGGCGTTCGCGTTAGTCGTTGGCAACAGCGACGCCAGCAACGCGAGCGCAAAGCACCCGCTGACATTGATCACGTAGGTGCCCAGAGGGAAATTCCCGCTGTAGCGTTCACCGACAAAGTGTCCGACGCTGTAGCGACACACCGCGCCAGCCCCGCCGCCAACGAAAACGGCCAGCAACAGCAGCGGCGTCACGCCGGACGCTCCGCCCGATTGGTTATGGGCCGCCAGTAGCCCCCGTCCAGCCTGAGGACGGCGGCGAGTGTTGTCTGGGCCGCCATCCGAACATTGTCAATGTCCACCCGCTCCGGCACATCGCTCTCCAGATGATATTCGGCGTCGGCGTAGGGGAAGGAGCCGATGTTGGCGACGGCCGCCAGATAGCCCGCCTTGATGAAGGAGCCATCGTCGTCGCCGGGGTGGGGGCGCTGCTTGGCCTCTTGCAGCAGCCCGATGGCGTACTCCTCGTTGACCGCCGCCATCAGGTCGGCCAGTTGCCGCCCTTCCGGCGTCGTATACGCCGTAACATTGGTCTTGTGCCCGGCGGCAATGGCGTCATTCGCTTTCGCGCCCAGGCCGTCCAGGTTGAAGATCGCGATCAGATTGTCGCCCCGCTGTCGGGCCTGCTCCGCCGCGGCGATGCTGGTCCAGGGCACGTGCTCTTCGTTGCAGAATAGGAACCAGAGCGAACGGGCGCTCGGGTACTCCGCCAGCACCCGCGCCAGTTCCAACACGGCTACGGTGCCCACGGCGTTGTCGTACGCCCCCGGCGAATCCACCCAACTCTGCGAGTCCTTATGGGCCAGGAACAGGATGATCTCCTCCGGGTACTTGCTCCCGGCTTTCTTGGCGTACAGGTTGTAGGCGGTATACCAGGGCGCGTCGGGTACCGGCCGGGCGTAGGCGCGCTGCTTCGGTTTCGTGGCGTCGAAGCCGAAGGCCTGGACCGGCACTCCGTGCCGCTCGACCACATAACCGGAAGCGCGCAACTGCCCTGCAATCCAGGCATCGGCCTCCTCGAGTGTGCTCTGCGCGTGGCCCGGTACTGAATAATTGGCCTTCCGGAACGGTAGCGGCTCCTCGGCCAGGTAAAAGAGGTTCTCCCGCAGCCGCTCCGCACTGACCTGGGTCAACCGTTCTTTGATTGTGTCCATACCCTCCCCGTCACTGTTCGTGCCATTAACCGGGCCATCCCGTACCGATCTTCACATGATCTGTACACCCCGTCGCCTATAGTAGTGATAATCGTGACGCGCCGGCGCCGCTCGACGCCCGGCTGGGCCGCGGCGCGCGAAATGAATGGGCCGACATGTCGCGCAAAATCCTGGTGGTCGAGGACGACCGCAAGACGGTCGACCTGCTCCGCCTTTACCTCCAGCGCGAGCGCTATCATGTCCTTGTCGCCACCAATGGTCGCGAGGCGCTGGAGGTGGCGCGCAGCCGCCTTCCCGATTTGATCCTGCTGGACCTCATGTTGCCCCAGGTGGACGGGCTGGATGTCTGCCGCATTTTGCGGGCCGAGTCCGCGGTGCCGATTATCATGCTGACGGCGAAGACGACGGAAGAGGACAAGCTGCTGGGCCTGGACCTCGGAGCGGATGACAACATCGTCAAGCCCTTCAGTCCGCGCGAGGTAGTGGCGCGGGTCCGCGTGCTCCTGCGACGGCTGGCCCCGGACGACGGGCCCGCGCCCCGCCTGCAGGCCGGTGAATTGACGATCGATCTCGCCACCTACGAAGTGTGGCGCTGCGAGCAGCAAATCCACCTGACGCCCAAAGAGTTCAAGCTACTCAGCGTACTGATGCGCGCGCCGGCCCATTCCCCATCTCCTCCCTTGCCTTCGCCAAGCTACCGCCCGGTACGACGCCCGGCACGCTAGTGGTGATGCCGGGCCTCGACGCCACCGGCAACGCGCCGGGAGCCGTGTATTTGCAAGAAGCCCCCAAGAACGCCGTTCGAATTGGCTATAACCTCGCCAATAACGCCACCGCTCCGGCCGAGGATCGCTTCATTCAAGGCGTCAACGACTCCCTCCTGGTGGCGACATGCCTCGCCGGCACGCTCGGCGTTGTACTGACCAATGTGCTCTCGGCGCGCATCCTCCGGCCGGTGCGAGCGCTGACCAATGCCGCGCGGCAGATGCAGCAGGGGGACCTTACCCAGCGTGTGTATGTCAAGGGCAAGGATGAATTCGGTGATCTCGCCCGCGCCTTCTACGCAATGGCGGAAAGCCTGGTCCACTCGGAGCAACTCCGCCGCAATCTGGTCGGTGACGTCGCCCACGACCTGCGCACGCCACTGACCAACATTCGCGGCTATCTGGAGGCGCTTGAGGATGGTGTGGTGCAGGCCACGCCACGCGTGATGCTCTCCCTGAAGGAAGAAGTGCTGCTGCTCAACCGGCTGATCGACGATCTGCAAGAGCTGGCGCTGGCCGTGCCCGGTCAATTGCGCCTGATCTGCCGGCCGGTTAACCTGGCGCAGATTCTAGAGCAGGCGGCCGCCGTCGTGGCGCCGCAAGTCGCCCGCCATCAGGTGACCCTTACGACGCACGTCACCGGCAGCTTGCCACCGGTGCAGGCCGACACGGAACGAGTAGCGCAGGTGCTGCGCAATCTGCTCAACAATGCCATCACCCATACGCCGGCCGGCGGCACGATTCGCCTGGAAGCGGCAGTCGAGGCAAACGGCGGCAATTCGGTGGCCGTCCGGGTGTGCGACAGTGGCGAAGGGATTCCTCCCGAACGCGTCCCCTATATCTTTGAGCGCTTCTACCGGGTCGATCCGTCGCGCAGCCGGGCCACCGGCGGCTCCGGGCTAGGCCTGGCGATCGTCCGAGAACTGATCCACAAGCAGGGCGGTTCGGTCGGCGTTCAGAGTGTCGTGGGCAAAGGCAGTACCTTCACCTTCACGCTGCCGCTTGCCGGCGCCGAGGCTGACGTCCGAGTTCGTTCAGAAGTCGCCTGAGGGATCGTTGCACGATGCTGGATGAAGCTCATCCGATCTTCATTGCTTCTTGACGACCAACACCTCACACTGCGTTCGGCGCTTGCCCTGCTGGCGCTGGTCGTCGGCGTGGTGACCCTGCTGGTAGTCCTGACGATCGCCCAGCTTACCAACACGGCGACGGCGCCGCGGCTAGCAACGCTCGGAGCCAACCAGATCACGGTGCAGGGCTTCGTGATCCCCGCGAACAGCGCCCCACCAGCCGGCGCGCAGGCTGTGGCGATCCGCTTGACCGGGCCCCCTTCCCGGGCGGCGCAGGACGTGCAACTGCAGTTCCTGATTGAGGCCGCCACGCTCGCCATCAGCGGCGGCTGCATCGGCGCCATCCTCGGCGTGGCGCTGGAGCTCAGCCTGCCCCGCCTGCTGACGCCTTTCGCCCGCCTACACGTCACGCCATCGCCCCTTCCCATCATCGCCGTGCTGGCAGCTGCCCTGCTGATTGGCCCGATCTCCGGCCTGCTACCGGCCCACCGCGCGGCGCGCCTGAACCCGGTGGAGGCGCTCCGGTAGGTAGTTCCATTGGCCGGCGGGCCAGCCGGTCTTGTCACCCATGGTTGACTATGCCATCATCAAGCATGGGTGGCAAAGAGACTAAGGAAGGGCGAACCGATGGATCTGCGCTCAATCCAGCGTCCGTTGAAGGAACGCTATCGCGCCGATGCCGATGCGGCGCGCATCACCTTGCGGGCGCGAGGCGAGCAGACGAACGCGCCCGTCGCCTGCTCGGTGGACCTCGGCCGGGTCCTCTACCAGGCGGAGGCGCATCCAGGCGTCGGCGGTCCCGGCGCTGCCGCCTGCTCCGGCGACCTCTTACTGGGCGCCCTCGCCGCCTGCGCCCAGGTGACTTGTCAGATGGTGGCCGCCGCGATGGGCATCCCGACCGACCGCATCGCCGTAGACGTCGAAGGGGACCTCGACCTGCGGGGAACGCTTGGGATTGATCGAGAGGCGCCGGTTGGCTTCGAGCACCTGCGCCTGCGTTTCACCATTGAGGCCCCGCAGGCCACGGCGGACCAACCGGCGGCCCTGCACGCCAAGACCGAGCAGTACTGCGTCGTCATGCAAACGCTGCGCCAGCCGCCGGCGGTGGAAACCACCTGGGCGAGTAGTCCCCCGAGCGAATCGCGCGACGAACTGCCGGAATCCGTGCCCAGGGTCTGAGGCCATTCCCGACGCCGTGTAGCGCCGCTCCGTGAGGAGCATTGTCCCTCCTCTCTCGCTCCGTCAAACCAAGCGCCGGCCATGCCCTGACCGCCCAGGGTGTCGTGAGCGATTCCCGATTGCGCATCGATACCCTCGCTATATCCCTGTACAGGAGCGTACCAGGGAAACTCGCTCGAACGGACCCCATCGCCTGGCGCTGAACCAGCAACTAACGATCAGAAGCGGTAGCCCGCGCAGCCTACCGGTCAGACGCTGCCGCTTCTGTGTAATCTTGACCACTGAGCTTCTTGAAGGCACGCCGATACTTCGCCCACCGCTGCTCATCACGGGGCGCGGGATTCGGGATGCGCGACATGCGCAAGTTGTCCACCAAGTCCCCCAGCTTGACTTTGATGGCGCTCGGGTTTGTCGCCACGCGATCCAGGTAGTGGTCATACTCCTCGCTGTGGCGGTGCGTCAAGCAGTCCAAGGCATCCAGCACGACCTGCGGGTAGCCGAGTTCCCGCAGTTGGGACAGGGTAATCGCTGTATCCTCCACCACATCGTGAAGCAGTGCCGTCACCTTCTCCTCAACGCTGGCATTCGGCAAGCGCTCGGCAACGCGAATGGGGTGAAAGGCGTAAGGCGCACCGCCTTTGTCCTTCATGCCGCTGTGCGCCACGACGCACAGACGCAGCGCGCTGTCCAGGCCATCGTATACAATATGTACGTCGCGCTGCATTTCTTCCTCCGCCAACGTCGTTACCAACTCGTCCTGCCTTCGCTCTCCGAAGCGGTGCATCACTGCAATGGCCGTCGCTGGGACAGAACTCACCGTTCCTCCAGTAAACTAGCATACGCACACTGAACATGGCATCGTAACTGCTTCCTATGACAAGAGCGAGAAAGACTCATCGGATCAAACGTCTCGGATTGTGGATTGGGCGCTTCGTTACGCCCGCTCCCCGGAGGACGGCACGATGGCCGGTGAAGATCAAGGCACCGACAAAGGTCGGGCCAGCCGCGCAAGTGAGAACGAGGA
>JBPCLN010000272.1:0-9490 GCA_051003235.1 Chloroflexota bacterium | reverse complement strand
GGCCAAACCGTCGGCAAGAAGCTTGTGGATCTCGGGCACGTCGTCATGATCGGCACACGCGACCCCCAACAACTCGACGAGGCCAAAGGGTTCGCCGGCTCGTTGCGCGCCTGGCTGGCGAGCGTCTCCGACACGGGACGGATCGGCACGTTCGCGGATGCGGCCGCGTTTGGCGAACTGGTGATCAACGCGACGAGTGGGCAGGCCTCGCTCGACGCCCTGCACCAGGCCGGCGCGGCCAACCTCGACGGCAAAGTGCTCATCGACATCGCCAATGAACTCGACGGCTCGCACGGCATGCCCCCCCGATCGCTCGCGGTGGACGGCGACTCCCTCGCGGAGAAGATCCAGCGCACCTTCCCACAGACGAAGGTCGTTAAGACGCTTAACACCATGAGCGCCTTTGTGATGGTGAAGCCGGAGTTGGTCGGGGGCGGAGACAGTACCGTCTTCCTGAGCGGTAATGACGGCGGCGCGAAGGAAGACGTGGCAACCCTGCTCCGCAGCATCGGCTGGAAAGACATCCTCGACCTGGGCGACATTACCACCGCCCGCGGCACGGAGATGCTCATGCCGCTGTGGTTGCGCGTCTGGATGGCGGTGGGCAACATACCCTTCAACATCAAAGTCGTTCGTTAGGCGCAACAGCGACGCGCCCTCCATGCGGCGCCGCAAGAAGGAGTGAAAGGGATAGCCATGCTGCTCGTCACCGGAGCCACCGGCAACATTGGCCAGGCGTTAGTCCCCGAGCTCGTAGCCGGCGGCGAGCTGGTGCGGGTCCTCGTGCGTGACCCCGCCAGGGCCGCAGCGCTCGGCAACAAGATCGAGATCGTCCAGGGTGACCTCGATCACCCGGACAGCATGGAGCCGGCCTTCCACGGCGTGGACCGGGCTTTCATGTTGGCGATGATGCCGCGCCAGGAGGCCGAATTCATCGCAGCAGCCCAGCGGGCCGGTGTCCAGCAGATCGTGATGCTGTCATCAGGAGGCGTCCCGTTCGGCGTTGGCGGGGGGCCGATGCATGAGGTGGGAGAGCGCTTGCTCATGGCGAGTGAAATCCCATGGGTGATCCTCCGTCCCTCTGAGTTCATGAGCAATGCGCTGCGCTGGGCAAGCACGATCCGGTCCCAGGGCGCCGTGTTCGAACCGGTCGGCGACGGCAAGGCGCCCTTGATTGATCCCGTCGATATCGCCGCGGTCGCGGCGAACGTCCTGACCACGAGCGGACACGAGGGCCGCACGTACGAGCTCACCGGCCCGGCGGCCATCAGCCGCGCCGAAATGGTAGCGACCATCAGCACCGTGCTCGGCACGCCGCTACGGTTCATCGACGTGCCCGAAGCCGCGCTGAGCGAGCAGTTGGGGCAGATGGGCATGCCCGCCGCGGCGCAGGAGGCCTACCTGAAATACTACCGGATGGTCAAGGCGGGTGCATTGGAGGCCGTGAGTCCCGCAGTCGAGCAACTGATCGGCCGCAAGGCGCGGGACTTCGCCGCCTGGACGCACGAACACCGGGCTGTGTTCGCCTAGCATGCTGCGCCGGATCATGCCGGCTTGCTCGGCGTTTTGTGTTCGTACGGCACCCGGCAGCTGTTACCGCGGCCCGAAGAGCGTCGCCACCACCGCTGCCATGCGGGATACTCCTTATCTGACGCCGCCGGCGGCCTGGCTCTGCACAACCCGTTCCGCCAGCTCCCGGCAGCGGAGAAACTCCACTGGGCCGAGGGAGCGGGCGAAGGTGATGAGGCGCTCCAGGAGCAGCACCCGTGACGCCCGGCCGATCAGTTGCGGATGCATGGTGAGGACGAAGCAGGCCTCCTCCTCCTGCGCCAGCCCGGCCAGTTCCGTGCTCCAGGCGGCATAGGCCACGTCGGGGGGAGTCTGCCCCAGCATCCCGCGCTGAGGGTTGACGCCGAAGAATGGGAAGTCATCAAGCAGCCATTGCACCGGCAACTCCACCAGGCCCGTCGCCGTGCCCTCACGTTGATGGATGTACGGCCGGTCGTCATCCATGCAGTTGCTGGAATAGCGGAAACCGTAGCGCTCCAGCAGTTGGAGGGTGACGGCGCTGAACTCCCAGGAGGGCGAGCGGTAGCCCACGGGAAGCTGCCCGCTGGCCCGCTGGATCGCCTCGTTCCCGGCAACCAGCGCTGCTTCCTCTTCGGCGGCGATCTGATTGGCCGGCGGGATGTGCTGGTAGCCGTGGTGCGCGAGCTCGTGGCCATCTTGCAGGATAGTCTCGATCGCCGCCGGATAGTGCTCCACCACCCAGCCCGGGACGAAGAAGGTGGCTGGGATTTGCTCTCGCCGTAGCAATGCCAACAGGCGGGGCAGGCCGCGCTTCGGCCCGTACTGGCCGCGCGAGAGCGTCACCGGGCGCCCGGCATCCTCCGGGTTACGCGCCAGGATCGCCGACTCCGCATCCAGGTCGAAGGTGAGCAAGATTGGGAAAGCGGCCCCGGCCAAGGTGGTCACTCCTCTCCGTACGCCCAACGGGTGGCGACCTATCGTAGCACCCGCCCGCTCCGGTCAGCCTGCCATGCCCCGGACGCGGCGGATCACACCGCCGCGCCGGCTGAAGGCCGGCGTCGCCGGCAATACCCGGGCATCCGTCCTGGCGGGCGGCGCCGGTGCTGCTTCGCCACTGCCGGGAATACCAGCCACCGCCTCCCTTGAGACGGCGAGGGGCTCGCAGCCGGCGCTGATGCCGGCGGTGACGAGCTGCACGGCCAGCGACCGCCCGGTGACCGCATGCAACTGCGTGCCGATCGCGGCACATAGGTGGCGCTCAATCCAACGTTGCGCCAGTGCGTGCGGCACGGAAATCGTGGCGGTATCGTCGTTGATCGCCACCAAGCGGGTCGGCGCCAGCCAGGTGCGGTGACTCACGGCGCCGATGGTGCCAGCCAAACCTACCAGCACCTCCTGCCAGATCGCTTCTACCGTTCGCTCCGCAGCGGCCGCTTTTTCGGTGCGCTCCGTTACCGCTGTGGCGACCTGTCCGGTCAGTTTCACCTTCCTGGTCGTGGCTCCACTCTCTTGTTTAACTGTTGGTTGTACGACTGTTGATTGTGAGTGTAGTGCGGTACCTGGGGCTGTTGACGGAAGGTGACCAGCCTGGTGCGGCTTTTCCCCTCCCTGGGGGTACATTTCGCTACTCCCCTGGGGCAGATTTGTTTCCGGGGGGTGGGACGCCTGCCCACGGAAGCGCAAGGCGAAGGTAGTGGGCAGATTCCCCTTTTCTGGACTGCTACGGCGCTGGCAGAGGATGACGCCCTTGCTCTCCAGGCCCTGAATGGAGGCAACCGCCGTCTTCCGGGCCAGACCGGTGCCTTCGTCCAGGACGCTGCCGTCGCGCCGGGTGATGCCGTTGCAGATCTGATCCAGACTGATGGCGTCACTCTCCTTCTTGAAACCGAAGGTGCGGCGGACCACGTAGGCGAGCACTTTGAACTCGGCGCCGCTGAGGTGCGGCATGACGCGGTCGATCAGCACGTCGGGGAAGATGGTGCCGTTCGGGCTCTCCACCCCCTCGAAGAAGAAGGCCTCGGGATCGCCGGCGTTCTCGGTTCGATCTTCCCCGACGGCGGCGGCAAACGGCGGGGCTGTGGGGGAGCGGGGTGTCGCCGGCGTGCTGCTCATGGTAAGGGGACCGCGCGCCAGCGCCGGGCGGCCAGGGCGATTTGCCGGCGGAAGTCGCGCCGCTCGGCGTCCGGAATGCGCTCGTCGCTGAGGATGTCCAGCGCAGCGCTGAGCGTCGGGTCGAGCGGACCGGTCATCGCCAGGGCTACTAATTGGAGAAAGGTGGCGCGTTCCGAAGCGCTCCGCTCGGCGGCGCCGAGGTACGCGGCGATCTGCAACAGCGTCGGATTATCCAGACCGAGAGCGTCGTAGGCCTGGGGCGCAAAGCCGGCGGACGCCACCAGGGCGTTCGTTTGCTCGCTCGCCAGACCGATGCCGCCGGCCAGTTGTAGCACCTGCTCCCGGCCGGTGGGCTCCCGTTCGCCCGTTTCCAGGCGGTTGATCGTGCCGGGGTTGATGTCGATGCGCCGGCCGAGCGCATTCTGCGACAACCCCGCCGCCTCCCGTACCTGGCGTAAGAGTTGGGGAAACGCCGTCATGTCTGCTGCCCTTTCGCAATACCCCACGTACAGCATACCGAAAACATTGCCCATTGTCAATGGACATTGCGAATAGGAGCATAGGCATTGCCAATGGGCAGCGGTGAGATGCGATCCGGCAATTACCATTGCGAAGTAGCAGTGCTCAGGGCAGGGCCGCAGGGGACACAAATCTTTGTCGGGGGCCGAACGGTACGTCTTGCTGTGGCGTCGACCCACCCCACTGGTCAGCGCGCTTGCGCCGGGTTGCACCAGCGTGTAGGATTCGGCGTGGGTGCGCTGCGCCGGCGTGTGCGCTGTAGTTCGTGCAGTCCGGCGGTGGCGCGCGGCGGTGGTGCCGCCTCAGACGGAGCGCCGATGGTTGACGGTCCGACGCTCTGGTTCATCCTGCACCGACGGTTGGGGCGGGCGCGGCGCAGCGTGCTGGTTGGGGTGCTGGCGGTGTCTTTCGTGATCGCCACGTACGCCATCAATGCGGGGCAGTATGAGGCGATGTTCGGGGTAGTGCCCCAAGCAGGCGCCGCCAGGGCCGACTGCCCCCCGGTTGACCGTGGCGCGGGCTTTACGGTCGTGCCGGATCATTCCCGCCAACTGCCGGCGCCGTCACCCCTCCCCGTCGCCGGTGACACCGCTGCCTGCCGCCGGTTGCGTTCGCTCGTGCCGCGTCAGGAGCCGGTACCGGTGGGGCGGTAGGTCGATTCGGCGGGTATTCCAGCGGCTACCGAACGGTAGCGAGCCAGAGCCGTCGGCGTCCGCTTCCTGGTGGGGTTGCATCGTTTGCACTTGTTATGAGGAGGGTGGTCGCTGGCGTGGTCGACCTTGCCGTTGGTTGCGGCGCAGGTGCCATTGTTCCAGGAAGCGAACGCGCTCGGGATCGACATCCGGCGCCTGCGGTTCGCGCGCTAGCGCCTGGACCAGATTTGCCGAGGCGAAGAGGTCGTGGAGAGCAAGCTGCAGGCTGGGGAACAGTGGAGTGGTGAGGATGTCTTCCCGACTGAGCAGCGGCTGCTCGGCATAGTGGCCGCTCGCCAACGCAAAGCGGCGAACCTGCTCCTTCACTGGGTCGAGCACCCAGTGAAGGGCTACTCCCGCTCGCTCGTAACTGCCGAGCTTATCCCGGAGGTCGCGTTCGATAGACGTCGGAGAGAGCGCTTCAACGATCAGGTCCGGCGCACCGAAACAGCCGACATTCGTGATAATGGCAGCACGCTCGGTGCGAACGAAGATGAGGTCAGGCAGGGTGACATTGTACTCATCGAGGACGACATCAAATGGTCCTAAGCGGACGAGACCGAGGTTCGCTGCCTGCGCTGCCGCGCGTAGCCGAGCGTACAGGTCACCAATGAGGTCCTGGTGGCGCCCGGTGGGCGAAGCGCGAGTCACGACCGCCCCGTCCAGGAGCTCGTAGAGCACCCCGTCGTCGGGAAGGTCGCGGAACTCGGCATAGGTGATCCGACTCCCGATAACTGTTGCCATGGCAGCCCCGCCTTCCTCCAGCTACCGACAGTCTACCGGCTGGACGCTGCCGACGCAGGCAGCGTCCAGCTGTTGTCGACGGATGGACCGTGTACTGCACTTGATGCAGGAGGAGAGCGTCGGCGTAGGTGGCCTGCCGACCGGTGATCGCCAAGCAACTCGAACGCTCCTGCGGGATGCCATGCATGTCGTGAAGGAACGCTGTAGCATAGAACCTATCGATGGGGAGATGTTCGTGGATAGCAAACAGGACCTGCCGATCCTGTCATTCATTTCTCGGCTTGCCTGGGAACAGTGGCTCGCCGGGCAGGACGCAGCTTCGCGCGGTCTGTGGCTGAAGATCGCCAAGAAGGGCTCCGGCATCAATTCGGTTTCCTACGCGGAAGCGCTGGAGGTTGCCCTTTGTTACGGCTGGATCGATGGCCGGAAAGGCGCCTATGACGAGACCCACTGGCTGCAGCGATTCACGCCGCGCAGGCCCAGGAGTAAGTGGTCGCAAGTGAACCGCGACAAAGCGACGGAGTTGATCGAGCGGGGAGAGATGCAACCCGCCGGCTTACGGCAAGTCCAGCGCGCCAGGGAGGATGGACGCTGGGACGCCGCGTACGAAGCGCAAAGCCGCGTCACGGTACCGGACGACCTGCAGCAGGAGCTGGCGAAGAACGACACGGCCCAGGCGCTCTTCGCCACGCTCGACCGGCTCAACCGGTATGCGATCCTCTACCGGATTGCTGATGCGAAGAAGCCCGAGACCCGGGCCCGGCGCATTGCGACGTACGTAGCGATGCTGAGCGAAGGGAAGACGATCTACCCGCCGAAATAGCGGCGATGCCATCGGCGCGGGTAGGGACGAGGTGTTGTCATCTGACCAGTCCGCGGTCAGGCGAGCAGCTGCAGCACCGGCGCCAGGTAGCCGCCATCGCCTGCCGCCAGCCCGGCCAACGCCCGGTGTGGTTGCCAGGCGGTAACGTCTGCCCGCCCATCCCAATCGACGAGCCATTTGTGCATCGCCCAGAGCTGGAGGAGGACGGCGTAGCCAAGTAGCCGGTCCTTCGCGCCTGACCGCTGGAGCAGCGGGAGGACGGCCCTGGTCGCCGCCTCCCGAAGACAGAGGATGCCGGCGCCAGTGGGGTCCGGCAGAGGATCCTCCGTCTCACGGGGGGCATAAGCCTGACCAAGCAGTTCATTGGCGTCCAGTTCCACTGGCGCGGCCACGGCGAACTCAAAGTCCAGCAACGCCGAGACGTGTCCCTGATGCCAGAGCGCATTCTCCGTACACAGATCGCCGTGGTTCAGCACGACCGGCGCCTCGGGCAGGGCATGCCAGAACCGCTCCAAGGCGGCCTGGAGCACCGCTGACTGCGCCGGCCGGAGCATGGCACGTTGCTCAAGCTGCCTCATCTGCGCGGCCGCGGCTAGCGGGTTGGGGGCGTAGAACGGGGACTGCGCCCGGACGTGCAGCGCCGCCTGGGCGAGATCAACGCGGTGAACCGCTTCCGTCTTTTCCCAGAGCTCGCTGATCGCGCGCCCCCGCGCCTCCCAGCCAAGCGCGGGCCAGACCTCGCCGAGGTTCACGCCGGGCGCCTCCTCGGCGAGTAGCCATTCGTGCCCTTCGAGTACGCCGCTGGCGATCACCCGTGGATAGCCGACTTCCGGCGGGAGCAGTGCGGCAAGCCTTGCTTCGCGCCGGAAGTCGCCGGGTCCCGCCGCCGCTGCAACTCGCACTGCCAGTCCGTCCGCGAGCCAGGTGAGATTTGAATAGCCGCCGGCTCGGCGCGCCCGGGCGAAGTCTCCGCCGTGGCGGGCCAGGACTTGCGCGGCAAGCGTGGTCAAGCGCTCCACAGCGGCCGGGTCGCGGTGACGGTCGGCAGGAACAGTTTGGTCCATCAGTATCTATCCACGGAGCGACGCACAAGCGCCGCGGATCATGTAACCATGGGTCAGGAGGAATAAAAGGATGCGATACCGTCTCTTTCTCATGCTCAGCAGTTGGCTTGTCGTGTTGATGGTGGGCTTATTAGGCGCCCCCGTCGCGCAGGCCGAGAATTGCGGCTTCGTCCTTGGCTTTGCCACGCTTGCCGGCATGATCCCGCAGCAAGTGGGCCAGTGCTTGGAGAACGAGCAACACAATCCGGCCAATGGCGACGGCCTCCAGCATACCACTGGCGGACTGCTCGTCTGGCGCAAAGCCGACAACCACACCGCCTTCACCGATGGCTTCCACACCTGGGTGAACGGCCCCCACGGGCTGCAGGAGCGCCTGAACAATCAGCACTTCGCCTGGGAGGGCGCTGGCAGTGGAGCGGGACCCACCCTCGTGACGCCGGATCCTGTGCAGTTACTGCAGGACTACTACCTCTTGATTAATCGCCGCGCCTATGCCGATGCCTATGCCCTCTGGGCGAATCCACCATCGCCCTATCCCCAGTTTGTCGCCGGCTACGCCACCACCGCGACGGTGGACGCCGCCTTCGGTACGCCGGAAGGGAACAGCGCCGCCGGGCATATCGGCGTCGATATCCCCACGGTGCTGGTGGCGCACCAGACGGATGGCAGCATCCAGGGCTACTCCGGTTGCTATCTGGTCATGCGGCTCAACCCGGCACTCGCGCCGGCCGGCGCCCCCACGCCGCCCTGGATGCTCCAGCAGGCCGCCATCCATTCCTTGCTGGGCGTCACCAGCCTCAGTGATCCCGCGGCACAAGCGGCGTTGGCAGGGCCATGCGCTGGTCACACGCCGTGATCCTCCTGGGCAGCCGAGCAGTTGCTGTTCCAATACGCCGATCAAGCCTTTAGTTATGTCGATGCAACGTCCTTCGTGGTGATGCAACAGCTTGGCCTGTGAGAAGCGTTCTCCTTCGACCGGCATTTTCGAATCTTCGGCTTCACGATAGTTGGCGAGGACGGCTGAGGCTACTCTTCAGCGGCAGTGCTTGGTTGCTCCTCAGCGATCATCTCGTTGCACAGAACGACGCATTCATCACAAATGTAGACATTCGGACCGGCGATAAGTCGCCGTACTTGTTCCTGCTCCTTGCCGCAGAATGAACAGCGAAAGCCGCGGGACTTCCGGTGCCACGGCAACGCCGGTCCCGTCGGTGATTTGCCCGCCACCTGGGGCGCTGATTGTTGCGGGGCCCGCTGGCGCAGGAAGACGCGCAGCGTCGCCTCCGAGACCTTCCAGGCGCCGCCAAACTGGTAGGCCGGCAGAGCGCCGGTGCGAATGTACTCCGTGACGGTCCGCGGATGGATCTCCAGAATCTCGGCCACTTCGGCGGCCGTCAGCAGCGCGCCGCCGAGCAACTCCTGCTTCAGCTCGGTGAGGTATTGCCGCCTGGCGCGCTGTTCCGCCTCCTGCTCGCCGGCGCTTACGTCCGGCGCCGCGTCCTGCCCTTCTTCTCCCGCCACTTTCCCGGCTTCCGGTCCCCGGGTCACGTCGGTACCTCCATTCCGGCTATAACGTCGTCGGAGGTAATATACGGAATTCAGAGGGAATCTGAAGTAGTCTAAGGAAGGTATAGGAAGCCCTGGTCACACGCTGGGCACCCGGTTATAGCTCGGCAAGTGCGCCACAAGTTATCGCGCCGCCCGGCTGGTTGGGGGTGTAGGATAGCGGGATAGGTTGCGGTACAGCGAGGAAAGGGGCTAGACGGATGAGTGAGGCGGGGCGAGCGGTGGCGCGAGCGCATTCCCTTTAGTTGGCGAGTGGTGGACAACTGGGTGCGGGTGGTGGATCAGGCGAACGACGAGTTGTTCCCGATGATCGCCGACGTGGAACCGCAGTTGCGGCGGGAGGTGGCGTTACGACGGGAGGCGCAAGAGCAAGCGCGTCTGGCGGAAGAGCGGGCGGGTCAAGCGGAAGAACGGGAACGCCAGACTGTCGAGCGGGAACG
>JBPCLN010000271.1:0-16521 GCA_051003235.1 Chloroflexota bacterium | reverse complement strand
AATGGCGACGGCCGCCTCAGCCTGGTCACGGCTGACTGTGGGGTATTGATCCAGGAACAGTTCAAGCCCTTCGCCGCCCTCCAGGTAGTCAATCAGAATCTGCACCGGCACGCGGCTACCGGCAAAGACGGCATCGCCTCCATGGATATCTGGATCGCGTGATACTACACGGCGTTCGCTTTGCTCGGCGCTCAGAGGTCGTCACCTCCTCAACGTAAGACGCCCCAGCCTATATGGATCGTCCGCGTGCAGACGTCTGCCCGCTCTTAATTCTACCCCCAGCAGGGCGGCGTTCCAATCGTCCCAACACCGCCATGGTAGCTATAATTGGGTCGCCACACGCAGCGGGACTCGCAAATAGCGCCCCGACGAAAGGGTGAGGATGGACATCCAGGTATGCCGGGTAGCGTTCGCGGAGGTTGAGCGGCTTCGGGACCTGTATCGCCGGGAAGCGAACTGCCAGATCATTCATGATTCGGCGCTTGCTCGCGGCATTGCCGATCCTTACCTTTGCTTGGTCGACGGTCGGATCGCCGGCTACGGCGGCGTTTGGAACAAGTATCACGAAGGCCAAGTGATGGAGTTCTCTACGCTCCCGAGTGCCCGTCTATTGGCCTTGCCAATGTTCCAGGCGTTGCTCGCCGTGAGCGAAGCTACCAAAATAGAGGCACAGACCAATATGCCGTTGCTCCTCATGCTGCTCTATGACTGCGCTCGGAACATTACCAGCGAGACGATCCTGTTCCAGGATGCCGGCGTCACGCACCTTGATTGTCCTGATGGTTGCCTGCGCCAGACCACTCCGTTCGACGCCGGGCGTATCTTCACGCACGAACACGAGCCGGTCGGTGATTGGCTCATGGAGGTTGGGGAAACGGTGGTCGCCACCGGTGGTGCGTATGACCACTACAATCCACCGTACAGTGACATCTTTATGGAGGTCGTTCCAGCACAGCGCCGCCAGGGCTACGGCAGCTACCTGGTGCAAGAACTGAAGCGCCTCTGCTACGAGCGAGGCAAGGTTCCGGCAGCGCGCTGCAATGTCGCAAACGTTGCGTCTCGCCGGACATTGCAACGGGCAGGATTCCTCCCCTGCGCCCGCCTGCTCGTGGGCGAGGTGATACCTGGCTCCGCCTGTTGACCGGCTGCTCGCCGCGAGAGCGAGCCTCCGCGCTCCTTTGACACACTCCCACCATCGCTGCGATACTGGCACGGCGGTTCTGTGTCGAGAGCGGCAGCGTGGACGCTGCGCCGGCGCGGATACCGAGGATGGCTCGTTGAGCCAGCGGAGTACGCATGCGGCTTTTCGAATATCAGGCGAAGCAACTGTTCGCCGAGGCCGGGCTGCCGACGCCGCCGGGCGCTGTGGCGAACACACCGGAGGAGGCGGCGACTGCTGCCCAGGGGCTGGGGCGCGTGGTCGTCAAGGCCCAGGTCCACGTAGGCGGGCGCGGCAAAGCCGGCTTTATCAAACTGGCCGACAACCCGGAGGAGGCGGCGGCGCATGCAAAGCGCATGCTGGGGGCCGAACTGAAGGGGTACACCGTCCATCAGGTGCTGATTGAGCAGGCGCTCGATATTGCCAAAGAATATTACCTGGGCGCGGTGTTGGACCGCGACGGTAAACAGATCGTGTTGCTGTTCAGCACGGTCGGCGGCATGGACATCGAGGAGGTGGCGGCCACCGCGCCGGACCAACTGATTCGCCTGACGCCCGATCCCCTGGTAGGACCCCAGCACTTCGAATTGCAGCAGATGGCCTTCCAGGCGGGCGTCGATCCAAAGGTCTTTCGGGCGGTGGTGCGCGCGGCGGCGACCGTGTGGAAGCTATTCCAACGTTACGACGCCTCGTTGGTGGAGATCAACCCCCTGGTGATTACCGGCGATGGCGAGGTGGTGGCGGCGGACGGCAAGTTTGAGGTGGATGATAGCGCGCTCTACCGCCACCCCGAGTTGGAGCAATTTCGGCAGGAAGGCGACGAAGATCCGTTGGAGGCCGAGGCGCGCAAGCGGAACCTCAACTATGTTCGATTGAGTGGCGATATCGGGATTATGGCGAACGGCGCCGGCCTCGCCATGAACACGATGGACGTTGTGGCGGCCCACGGCGGCAAGCCGGCGAACTTCCTCGATGTCAGTGGCGGAGCGCGGGCCGACGTCGTGCGGAGCGCGCTGGAGTTGATCTTGCAGGACCAGAAAGTCAAAGGCGTCTTCATCAATATCTTCGGCGGCATCACGCGCGGCGACGAGGTGGCGCGCGGGGTCGTCGAAGGCGTGCAGCAACTCGGGGTGCGGGTGCCGATTGTGGTGCGGATGGCCGGGACACGGGAGGAGGAGGGGCGGGCGATCTTGCGCGAAGCGAATCTCGTGCCTGCCGTCAGCGCGGCGGACGGCGCGCAGAAGATCATCGCGCTGCTGCGCGAGAAGGGAGCGTAGGCGGATGGCAGTGCTGCTCACTCCTTCAACTCGGCTGATTGTCCAGGGTATCACCGGGCGGGACGGCTCCTTTCAAACCCAGGCGATGCTTGATTACGGCACGCACGTGGTCGGCGGCGTCACGCCAGGGCGCGGCGGCCAGACCGTATCCGGCTTACCGGTTTTCAACACCGTCGCGGAGGCAGTCAAGGCGGTCGGCGCCAACGCCGCCGTCGGTTTCGTCCCCGGCCCCGGCGCTGCCGACAGCATCATGGAAGCGGCGGCGGCCGACTTGCAGTTGATTGTCTGCATCACCGACCGTATGCCGATCCTGGATACGTTGCGGGCCGTCAGCTACCTCAAAGGCAAACGCAGCCGGCTGATCGGACCGAACTGCCCCGGCGTGACGACCCCCGGCGTCGGGAAGGCCGGCATCATGCCGGGCAATATCTTCCAGCCAGGGCCGGTGGGGCTGATCTCGCGTAGCGGCACGCTGACCTACGAGGTGGTCAACCTGCTGACGAAGGCGGGCCTGGGCCAGAGCACCTGCGTCGGCATCGGCGGCGACCCGATCGTCGGCAGCAGCTTCAAGGACATTTTGCAGCTATTCAACGATGATCCGGCGACGGAGATCATCGTGCTGCTGGGTGAAGTCGGCGGCGCGGCGGAGGAAGAGGCGGCAGAGTGGATCGCTGTCGAGGGGAAGAAGCCGGTCGTCAGCTTCATCTCCGGGCGTACGGCGCCGGAGGGGAAGCGGATGGGGCACGCCGGCGCCATCATTTCCGGCAACCGGGGCACGGCGGAGGCGAAACTGGCGGCCTTTGCGACAGCCGGGGTGCCGGTAGCCGACACTATCGAAGAGATTCCGGCGCTGGTCCAGGCGAAGGTATAGAGGATAAGGCGAAATGGCAGAGCAGCGATGGGGGCCGCCGGTGGGCGGCACGGCAATTACCGGTTCCGGCGGGAAGCTGAACGTTCCTGACGACCCGATTATCCCCTTCATTGAGGGTGACGGCACGGGACCGGATATCTGGCGGGCCTCCGTGCGCGTCTTCGATGCCGCGGTCGCCAAAAGCTATGGTGGCCGACGCAAACTGCACTGGTATGAAGTATTCGCCGGTGAGAAGGCCTTCAATACGTACGGTGAATGGCTGCCGGAGCAGACTCTGGAGGCGGCGCAGCAATATCTGGTATCCATTAAAGGACCGCTTACCACACCCGTAGGCGGCGGTATACGCAGTCTCAATGTCACACTACGTCAGCGCCTTGATCTCTATGCCTGCGTGCGACCGGTCCGTTACTACGCCGGCGTGCCGAGTCCCTTGAAGCAGCCGGAGAAGACGGACATGATCATCTTCCGGGAGAATACGGAAGACGTCTACGCCGGCATTGAGTGGAAAGAAGGCTCCGCCGATGCCAAGAAGGTGATCGCCTGGCTGAAAGACGAGATGGGCGTCGAGGTCCGACCCGACTCCGGCATCGGCGTCAAGCCGATCTCCATCTTCGGCAGCAAGCGGTTGGTGCGCAAGGCCATCCAGTACGCCATTGATAACAAGCGCAAGAGTGTGACCATGATGCACAAGGGCAACATCCAGAAGTTTACCGAGGGCGCCTTCCGGGAGTGGGGCTACGAACTGGCTCGCGACGAGTTCGCGCAGGAGACCATCGCCGAGCAGGAAGTCTGGGACCGCTACGACGGCAAAGCGCCGGCTGGTAAGATCGTTATCAAGGACGTGATCGCCGATATCATGTTCCAGCGCATCCTCCTGCGCCCGGAAGACTACGACGTGATTGCCACGCCGAACCTCAACGGCGACTATATCTCCGACGCCCTGGCGGCCCAAGTGGGCGGCATCGGCATCGCGCCGGGCGCCAATATCAGCGATTACGTGGCGATGTTCGAGGCGACGCATGGCACGGCCCCGCGCTATGCCGGCCTTGACCAGGTGAACCCCGGCTCCATCATCCTCTCCGGCGTCATGATGCTGGACTATCTGGGCTGGAAGGAGGCGGCCGCCAATATCGTCCAGGCGTTGGAGGCGACGATCGGCCAGAAGACCGTCACCTACGATCTGGCCCGCGGCAATCCGGGGGTCCGGACCGTGAAGACGTCGGAGTTTGCCGACCTGATTATCAAGAACCTGGCCTGATGCCGCATGCCTGATCCCATCCGCGTCGTCGTCTGTGGCCCCAGCGGCCGGATGGGCAGCGAGACGGTGCTGGCGGTGACCGGTGACCCGGCGTTGCAGCTGATTGGGGTGGTCAGCCGGCGAGTCGAGTCCACATTGAGCGTTTCCGGCATCACCGTGCCGGCAACGGGTGAGCTTGCCCCACTTTTGGCATCGGTCCGCGCGGCGTGCGTGGTCGATTTCACCACCACCGAGGCAGCAATGCGCCACGGCCGGGTGGCGCTTGGGCAGGGAGTGGCCTTCGTCACGGGTACCACCGGCTTCGAAAGTACGGAATTACAGGAGCTGCGAGACCTGGCTGAGGGCCACCATACCGGCTGCGTCGTTGCGCCCAACTTTGCCATCGGGGCGGTTCTGGCGGGACACTTCGCCACGATTGCCGCCCGACACTTTGCCTGGGCGGAAGTGATCGAGCTCCACCATGAGCGCAAGACCGACGCCCCTTCCGGGACGGCGCTGGCCACGGCGCGCGCCATGGCAGCGGCGCGCGGCGCACCATTCCAGCAGACCGAAGTTACGAAGCAGACGTTGCCGGGTACGCGCGGCGGGGAGGTAGACGGCGTCCACGTCCACAGCGTCCGCTTGCCCGGGCTCGTCGCCCATCAAGAAATCCTATTTGGCGGCCAGGGCGAAGTGCTCACGATCCGCCACGACTCCACGCACCGCAACTCTTTCATGCCCGGCGTGGTGCTGGCGATCAAGCATGCGGTGACGCAGCCCGGCTATGTGTTTGGCTTGGGGTCACTGTTGGGGCTGTGAGCCTCCTGGTAGGAGCCGCTGATTGGGATGCGAGTCGCCACCGGCGAGAGGGAGAGAACAATGGCCACTGCCCTTGCACCAACCATGCGCTACACGATCGACGATCTTGGTGACTTTCCAGACGACGGGAAATTCCGGGAACTCGTCGATGGACAAATAGTGGAGTGGGACTTGCCCTCACAACAGCACGGCGCGCTGGCAGCCGAACTGACGACAGAACTGTTGATATTTGTGCGTCAACACCGTCTCGGACGAATCACTTCCGGTGATGGCATGGTCCGCATTCTCGGCAGCATGCACCATGCTCGGGGTGGCGACATCGAGTTCTTCCAGCGCGGCAACTTTCCCAAAGATAGTCGAGCTGCAGCGACGGTCACGGTTCCCGACCTCGTGGTTGAGATCATTTCACCAACCGATCGTGCCGACAAAACGCTGGACAAAGTGCATGATTGGCTCCTTGCCGGCGTACGCCTGCTCTGGTACGTCAATCCCGAGACCGGCGACACGACAGTGTACCAGGGTGACCGCGTGCGCTATGTTGCCGCCAGCGAGGTGCTCGATGGGGGTGACGTGCTGCCCGGGTTTGAAATTCGGCTGAAAACGATCCTGGACGATATGGCCGCCGATGCAGCGCCTACCGATTGACCGGCGCCGCGACGGTGCGGTCGCTATTTCCCTTGCTTTGGGGCAGTCGGTTCAACTAGGTCTGTCGTCGGCTGTTCCGGCAACAATATTGGCGGGCGCGGCGGCTGGCTGAAGTCGAAGTCACTGGTCAGGTCGCCGAGTTGCGGAGCGTTCTCGCGTACGTCCGGACGGGGGTCGGGACGCCCATCAGTGGCGGGGTCGAGGCGCTGGCCGCCCAGGAAATCGTCCTCAATGAACTTGACGTAGGCATCGAAGCTCAAGATCTGGTGGTCGATATAGCCACGTCGAGCGTAAGGGCTGATCACGAGGCCGGGCACGCGGAGGCCATAGCCATTGGCATCCACCGTCGGCGGCGTCACGTGGTCGTAAAAGCCGCCCCAATCGTCCCAGGCCAGGAAAATCGCCGTGGAGTCCCATTCGGGGCTCTGCATTAGCGTGTTGACCAGACCCGTCACGTAGGACTGACCGGCGGAAACGAGCGCCGGCGCATGTTCGCTGTTGGCGCCGGTCGGCGTCACCCAGGAGACGGCGGGCAAGGCGCCGTTCTTCGCGTCGGCGTACAGGTGGTCAAGGGACTGAATATTGCCCAGTTGGTCGTCCTGCCGCACGGTCGAGAACCAGGGTAGGGGGTTCCACAGGCTGGGCATACCGGCGTGCTGCACGACCGGCTGACAGGTCATCGCGGCATTTTCGCAATCCGGTTCGGTGCCGTTGGCGACGTAATACTTCCAACTGATGTGGTCCTTGTACAGCAGGTAGGTCAGGTCCGTCCAGGCGTAGTTTGGCGCCTTCGCCGCTTCCCCGGCCTGACGAACTGCATAGTCCGGCGGCAGATCCGGATCCCTGAGCGCGTTGACACAGCTCAACGGGTCGTTGGCCCTGCTGCACTTGGCCGACCACTCCGACACCAGGTAGAGGTGGGACGGCAGCGTCCAGGAGGCGTTCGGCTCATACATATGGTCTTGCAGGACGAAATTCTGCGCGTAAGACCAGTAGTTCGGAATGTCGGCGCCATTGTGGTAGCCCATGACGTCGACCTGGGCGCCAAGGCTACAGGCTGGATCCGTCGGGTGGACACAGCGCGGCCGCGCTGCCACCGCCTGGCGCACAAAGCCATCCATATTGCCGCCGTTGATATCCGCCGCGGCGTTGGCGGCGTTGTGCGGCCCGGCAGTGTTGACGTCACTTGTGTCGTGATATGGGCGGAGGCAGGGCCCACCCTGCGGATTCGGCAGGCAGGTGGTGAACTGACCGTTGACCGTGGGCAGGCCATCGGCGCTCGGATATGTCCCGAAGTAGCTATCGAACGAGCGATTTTCCTGCATAATGATCACGACGTGTTTAATGCGGTGCAGGTTTGCCGGCGCTGCGACGGCCATCAGCGGTTGGGCGGAATTGCCCACGTGGGCTGACGATGCGTGCGCCAGAGTTGCCGACCGGTAGATTTGTCCGAGGGTGAGGCTGGTGATGGCCGCGAGCGACAGCAAGCTAGCGACGAGGCTAACGCGCGCGCGCGGACCCGCGATCGACGGTAGCCGCAGGCCCCGTGCCGCCAAAGTGCTGCCCTCCCCAAGCCACTGCCGAATGTAGCGGCGTCTCCCAGAGCGCCCGATGATGCCATACTGGTCATTGCTGAGGGCCTGATACGGGCACACAACACATGCACCTGCCAAGCGGGGCAAGAACGCATGACCAGGGACGCCGCCGAGCGACTTGTGACACTAATGAAGGATAGTTGGGTTAAGTGTACCGTGTCATGCGGTTAGGAATAATAGCCTAGTATCCAGGCGAGTTATCGCATTCTATTACAAGATACCGATAGAGATTGTTGCGAATCTGGTTACCGCTTGCCGGCATAGCTCTTGCCTCCTCCGCGACAGGCATGGTTGGTACGGCGAGTGATTGGACGGGCGACGCAATCGTTCGCGGTGCTGGACGACATAGTCTCACGCACGCGCACCTGCGTGTAAACGGTCTAATGATCCTCGCCCGCCTGACGACTGGACCGCGGCGCGCGAGGCTGCCGGTCGTATTGGTCCATGGCCTTGGCGTTTCCAGCCGGTACATGACGCCGCTGATGCGGGCGTTGGCGCCCACTTTCGACGTCTACGCCCCTGACTTGCCCGGATTTGGGCGGTCGCCGAAGCCGGGCCGAGCGCTTACGATCCCCCAACTGGCGAGTGCTCTGGATGCCTGGTTGGATGTAGCAGGATTGACCTGCTCAGTGCTGATCGGGCACTCCATGGGCTGCCAGGTGGTGATCGAACTCGCCCAACGCCGGCCGCAACGAGCCGACCGGTTGGTGCTCCTCAGTCCGACGATGGACGATGAAGCGCGGACGGCGTTGCGGCAGTGCTGGCGCCTGGCCCGCGACGCGCCGCGCGAACCCCTGGCGGAATGGGTCATCACGGGTTGCGACTACTTGCGTTCGGGCCTCCGTCACAATTGGCGAACGTTGCAGTACGCGCTCTCCGATCCGGTGAAGGACAAACTGCCGCATCTCACGCTGCCGACGTTGGTGGTGCGGGGCGAACGTGACCCGATTGTCTCGCCGGATTGGGCGGCGGAAGTGGCACGCCGGCTGCCGGACGGCCGGCTAGTCGTCCTTCCGGGTGCGCCCCATGCCATGAATTATTGCCGTCCGGCGCTGCTCGCTACTGCCATTGTTCCCTTCCTGTTGGAGCGCTGACAGTACGGACCATTCCTTTTGGCCCCGTTGACAGGCGGCCAGCCAGGCTATACCTTCCATGGCAGGCCGCGGGCGTGTAACAATGGTTGTCGGCGGGGCTCCCGGCGATAAGCGCGAGCGAGTGGATCGTTCGCACCGGCGCCTACGGGATTGCAACGCACGTGGGAAGGGATGGTAGTCGTGCCGAAGTTTGGCAACGTATTTTCCAACGAAGGCAAAGGCGCATCAAATGATGGTGGTGAGCGGCGGAATGCCTTGACGGCCGAAGAGGTCGCGAGCCGCCTCTATCCGAAGCCCACCGATACCTGGCGACGGGAGTACCCGAGCGCTGTGGTGGTAGCGGAGCCGGCGCCGCCGGTACCGGCGGAACCAGAAGTGCGGGCGGTGAAGGAGGAGGACGCCCCGATGGCAGCAGTCGAACCGGGGGAAGACAGCGCGTCGTCCGCCACCAGGGAACCGGCGCCAACAGCGAGTTATTCGGCGCCGAAGGCAAGCGAGACGCCCCAGGACGAACCAGTGGCGGCGGCAGTGCCGGTCGAGCGTCTAGTCAGCGTCATCAGCCGCAATTCGGTGTTTGACGGCAACTACGCGACGGATGGCGATGTCCGCGTCGAGGGGGAAGTGCGTGGCGACATCACGTGCAAAGGTCACGTCCTGATTTGCAACGGCGCAACGGTGAACGCCAAGATCAGCGCTACCTCGGTTGCCGTGGCCGGCCGGCTCAGCGGTGAGGTGACATGCACCGAGCGCTTTGAGGCGCAACCGACCGCCCGCATCACCAGCCAGATCAGCACGCCGCGACTGGTGATCCAGGAGGGCGCCGTCGTCGACGGCCAGATTCGGATGGGAGTCCAAGAGTAGGAGTGGTCGCCGCGCCGCGGTCAGGAGCCACCGGCGCTGTGCGCCTGGCAGGCAACGGCGCTTTCCTGCTTGGCGCCGTTGGGTTGCTCGTCCTCGCGGCACGCATCGGCTTCACCAATCTCAGCCACTATAACAACAACTATGACGAAGGGGTGTACCTGGAGTCGGTGCGGCTGATGCGGCACGGCTATCCTCTCTACCGAGCGGTCTTCGCCTCCCAGCCACCGTTATGGTTCCTCTTCCTGGATGCCTCCTTCAGCCTGTTTGGCGAGAGTGTGCGCTCGGGACGGCTGGTCACGGTGGCCGGTGCGTTACTCGCCGTCGGCGCCGTGATCTTGGCGGGACAGCAGCTGCGCGGTCGCCTGGCCGGTTCGCTGGCGGGCGCGCTGGTAATGCTATCACCCTTCTACCTGCTGACGAGCCGGTCGGTCGAAGCCGAGTCGCCCAGCACGCCATTGGCGGCGCTTGGTGTGGCGTTAGTCGCCGTCTACTTTCGCCAGGGGCGCCGCGTCTGGTGGTTTCTGGCGGTCCTGGCGGTCACGGCGGGCGTCATGGTGAAGCTCTTTGCCGTGTACGCCTACGCGCCGTTAGCGCTGTTGGCCGTCGGACGTTGGTGGACGGCGGAAACGACGTGGCACCGCCGTCTGCAGGGCGTGCTATTGGATGCCGGCCTTGCCGCACTACTGGTTGTTGGAATCTGCGCCGCCTTCGCCCTGGCCCTGGGACCGGGCCTGGTCTGGAATCAGGTCGTCACCTTTCATGTTGCCGCCCGTGGAGCCTACCAACCCCTCGGAACATGGGAGAATGCCAGGCTGCTGTACAGCTTCCTCAAAGCCGAGCCCCTGCTCGTCCCGGCGGCGCCGCTGGCGCTGCTTTGTCTCGGCGGTGGCTGGCGCGGCCTGGCGGCGATGCTGTGGCTGGTATCCGCCGTGACGGGAGCGGTAGGCCAGCATCCGCTTTTTGATCACCATTCCGCCAGCGTCATTCCGCCCTTGGCCCTGGCTATTGGCGTTGGTTGGGGGCAATTGCCGGCGGCCGCGCGGGCCCTGTTCCGGCGCGCGCGCGAGCGGCAAGGCGGCCACGCCGTCGCCATCACCGGCGCCGCGACCGTGTTCAGCCTTGTTTCGGCACTGAGCCTGGCGTTACTGCTGCCAAGAGTTCAGCCGGCGTGGTTGGCACTGGGCCGCCTTGACCGATCCTCTGGCGACAACAGCGTCGATGTGCAGTTGGCCGGCATCGTCGACGCGCGCACGGTTCCCGGCGACAGCATCCTGACCGACCAGCAGACCATTGCTTTCTGGGCGCAACGCGACGTGCCGCCGGGCCTCACGGATACGTCGTTTGTGCGCATTGCGTCCCACTATTTGACCGCCGACCAGGTGATTCGCCAGAGCACGGCGTCCCAGGTCAAGGTAGCGGTGTTGGCCTCGGGCCGCTTGCGCCAATTGCCGGCGGCGCTGCGCTGGGTGGAACAGAGTTTCCCGCATCACTTGGACCTGGGGCAGGGCCGGGTGGTGTATTGGAAATAAGGCGAAAGGAGCCCGGCGACTGAAGTCGCGGGCTATATCTTGCAAAGTCTGCCTGCGCCGACTCCTCCAGCCCGCGTAGGCGGGCTTCGCCATGTTTAGCCCGCGACTTCAGTCGCCGGGCTCCCGCTCTCACATTCATGATTCCGCGTTGTACACGATCCGCCCGCCGACGATCGTCGCCCGCACGGCAGCCTGCAGAAGTGCTTCCGGCGGCAGAGCGAGGATGTCGCGATCCAGTACTGTGATGTCGGCCAGCTTGCCGGGGGCCAAACTGCCCAACTCGTGTTCCCGTCCCGCAGCATAGGCGGCGCCGACGGAGTAGGCGCGCAGCGCTTCCAGCAGCGTCAGACATTGTTCCGGGTACCAGCCGTTTGGCGGATGGCCGTCGGCGCGGCAGCGGCGAACGGCTGCATAGAGACCCTGCAAAATGGCCGGCGTTTCCACCGGGCAATCGGACCCGAAGGCGAGCGCTGCGCCGCTGTCCAGGAGGCTGCGCCAGGCGTAGCCCAGGCGGGCGCGCTCGCCCCAGAACTGGTCGGCAATGGCCATGTCGGCCGTGGCATGGATCGGCTGCATTGAGGCGACGACGCCGAGCCGGGCCAGGCGCGGCAGATCGGCCGGATGCAGCAATTGGACGTGCTCAATGCGCTGGCGGAGTTCGCGCGGCGCCCACATCTCGTGCGTTGCCGCAAAGGCGTCGAGCACCTGCCGGTTGGCGGCGTCACCGATCGCATGAATAGCGCAGGCCAGGTCTTGCCGGGCGGCGGAAGCGATCAGGTCGCGCAACTCCGCCGCACTGGTGATGGCGACGCCGGAGTTGTTCGTGCCGCTGAAAGGCTCCAGCATGGCGGCGGTGCGCGAGCCCAACGCGCCATCGGCAAAGATCTTCAGCGAAGCTGTTTGCAGCGACAGGTCGCCGCTGTTGCTCCTGGCTTCTTCCGGCCATCCGGCGCGCCAGGCGGCGAGATCCACCATCATCTGCACACGCAGCGTGAGGCGGTCACCTGCCAGGGCACGGGCAAAGGCGGCACGGCCGTCGGCGGCCTCCATGTCGTGAATGGCGGTGATGCCGGAGCGATTGGCGAGCGCCATCGCCTGGGCGAGGGCACGGTCACGGCCGGCGTCGTTCGGCGCCGGTACATGGCGCCGCACCATGCCCATTGCCTCTTCCGCCAGGATACCGCTTAGCGTCCCGTCCAAATCATGCTCGATACGCCCGCCTGGTGGGGCTGCGGTGGCAGCGGTGATGCCGGCCACTGCCAGGGCGGCGCTGTTGACCCAGACGGAATGGCCGTCCTTGCGAGTGAAGAGCATGGGATGAACGGTCGAGAGGCGATCCAGCAGGCGGCGATGCGGCGTCACGCCAGCCCAGAGGTCCTGGTTCCAACCGCTGCCGGTTACCCATTCCCCCGTCGGCGTCTGGCGGATCCGCTCCAGTATCCGCCGCTCCACCTCCGCGTAGGAGGAGACGTCGGTCAACACCACCTGCTCCAGGCCCAGCCCGTACCAGAGCAGGTGAATGTGGGCGTCGGTGAAGCCGGGTAGGGCCAAACCGCCTTGCAGATCAAGGACTTGGGTATGGGCGCCACGCATCGCGCGCGCCGCCACCCCAATGGCAGCTACACGTCCGTCCTTGACGGCCAGCGCATCGCTTTCTGCCACGCTGGGATGCAGCGTATAGATCCGGCCACCGCTCAGAAGCAGATCGGCGTCTGAGGACATGGTCCTTGCTCCAACACCGTGCACAGTCCGGCGCGTTTAGCTCTGACTCCAGCCGGAGGTTTGGATGATGGGGTCATACACCTGCACCACGCTGTTCAAACCATCCTGAACGCTAATGGTCTTGTTCAGAATGTCCGTCAGCGCCTTGGTCAGGGGGACGCGCAACTGCACGCTGTCGGGGAGCGACGGGAACGCGACGCCATTGGTATTGAACACCTTGACGACCTCCTGCAGGCCCTTCGTCGCCATGTAGCCCTGGCTGGCGACCGACTTACGCGGCGGGATGAAGAAGAAGTTCTGGTTGTAGTCCAGCAGGCTCTGGCCGTCCAGGACCACTTTCAGGACGCCAAAGGCATCGGACGCATGCTTGCTCTGGGTGGAAATGATCAGCCAGTCGGTAAAGGTCAAAGCCACCGGCTTGACTTTGGTAGGATCCGGCGCCTTGTAGGTGACGCCTCCGGCGGTAATTGGCGGACCAACGATCACGCTCGCCAGCGAGTCTTGCGCCTTCTGGGCGACGTTGGACAGGATGCTCGGACCGCCCCAGGAGATCACCTGGCGTCCGAGGGAGAAGTTCGTGACACCCTTCGGCGCCGCGGGTAACGGCTTCGTGCCCATCGGCGTGAGCTGGGCGAAACGGTCCTGCATGAATTGGGCGGCGAGTTGCCCCTCGGGACTGTTGACGGCCGTCTTGCCGTTGGCGATCAGCGCACCACCCACCGAGAGCAGCAATTCCGTGAACTCCTGCCAGTCCGCGCCGGTATTGACGCCGAGCTGGGACAGCGTGCCGTCGGTGATCTTGGTGAGCTTCTTGCCGTCGTCCAGGTCGTCCTCCCACGTCACGGGGGCATCGGTGATGCCATTGGTCTTCAGCACGTCACCGCGCGAGAAATAGGTACGCGGCGAGGAAAGATAGGGGAGGCCATAGGTCTTACCCTGCCACTGGCAGGCTTGTAAGGCGCTCGGGAAGAAGTCGCTGCGCTGCCCCCACTGGTCGATCATCTGGTCGAGGACCAGGCCCATCTGGAGGTGGGCGACCTTGAAGGCGTACTCCGCTCCCCATTGGAAGATATCCGGCGCGACGCCGCCGGCGAAGGAGGCGGAAAGGTCCTGATCGATGCCACCGCCGCTTGTGCTCCACGACTTCCAACCCATGTTGACGGTGACGTTCGGCAGTGCGGCCTTGAGGGCGGGCAAGACCGTATCCGTGTAGAGCTTCTGCGTGTTGGTGTCCTGGTCCACCAGCCAGAAGTCGATATTGGCGCCATTACCCTGAGGAGCGGCGCTGGAGGCGGCGGAGGCGCCGGTGCTGGCAGCAGTGGTCGCCACATTGGCCGTCGCCGCCAAGCTGGCGGCGCTGTTGGTGCTCACCCCTGTCACGGGCGCCGCGCCACCGCAGGCGGCCAGGAGGGCTGCTCCTGCGCCCAGCGCGGCGGCAGCGCCGGCCGCCCGCAAGAGTGAGCGTCGTGAAACGGTGTTACGGCAACAAAATGCTGCAGACACTGCCTCTCCTTCCTTAATACCACGGCCCGGAGTTTTACCAATTGGTCGCGCCATGTGCCGGGGGCCGGCGCTGTTCGCTTGGATCGATAGTGTGATAATACGCAAGGGGGTAGGCGCTGTCAATGTGCTGATCCAGCGCCACAGTGCCCAGGAACTTAAAGGGTAGCCTGTTGCTTGTTGGCGCGGCGGGCCGTCGAGGAGGTTGGAGGTGACGACAACTATGTCCGAAGACGGCATCAGCCGGGAACGAATTGCTGCCACGTATGGGGTCATCAGGGCCCACATTCGCCGAACCCCGGTGCTGGAGCTGGATGGTGGCGACTTCGACCTCACCGCATGTCCCCTGAGCCTCAAGCTCGAATTGCTGCAGCATTCGGGGTCGTTCAAGGCGCGGGGGGCTTTTGCCAATCTGCTGTTGCGCAATGTTCCGCCGGCCGGCGTCGTGGCGGCATCGGGCGGCAACCATGGCGCTGCGGTGGCCTATGCCGGGCTGAAGCTCGGTATGCCGACGAAAATCTTCGTCCCCCGCATCTCGTCGTCGGCAAAAGTCGAGCGAATCCGGAGTTATGGAGCGGACCTCGTCGTGGGGGGCGAAAACTACGCCGACGCGTTGGCGGCGAGTACACGCTGGGCCTTGCAGACGGGAGCGCTGGCAGTACACGCCTTTGATCAGACCGAAACGTTGCTTGGCCAGGGGACAATTGGCCAGGAACTGGAGGAGCAGGTAGCGACACTTGATACGCTACTGGTTGCCGTCGGCGGCGGCGGATTGATCGCCGGTATTGCCGCCTGGTATGCCGGCAAGATCAGGCTTGTCGGTGTCGAGCCGGAGGCCGCTCCGACGCTCACGCGGGCGCTTGCCGCTGGGCAACCGGTGGATGCGGAAGCGGGGGGGATCGCCCTGGACTCCCTTGCTCCCCAAAGGATTGGCGAGTTGGTGTTCCCGCTCGCCCAGCGCTATGTCGATCGTGTCGTGCTCGTTCCCGATGTCGCCATCCGGCGAACCCAAGAAAGGTTGTGGCGAGTCGTACGAGTTGTCGCCGAACCCGGCGGGGCCGCGGCATTGGCGGCCCTACTTGAAGGTCGTTACGAGCCCCAACCGCGAGAGCGAGTGGGCGTACTCGTGAGCGGTGGCAACACGCTCGCGGTGGACTTCAGCCGGTGAGTGTCGGCGGCGGCACGTTAGGGAAGCAGCGCGCCATACCCCTGGAAGCGCCGTCTGCTAGATGGACAGTTAGATGGCGTCCGCCAGCAGATCAGGTATTGTGGTCGGCATCGACCAGCGAGGCAAAGCGTGCAAAAAAGTCCGGGAACGTCTTCGCAACGCACTCCGGATTCTGGATACGGACGCCGGGGACTCGTAGGCCGATCAGGCTGAAGGCCATAGCCATTCGATGATCGTCGTAGGTGGCGATATCGGCGGCATGGAGGGTGCTCGGCCAGATCGTCCAACCGTCGACGTGCTCTTCCACGCGCGCGCCGAGCCGGCGCAACTCGGCGGTTACGGCGGCCACGCGGTCGGTCTCCTGGTGACGCGTGTGCTCTAGTCCGCGCAATGTCACCGGACTGCTGCAAAATGGGGCCAACGCCGCCACCGTTTGGGCAGTGTCGTTGGAATCGGCCAGGTTGAGATCGGCGCCATGCAACTGCAGCGGGCCCTGCACTTCCAGGAAGTTGTCGCCGTAATGTACAGCGCAGCCGAGCGCTTCCAGTGTCGCCAGGAAATGAATATCACCCTGGGCGGAATCGCGACCCAAACTTTCCACACGGACCCGCCCGCCGGTGAGGGCCGCGGCCGCCAGGAAATAGGTGGCATTTGAGGCATCGGGTTCAATCTGGTAGTCACGGGCAAGGTAGTGTTGACCAGGCGCCACCCGGAAGCGTTCGTAGCCCTCACGCGTGACTTCCACACCGAAAGCCGCCATAATGCCGACCGTGATGTCCAGATAGGGGCGGGAGACCAGGGTGCCGTTCACTTCCAGGTCCAGGCCGGCGCGCATATAGGGCGCGGCGAGCAGCAAGCCGCTGAAATACTGGCTGCTGATATCGCCTGCCATGCGGGCATGACCGCCGGGGCAGCCGTCAGCCTTGACCACCACGGGCGGACAGCCATCACCCGCTTCGCTGCGGGCGTCCACGCCCAGGGCGGTCAGCGCGTCCAGCAGGGGGGCAATTGGGCGCTGGCGGGCGCGCGGTGCGCCATCGAGCC
>JBPCLN010000270.1:0-5049 GCA_051003235.1 Chloroflexota bacterium | reverse complement strand
ACCGCGAACCCAACTCGTGCCGACGGACTGGCGGCTCGGCCCCACCAGCCGGAGAACCGGGCAACCGGCGATGGGCGATACCCTCGGCGTCCAGGGAGTCCCTCCCCACTTCCTGCACCAGAGCCATTTTTCTACTAAATTCGCGGTCTTGTCCTCCGTGAATAACCAGGCTCAGGGCTCGGAACAAAATAAGCTAAACACGGTGCTGGCCGTGGTAGGATGCGGGCATGGACGAGGACGCGGCGCTCGCGCAGACGTTTGCCGTGGTGCTGCCGCAGTTGAACGACCGCCAGCGGCGGGTGCTGTTGGCGGCCGAGGTCGGCGCCTTGGGACCCGGCAGCGTGACGCGGGTGGCTCATGCGCCAGCAGTGTCGCGCGCCGCGGTCTCCAAGGCAGTGGCCGAGGCGAGGCATCCAGCGGCGGCCGACGATCGGGTCCGGCGCAGTGGCGGCGGACGCAAACGCCTGGCCGAGCGCGATCCCGGGCTGATCGGGGCCCTGGAGGCGTTGGTGGCGCCACAGCGGCGCCGCGACCTATCCACAAGCCCACGAGGTATTCATCTGCGCAGACGGTGGGGGCAGCAACGGGTCTCGTCTCAAGCTCTGGAAGTGGGTACTTGGGCGCTGGGCTACTGAGACCAGGCTGCGGCTCACGGTCAACCATCTGCCCCCGGGCACGAGCAACACCCACAAATGGGTACCCGACACGATCAAGCACCGCCTGTTCGCGCACAGCAGCATGAACTGGCGGGGCCAGCCGCTGATCAGCCACGAGGTGATCGTGGACCCCATCGGGGCCACCACGACCAAGCAGGGGTTGCGGGTGCATGCCGAGCGCGATACCGGCAGCTACCCCACAGGCACGACCGTCTCCAAAGAGGATCTGCCCGCCGTCCGAATCTGTCCCGCTGACGGCTCTCCTCCCAACTGACCCCAGCCCCGGCCCATCTTCCATAGGTGTTTAGGCTATTCTGTTCCGGACCCTTAGCGGGAATTCCCCCTCAAGTGATGTCGGCTCCCCGGCCGTGGCAAGGGTCGGCGACGGCCGCTGTCCACTATCGACGGACGGGATGCGCCGGCGCCGAGTCCTCGACCGGCAGAGCGCGGCGAGCAGTCGCTGACCGTCGCCGAACGTATCAGCGCCCCAACGCACCGCCTGGCTGGCGTCGCTGGCACGGCATCTGGCCGCCCAGCGTCTCGCGTTCGCTTGGGGAGCGTGCTCCGCCAGCGGCCAGTCGAAGGAGACTTTTCGGATCGCCCGTCATGTGCGCCAGCCGATCCGTCAGGTTGCGCCGTCGTCGGCGCCGGGCGGCGGGACGCCTGTCAACCGGACGGGCGGCAGCCCGACGATGTCGTACGTCGCCGAGGCGATCCCGATGCCGACTCGGTCGAACTCATCCATGATGTCGCGGCTCATCGCGTCCTTCACGTCGCGGACGCCGTGCTCGCGGTAGAGGAAGCGCACCGTGAGCTCCAGCCAGTTGTCGGTGAGGCGGTAGTAGACGCGGGGCCGCACGTCGGACGGGTGCAAGTTGAAGCGCCGCCGCAGCGCCGCCAGCGCCTCTGCGCCCAGCTCGGTCTCGGCCACCGTGTGGCGCTCGGCGCAGGCCAGCAGGATCGCCTCGGCGCGCCTGCGGTCGGTGGTATAGCTGATCGGGATGGCGATCTCCTCCCACAGATAGGGGAAGTCGCGGGTGTAGTTGAACACCGGCTCGTCGAAGATCTTGTCATTCGTGACCGTGACGACGCGGCCGGTATACTGGCGACTCTTGACCCAGATCGGCGGCGTGGCGTTCTGCACCGATGGCGGCTCGCCCATCTCCATTAGGGTGGTCTGGATGAACCCCAGGGCGACCACGTCCCCGCGCACACCGCCCATGCTGATGCGGTCGCCGACATCGAAGGTGCCGCCGCGCAGGATGACGACGTAGCCGGCGAACGCGGTGATGACCCGCTGGAGCGCGAAGGCGAGGCCCGCCGACACCAACCCCACCGCCGTCGCCAGTCGCGTGGGGCTGTTGAACCAGATGGACACCAGGCCGACCAGGCCGAGCAGCGCGATCGCCAGCCCGATCCCCTGCCGCGTCCAGAAGCGGGCGCGCTCGTTGCGCCGGCCCCGCAGGAGCAGGCCGATGCCGGCGTAAAGCGCCTGGCGCAGCAGCCAGAGCAGCGCCACCAGCGCGACGGTGAGCAGCACTTTCTCGCCGGTGGCGGGGCTAATCCCCACCAGCGGGATGCCCAGGAGACGCGCCGCATCGGGCGGCGTCGTGATCGGCATCGGCGTCGGGACCACCTGGGCCAGCGCCGCGTCGGTTAGCTCGCGCACCTCGAGATCCTCCCTGCTATCGCCTGAGTCAGGGTGCTGCGTCGTGGCGCTGGCAAGTGGCGTGCCGGACGCGCGGTGGCGGCGCGACCAGCAGGCGCCGGCCGTCGCCCCCGGCCGCACCTCGTGGTTGCTGACCGTCCTCGAGGCTGGTGGCGGATGAAGGACGACGCAGACGGCGCCGGGGCGAGGCTCGCTGCCGTCGCCCGCCGCGCCCGCGACGCGGGCGTCCAAACCGGCAAGGACTTCATCGCCGCCAACGCCCCGATGTGGGCGGCGACCATCGCCTACCAGGCGCTGCTGTCGGCTTTCCCGCTGTTCCTCGCGGCGATGGCCGTCGCCGTCTACGTCGTCGATCCGGACGCGGCCATCCATCAGGCTGCCACCCGGCTCGGCGCCTTCCTGCCGGAAGGTGGGGCGCAACTGGCGAGCATCGCGCACCGGGCTGTCGCGAGTCGCGCCCAGACCGGCGGCCTGTCCATCCTGGCCTGGCTCTGGACGGGCAGCGCGATCTTCGACACGCTCACGCTGGCGCTCAACGCCGCCTACGATGTCGAGGAGACGTATAGCTTCCGGAAGCGGGTCCTGATCGACATGCTAATGCTGGTCACCGTCGGTCTCTCCTTCGTGCTGGCGGCAGCGTCCGCCGCGCTCACCGCGCTGCTCGCCTCCGTGCTGCAGGTCCCGCCGCTGCTGCTCCTGGTCGCCTACTTCCTGATCTATCGCTTCGTGCCGCGCGGCAAGCAGGACTGGCGGGCGGCGTTCGTCGGCGCGGTCGTGGCAACGCCTCTCTTCTTCGCGGCGCGCGTGCTCTTCCTCTGGATCGTGCGCCAGTTCGGGCAGTACAACCTGCTCTAGGGTACCTTCGCCGTGCCGTCATCCTGGTCTTCTGGGCCTGGATCGCCACGCCGCCCGCTCTCTGTCCGGACGCCGCGCCTCGACCGATCAGGCCGGCGCCGGCCGTAGCGAGCCTTCCTGAGTGGTCCATCGTCGCGTACCACCGCTCTCTTCTCGGGGTAGCATATCGGCCGCGCCGCCGCCCCCGGAACAGCGCGCTGCTAGGGATGACGCTGATCCGTGCGCCCCTCGGCGCCGCGCGAATGGCCGGCCCGGCGACGGTCTCCGCTACGCTGGCGATCGCCGCGGCGCGCCGGCCGTCGCCGACCGCGTAGGTCAGTGGCGACAGCATATCCAAGCGCGCGTCGCCGACGCGCGTTGTCCGTGGCGTAGCGCCCGAGCTCGCGCCCGATGGCGAGGTACTCGGTGAAGCGCACGTGATGGACGATCGCGATGACCTGCCCGTGCGCGAACCCGATCACGCTCGCCGGCTCCTCTTGCGCCGCAAGCGACTCGAGGATCGCGCGTAGGTAGCCGAAGAAGGTGACGGCGGTGGTCGGATCGTTGATGCCGGGGGAGAACCCGCGCAGGGCGATGCAGCCAGGACGCGCAGGCCATAGCCCACGTCCTGGCCCACGTCCCGCTGCCGCATGACGGTGAGCGAAGGCCGGAAGGCGCGCACGGTATCCCGATCCGCCGCGTCCACCGGCCAGAGGTCGGCGAGGACGGTCGCCGGGGTGACGAAGTCGCCGGGCGCGACCACGCAAGTCGGTCGCTACCCAGGGATACATGGCGACGACAGGCCTCCAAGCGTTGGTCAAAATCTTCGACCCCCTCGGTGTCGCCGTTCCCTCGCTGCCGGATAGCGCCCAACTTTCGACGCCGCTCACCAAAGCGGTATCGGACATCGTGGACAAGAAGGTCAGCGTCCAGGACGGTCTGAACAGCGTCGCCCAGGTCTACGACCCGGTGATCCAGTCCTCCGGCTGGAGCCAGAACTAAACTCAAACCGCGATGGACTCTACATAGCAGGCGTGCTGTGATTGGGTGTGATCGTCGGTTCGCTATTGGAGAGCAGTGCGGCAGCGCTGGCCTGACCGAGCCGCAACTGCCTACCTCGGCTGCCCACGCGCGCATGCTACGCTTCGGGGAAACCAGGAAGCGAGGCAGGATGCACGCTGAGATCGCCACTCTAGACTGGCCGGCCGAAGCCCTCTTCGACAGCGAAGAACAGGACGAACCGTTGGCTGGTCAGGATCACCGTGACACCATCGACAGCCTGAGCTACCCGTTACGCGGCCGCCTCGCCGACCCGGGCTGCTACGTGGCGGCCGAACTGCGCGTCCACCGCGATCCTCACGACCTCCACGACTACAAGGAGCCGGATATCCTCGTTGCCCTGGGTGTGGCAGATGCGGTGCGCCCGTACTACTACCTCTGGCTCGAGGGGAAAGCTCCCGATCTGGTGATCGAAGTGCTGTCGTAGTCCTCCGTGGCAAACAAGGATCTGACGACGAAGCGGGACTGATATCGTCGGGCGGGAGCGCGGGAGTACGTGGTGCTGGATCCGAGCGGGGACTTTGCGCTGGAGCCCCGGCTGCAAGCCTGGCGGCTGGGGGATCGTGCCGACGGCAGCGCCGATCGTCACCGGCTGGCGGTGGCGGGGACGCTGTGGAGCGAGCGCATTCCCTTTGGTTGGCGAGTGGTGGACAACTGGGTGCGGGTGGTGGATCAGGCGAACGACGAGTTGTTCCCGATGATCACCGACGTGGAACCGCAGTTGCGGCGGGAGGTGGCGTTACGACGGGAGGCGCAAGAGCAAGCGCGTCTGGCGGAAGAGCGGGCGGGTCAAGCGGAAGAACGGGAACGCCAGACTGTCGAGCGGGAACG
>JBPCLN010000269.1:0-21302 GCA_051003235.1 Chloroflexota bacterium | reverse complement strand
GCTGCGCCTTTTCAAGATCGGGGTCGACCTCGACATGACGGGAGAACGCGGGATGACCGCGCGCGGCAAGCCGGAATATGATCACACCCGCCGGGAGCGGGAGAACCCGCCCCTCACCGCGCGCGAGATCGCCGTGATTCGGGAACTGCAGGAAGACATTGCGCTCATCCCCCGCCCGTTTCTGGGAATGGCGGAGCGCTTAGGCGTCAGCGAAGGTGGTCTGTTTGCCGAAGCCCAGGCGTTGACCGATTCGGCCCGCTTGCGCCGTTTTGCCGCCATCCTGCACCACCGGGAGGCCGGTTACAAGGCCAACGCCATGGCAGTCTGGAAGGCGCCGGAGGAGCGCGTGCTGGAGTGTGGCACGCGCATGGCCTCCTTCCGTTCCGTCAGCCATTGTTACCAGCGCCCGGTCTACCCCGACTGGCCGTACAACCTCTTCGGCATGATTCACGGCCGCTCCGCCCAGGAGTGCCAGGAGACCGTGGAAGCGATCAAAGCAGAAACCGGCCTGACGGAGTATGCGATGCTGTATTCCAGCAAAGAGTATAAGAAGACCCGCGTCCGCTATTTCAGCCCCGAGTTAGACGAGTGGCACCTCAGCCATGGGCTGGCCGCTAGCGAAGCGAGCTAGCGGCCGCCATCCCAGCATGCGCTATGCGGCGCCGTAGTCGCCGCTTCCGGTGTTGCGGGCTGCGTCAGCCTCCTCCGCCATATTCCGTATGGTGGCGAAGAACGCCGGCGACTGGCCGATGAACAGCCCATCGTCCGTCAGGGCCTTGAGCGCGCCCTTGGCCGCTCCCTTCGTCGCGGTCGGACGGATGATCGAGACCGCCGGGAACTTGCGGTTGAGGAACACAGTCGGCTCGGGCATGATTAGATTGGTCTGAGTGTCCTCACTATTTGAGGCGTTGAGGTCAGGGAACGTCAGCCCGTTCGTGGGGTCGGTCAGCGGCGTGGCATTCCCGGCCTTGTCCTGCCAGGTCTGGAAGTGCATCGTCTCGGTGGTCCCGATACTGAGCAAGATGCGCAACACCTCTGGGTGCGACACCCGTTGCGCCAGGGAGGGATAGAGGCTGGAGCCACCTTGCTCGATAAAGCCGAAATGGAATCCCGCCGTGAAGGCGATCGCCTTGAGATGATTCTCGGGGGCAAGGTCACCGTCGTTGCGGGGAATCGCCGGGAAGCGCCCGGCCCTCAACCCCGGCACGGCCGGCGGAAAGCTGTCACCGAGGTCGGGGTTCTTGGTGCGACTGCGATAGCGCGTCCAATAGCTGGTGTCGACGGTGAGCTGCATCAGGTTGGTGAGCCGGGGGATCTGCTGGGCGCCCGTTGCCCGACTGCTGGGTAGGGTACGGAACCGTTTCAGATCGACCGGTTCGGCGCCCTTCGCTTCCAGGTAGGCGTTGATGAACGTGAAGTGACTTACCTCGTCTTCGGTGTTGTCGTGAATGTACTGGGCCATGTCCATATCCAGTAGTTGGACAGCCCCGGCAAAAGGCGCGCTGCCGCTCCCACCGGGGACTTCGCTGTCCTGAACGCCGGCGAGTTCGTTGTACTGTTGCCATAGATCGCTTTCGATGATTTCCGTCGCCGCCAGGAAGCGGAGAATGGCCACGTCTCCCCGATTGAGTTCGCCGCCGTTCGCAGCAAAGGCCGGTGCGGCCGTCGCCAGCAGTCCGGCGCCGAGCGCGCCCGCTCCAACCGCCAGACTGCCGCGTAAGACGGTGCGGCGGCTCGGCGCCGTGACGGATTCGATCCCTTGCCTGTCCAACATGTGCTGCTCCTTCGTCCTAATCCGCTGCGTCGCCAGTGCGCATGCGGCTTAGCAAAAAATACGCAGGGGGTTACAGGAACCTGGGGAACGCGTGCCATCATGGCTGCAGCATCGCGGCGGGAACGTGGCGCCGCGCTCTTCCAAAAGATGAACCGATCGTTCCTCGCTGTCACACGTTCGTCATGGCAATGCCATATATTGAATGTTGTCCCCTGTAGTTCGGAGTTGCCATGTTGCTTCAATCCGAGCACCTCGCACCGTTACAGACGCAACGCGTCGGCTTCGGCAGTGACCACGAGCACACCCTGGCCCTCTACCGTCAGGCGTTACGGTCAGTTCCGCCGACGCGGGTGGACCGCCGACGATCGCTTGTCGCCGGTACGTCGGCCGGCTCGAACGAAGTCCGAGCGGAGAGTCCCAGCCGCTGACACCTCGTGTGCACGACTCCGTCTGGCCACGGCCCGCTGTGTCTCGCCCCTTTCTGGTCTATCCATCGTGCCGTTAGGGCAATGACGTTTGTCCTATCGGCTTGAATTCTCGACCGGAGATGGTCAGGATAGGGTACCGGCAGGCGAACGAGGGAGGTCCCCATTTTCCGCATGGTTTGGAAGCTCTTTGGTGCACTGATCGTGGCCCTCGCCTTGACTACGCCCGGCGGCGCGTTCGCGGACGGGGCGGTAGTTCCGATCACGCCCGATTCGACGGTGACATTCGTCGGGCAGGGTGCGGGGCACGGTGTCGGCATGAGCCAGTGGGGGGCGCGCGGACGCGCCCTTGCCGGCCAGAGTGCCGCTCAGATTCTCGCGGCGTATTACACGGGCACTACCCTGGCGGTACAGGGGGATGATACGGCAGCAATTCGGATCTTGCTGCCCTCCGGCCAGGTGCAGTCCATGCCCATGCAAGCGTATCTCGCCTCCGTCGTCTCGTCGGAGTTGCCGCCGGGCTTCCCCGACGCCGCGGTCCAGGCTCAGGCGATCGCCAGTCGTACCTATGGGCGCTGGGAGATGAGCGCCACGCGGAACTATGACGTGACAAGCACCGTCAGCACGCAGGCCTTCGGGACGGCGGCGCGGCCGGATGCGATTGCCGCGGTTACGGCAACACAAGGCATGGTGCTGACGAACGCCGGCGCCATCATCCCCGCCTACTTCTTCGATTGCGGCATTGGTACCACGGAAGACAATGACAATGTCTGGCCCGGCCCGCCTTTGCCGTACCTGCGGGGGATCAGCGACCGCGACGCCAACGGCGTCCCCTATGCACAGGGCTGTCCACGCCAGCACTGGGTGGCCGGCCCGCTGCTGGGCAGCGATCTGAGCCGCCTCCTGGCGGCCGATCCGCGCACCAATGTAGGGAAAGTGAGCACGCTTGCCTTTGGAAACAGGAGCGCCGGCGGGCGTTGGATTTCGGTGACGCTACAGGGTGATACCGGCAGCAAGACCGTGAGCCTCTCCGTATTTCGCACGGTGATGAATGCCGGTGCGCCGGTAGCCAATACGATTTTCGGCGCCGACTTTACGGTACAGACCGGCGATCAGGCTCCATCGCGCTCACTCCTGGAGAACGGCCTCCTTCCCACCTTCGGCCTGCGGCTGTTTTCCTTCGTTTTGTGAACCTGACGACCCCAGTTGGGAACGCCCCAGCATGACGGACGATGGGAGGACGGCCTGAACCTACTCAGCGGGTGGTGTGGCACAGAGAATGCATGCAAGCGAACGGATTCCTGGATAGGTGGAAACTTGCGCTGATCGAGCGCATGCGGAGGCATCATCATGATTGTCGGCTTCAATCCCCGTCTCGTCCCGATGAATCGGCGGCATATGGTCGATCAGTTGCGCCGGGCGATCGACACGGCGCGCGAGTTCGGCCTCAACACCCTGGAGTTCACCTGCACCGAAGTGATGTTCGCGCTTGGGCTGCCCACGGTCTTCGGGGGGGATTTCATCGAGACGCTGATGAGCACGAGGGGCTTGCGTTTTCATCTCCACATGTTCTACGGGCATCATTCCATTGATGAAGTCGGCATCTGCGATACGCACGCCCCGGCCCGCGCCCTGTTCTTGCGGCGCATGATTCAGGTCATTGAGTACTTTGAACACAACCGACCGATGGATATGTATGTGATCCATAGTGGCGCCCGGATCGTCGACGTGGCCCAACATATGCAGGCATTGTGGAAGAGCCTCGATGTCTTGCGGTCCTTATATCCTGAAATTCGCCTGGCGATCGAAAACGGCCGCCCCGGCACCGTGCTCGAATTTCCAGATGAACTGCTCTATATGCTGGATGGCTACGGTGACGTGGAATTCGTCTTCGATACGGGCCTCGCCTATCAGGCGGTCGGCTACAATCGTGAACTGTTTGCCGGCTTTCTGCGCTCTCTTGATCACTTTAGCGACCGTCTGGCGGAGATTCACTGGAACAACACCGCTCCCGGCGCCCCGCCGGACCGGCCCTTGCACGTTCCTCTGGAGCGAGGTCTTGACCTCGGCCTGGTCGCCCGTCACCTGGGCCGGAACCCGCGCGCCGTCCACATGATCGAAACGATCTGCACGCAGCAGCCGGAAGCGCTGGCTCGCGATCAGCGTGCGCTATGGAGTGCTCTCGGCGCAGCCTGAGCAACGCTCCGGCCCCTGCTATGCTTCATGCGACGTGAAGTAGACCCGTAGCGCGCAGGGGAAAGCAAGGAGAGGTATGCTCGGCCGACGCATTCTTGCCCTGTTCGCTACGGCGGCCTTGTTGTTGAGTACCTGCGCGCCGGGCAGTACCGCCGGCTCGCCAACCGTTGCAACCTCGACGGCCCCGACGCCCGTTATAGCGCCGTCGCCGACCACCGGATCAGTAGCTCTTACGCCAGGCGCCCGTGCTACCCTTACAACGACCGGTGCTACAGGAAGCGCCGGGACTGCCGCCACAACGGTGGGTGCGCGAACGCCAACGCCAAGCGCTGCCACCAGTGCCAGTACCGGCGCGAGGGCCACGCCGGCGCCGGTTCCGGTTACTGCTACGCCGGCCGCCGATCAGTCGTTGGCACTGGTGCAAGAGGCCTTTACGCTCCTGACGGAAAAGTTCTTTAAACCGCTGAATTCAAAAGACCTCTTGTCTATCGCCTGGCAGGCGGCGGCCGATGAAGTCAAGCGTGAGGGGGGGCACACCGACGTGCCGGCGCCGAAGCTGACCGGCAGCGCAGCCGCGGATTTGGCGGTCTTTTCCCAGCAATATTTGCAGTTGGTGGCCGGCCTGACCGGCAACCACTCCCAGGTGGCCTTCCAGGCTGCCCTGCAAATGACCGGGAGTTTGCACGAGCGCCATACGTATTTCTTGACGCCAAGCGAGGCGCAACAGTTCACCCAGCAATCGTCCGGGCAGAGCAAATTCGTTGGTATTGGTGTCACCATCAGCGCCGTCGATCCGCCGTACCTCGTCACCGATGTCTTTCCGAACAGCCCCGCCCAGGCGGCCGGTATCCACGCCGGTGACGAGATCATCAGCGCCAACGGCAAATCCTTGACCGCCGCCACGCGGGACCAGTTGATGGCGGCGCTATCGGGCGCTGTCGGGACCACGGTCACTATCGACCTCAAATCGCCGACCGGCGGCGTCCGGGAATTATCGGTGGCCCGCCAAGAAGTCTACGAGCCGCTCCTCGAAAGCCGGGTGCTGGCCGACCACACGTGCTATCTACAACTGCACAGTTTTCCGTTTGCAGACCAAATTTTGCCGGACGGCAAAACGGTGCTGCAGGAGCTCGACGCCGACCTTGCTACCTGCCGCCAGGCCGGCGTCAGCGGCTGGATCCTTGATTTGCGCGGCGATCCGGGTGGCGCTGACGTTGAACGTTTCGCGTCGCGCTTTATCGCCGATGGCGTACTCTCTACGTCGCGCGACCGCCTCGGAGCGACGTATGAAATGGCGCCGACCGGACAACTCTTCCCCCAACAACTGCCGCTGGCGGTGCTGGTAGACGGCGGTTCCGCCTCCTCCTCCGAGATCCTCGCCTCCGCCGTACAGGACTTACACCGGGGCATCGTGGTGGGGACGCATAGCGCCGGCATCGTCAATGGGACGGAACTGATTCCCTTACCGTTGGGAGCGATGGTGGGCGTCGCGGTGGAGCAACTGCTACGGGGCGCTAATGGCCAGCCGCTCGATGGGCATCCCGTCATCCCGGATGTCGAAATTAGCGCGGCGCCGGCGACGGCAGAGCAATTGGCCGCAGGGACGGACAACCAGATTAGCCGGGCGGCGCAAGCGCTCGCCGCGGCCGGCGGCCAACAAGGCGTGCCGGCCGTACCCACTCCGGCGCCGCTCATGCTCAATGACCAGGCCCTAGCGCAGCAACTCGGCCCCTTGTTGCCGGATCCTTCGTCAGTACCGACGACTGTCACGACGAAGCGAACCGACCTCACCGTGAACACACTCGACGGCTACGCCTCCGAAAACCCCAGCCTGAGTCAGGCGAAGGCGAGGGCAATTCGCGTCGGATTTCGTGGTGAGCTCATCCGGCGGTATGGTCCGGTGGACTCGCCGGACCTTACCGTCGGCGTTGGCCTCTACAGCAGCGCCCAGGGGGCGCACGATGACCTGGCGCAGGTCTATGGGCCTGGCGAGCAACAAAACCCAATGGAAAGCATCAGTGTCGTTCCGCCAATCACCCTGGGCGACGAAATTGTAGCTCGCGTGGGCACAGGCCCCAACACCGGCTCCACCGAGCTGACGTGGCGCCACGGAAATATCGTCTTCGACGTGCAGTACAACGGCAATCCTGGTGACGTGCCGTTCGCGAAGATGGTGGCCGTCGCCCAAACCATGGAGACGCTCTATACGCAGCATCCGGTGCTGCAAGGAGGGGGATAACTCGACCCCTTCCTCCTGGCCGAGTCAGCGTCGCTCCAGATATGACGCCAGCGCGGCCAGCGCGGACTGCAAGCGCACGAAGGCCTCCGTGGGCGTGCGATAGACGCTGAAATAGTGGTGCACGTCCTGGTCACTGCCGGTCTTATTGGTCATGTAGTAGTAATGATCGCTCGTCTGCAACTGGCGCCAAATGCGGATCAGGGTGGGATCACCAGACGCCAGCACCTCCGGGCCGAGCCGACGTACCTCGGCAAAGCACCAACGTTGCATGCTGTTTCCCAGCCAGGCGCTAGTGTCGCGTTCGGCATCGGCCCAGGAGATGGTGTCGTATGGCCCGACGTAGATGACACCAACGGGCTGGAGACGCTGCACAACTTCCGTCGCCGTTACCCACTCCAGTTCGGCATGATGAGCCACTTCGCGTGGCAGCCAGGCCAGGAAATCGAAGATGCCGTCCGCTGCCCACATGTGGTTGCCAAAGGCTTCGTAGTCCATCGCCAGCGTAATGATCTGATGGGGATTGGCGGCGAGCCAGCGGGCAAAGACGTCGGCATGGAGCGGCCAAAAGTCCCAGGCGCGGTTACTGAAGCGATAACCAAGGTCGTCGCTCGCCTGGTAATCGCGCAAGAGTACGGGCAGTCCGGTGGTGGACTGGTACAGGAAATTTGGCGAGCGCCAGCCATCCAGTACCCGTTCAATGCCTTCGGTCAGGATGCCCCGAAAGCCCATCCCCTGCACCGTCTCCGCAATATCATTGTTGTAGAGGCACTCGGTGTTGCGAAAAAAGGTGGGGCGCCGGCCGGTCAATGCGGTAATAGCCTGGGCGTGCAATTCCACCTGGCGACCGAACTCACTGCGATCGACCCCGAAGAGTCCGGAGAGTGAGTGATAAAACGTCTCGCCGGTGAATTCCACGAGCCCGGTGACGGCCAGCTGCCGGAAGAGGTCTAACAGCCCGGGCTCCCAGCGCCGGGCCTGTTCCATGAAGAGGCCGGACAGAGCGAAGTTCAGTTTGAACGGCTTCTTGCGGCGTGACTGCTCCTGCACCAGATGCAGCAGCAACTTCGTCGCCGGCCAGTAGCACTCCCGCGCGACGCGTCGAAAGACCTCCTCGTTGAACCACTCTTCGTAGAGATGGTCGTACAGTTCCGTCGGCGACGTTTCCCCAAGGCGCCGGCGCTCGGGATAGTCGCGCAGGCGATGGGGTTGGTGCGCAAACAGATACAATGTGACGAGTGCCACAGCCTTACCTCCGCGTGGATCGTGAGCTGCTCGGCCAGATCGAGATGATGCCGAGCACGACCGCCAGCACGAAAGCGATGTTGCCGCGCAATTCGTGCGCCTGGCCCACCAGTACGCTACCACCGATTAATAAGCCGATACAAAGCGCCGCCGAGACCAGACGCCGGCCGGTGCGTTCCAGACGCGCCACGTGGCGCGTCATTTCGTCGACCGACTCCACACGCAGTTGCAGACTCCCAGTGTCGATTCGCGTCAGGATGCGGTCCAGCACCCGTGGCAAGTCGAGGGCGATGCGTCCATAATCTTTGACCTGTTTGCTGAACAGTTCCAAAATATCGCTCGTCTCGTCGCGGCCTGCCAACTTGCGCGCGTACGGCGTCATGACATGGATCACGTTGAGGTCGGGGGCGAGGCCGGTACTGAGTCCTACCAAGGTGCCGATGGCGCGGCCCACAAAAACATAGTTGGCGGGGATTTGAAAGGGATGCTCGTAAATCAGATCCTTGACCTGGGCAAACACCTCGTGTGGACTGATGTTGGCCAGTTCGGCCAGGGAGTTGCGGTAGAACTGGTCCAGAAACCAGGCGAGGCCATCGCGCACCGTGCGGACATTGGCGCCGTGGCGCATGAAGCCCATATCGGCCAGGGTGCGGGTCGCCAGGTCGGCGTCGCGCCCGACGAGCGCGTTGAGGAGGTTGCGCGCCCCCACCCGGACTGTTGGTGTGATGTGCCCCATCAAACCAAAGTCCAGAAAGACTATCACCGGCCCCGGGCGCACCAGCAGATTGCCTGGATGGGGATCGGCATGAAAGTAATCGAGCTCAAAGATCTGGCGGAAGTACGTTTCCAATAGCATGCGGGCCACTACCGTGCGGTCAATTCCGGCGGCCTCCAGTGCTGTATAGTTCGTGATCTTGATGCCGTCACAGAATTCCATGGTCAAGATGCGTTCGCGCGAGTGCGACGGATAGATCAACGGCGCATAGACGTGAGGGTTGCCGGCGAAGGTCCGGCGGAAACGGCCGGCGCTGGTCGCTTCAATGCGATAGTCTAGCTCGTCGCCCAACGTCTCCGTGAATTCGGCTAGCACGCCGTTCCAGTCCACGTCCCCAGCGATCGTGGTGAGGCGGCGCATCCAGGAGATCACCCAGCGCAAATTATCCAGGTCGATGGCAACGATCGCGGCGATTTCCGGCCGTTGCACCTTTACGGCCACCAACTCGCCGGTCGGAAGAGTGGCGCGATGGACCTGGCCCAGGGAGGCCGCCGCCACCGCTACCTCGTCGATGCTGGTAAACCAGTCGAGGAGCGGACCACCGAGCTCTTGTTCCGCCACCGTCCGGATTTCTGCGAACAGGATTGGCGGCACTTCGTCCTGCAGCTTGGACAGTTCCTCAATATATTCCGGCGGCAACAGGTCGACCCGGCTGGAAAAGAACTGGCCGAGCTTGATCAGCAGCCCGCCCTGGCGAATCGCCGTTTCCCGGTAGCGAATGCCCTGTTGCCGACGGAGTGCGGGGAGACGCCGTTGGACGAAGCCGTCGCCAAGGATGTGCCGGAATAGCCAGAGTCGCCAATAGTCGAGAATGAAGCCGGCAAACAGCACGACCACGGCGCGGAAACGCTGGCGGCGCACGCGCCGCCAGGCGCGGGTATTGGGAGGCGGGAGCAATCCGTGCCGGTCTGCCACGCCTCCCTACCCTCCGCTCAAGCGAGCGGGCGGAACTGCCGCCGTACGACATTCGTCAGATAGCCGGAATACTCGCCCATCTGGCGATCCAATTCACGGTCAACGTTTGCTGCCGTCGTCTGTTCCATCACGATATCCAGAAGATATTCCGGCTTGCCGTCGCTCGTTACATAGAGACCAACGTTCTGCACGCCGGCCAGCCGGCGCAGCGCCGCAATTCCATCCGCCGCATCGTACGGCTCGATCGGTCCATCCGGTACGTCAAAAGTCACCATCCGTCGCACCACCGCCACAAGCATGCTCCTTTTCCTGCGCTCTTGCCAAGGGTACGTGTTGGAGGCGAAGCCGGTCAAGGCGAGCGAGCAGTACCGCAACTGCGGGACCCGTTCCCCAGCTTCGCACCAGGCAGTACCATAGCGCGAACCGTCGTAGGAAGGAATCCCGAATGAAGATCACCAAGTTGGAAACATTCCTGGTCAAACCGCGCTGGCTGTTCTTGAAGATGTATACCGACGAGGGCATTGTCGGCCTCGGTGAACCGATTCTGGAGGGTCGGGCGCTGACCTGCCAGACGGCCGTCAAGGAGCTGGAACCCTGGCTGATCGGCCAGGATCCCACCCGCGTGGTTCACCTCTGGCAATCCATGTACAAGCACGCCTTTTATCGCGGTGGTCCGCTGCTCACCAGCGCCCTTTCCGGCGTGGAGCAAGCCCTCTGGGACTGCTACGGTAAGGCGGTCGGCTTACCGGTGTACAAGCTACTGGGCGGTCCGACGCGGGACAAGATTCGCGTTTACGGTACTGCCGGTGGGAACGACCCGGAGAGTGCCGCCGCCAGCGTGCGTAAAGCGGTGGCGGAAGGATTCGACTGTATCAAAGTGGGGCCGGCAGGACCGCGCCAGGGACGGATCATTGAGTCGCCGGCCGTTACGGCCCATGTTGTCGAAGTGTTCGCCGCCATGCGCGAAGCAGCCGGTTCGGCGGTCGACCTGGCGATCGACTTTCACGGTGCGATTGCACCGCAGACCGCCAAACGCCTGATCCGGGCGCTCGAACCATATCACCCACTTTTCGTCGAAGAACCGGTGCAGTGCCAGAACGTCGACATCCTGGCCGACCTCGCCCAATCCACCGACATTCCGATCGCGACCGGTGAGCGCCTCTACACCAAGTGGGGTTTCCGCGAAGTCTTGGAAAAGCGAGCCGCCTCAATTTTGCAACCGGACCTCTCTCATGCCGGCGGCATTATGGAGACGCGGCTGATCGCCGGTATGGCGGAGGCGTATTACGCCGGGATCGCCCCCCACTGCCCGCTCGGCCCGATCGCGCTGGCGGCATGCTTGCAACTGGACGCCGCCATTCCCAACTTCCTTGCCCAGGAGGGCGGACGCATCACCGGCGCCGGCTATATCAAGACGCCGTTCCGCCAGGAGCACGGCTATCTGCCCGTGCCAACCGGCCCCGGTCTGGGTATCGAGCTTGACGAAGAGGGCCTCGCCGACAAGATTGACCACGAGTGGCGAAATCCAATGGCGTACGGAGACGATGGCAGCGCGATCGATTGGTGAGGGCTGGCGTTAGGCAGGCGGACGTAGGGGGAGACGAACGGTGAAGGTGCTGCCCTGCCCTTCCTGACTTTCGACGCCGATATTGCCGCCATGTTGCTCCATAATCTGGCGGGCGCTGGCGAGGCCAATCCCGCTTCCGTCGAACTGGCCGACGTTACGCCCGCGGCGGTCCCGCTCAAAAATGTACGGCAGTTCGTCGAGCGGGATGCCGACTCCGTCGTCGTGTACAGTGAGCGTCACGGAAGCGAGGTCCCCGTCCGTTTGTGCGATCGCAACCTGAACGGTCGTACCCGCCGGGCTGTATTTGACGGCGTTGTCCAGCAAGTTCGCAATGACGCGGCGCAGGCGCATCGGGTCCCAGTCGCCGAGGATTGGCGTTGGGGCGGCGACCAAGGTGATCTTGTGGTCGTCGGTCGTCTGTTGCTGGGCCGCGATCACATGCTGCAGGAGTTCAAACAAATCGAGGTTACTACGATGCAGGTCGAGCACCTTTCCGACTTGCAACTGGGCAAGGTCGTGCAGTTCGTCGATCTGTTCCCGCATGGCCGTCACGGAATCCTGGACCGCCACCAGATACGAGTTGAGCCGGTCGGCGTCCGGCGGGGTCTCGCCTCGCAGATGGCGCTGCAGCAGTTGAACGTACCCATGCATTGCCGTGAGCGGGTTACGGAGGTCGTGTGCCGCCGTTGTGACGAACTCGTCGCGTTGCCGGACCGCCTCCTGCGCTTCGACCAGCGCCTGTTCGCGCAATCGTGCCGCTTCTTTGCGCACGTAGGCGAGTTCCAGGTGCGTGCGCACGCGGGCGACCAACTCTCGTGCCGTGAAAGGCTTGATCAGATAGTCGTCGGCGCCGGCGTCCAACCCCTCGATCGTCGCCTCCTCCCCGGCACGCGCCGAGAGCAGAATGACTGGCACGTCCCGGGTCTGAACGTCGGCCCGCAATGCCCGCAACAATTGGAAGCCATCCATTCCCGGCATCATCACGTCCGTCAGTACCAGGTCCGGCGGCCGTTCACGAGCCGCAGCGAGTGCAGTGGTCCCATCGGCCGCGGTCTCAACCTGCCACTGCTTGCCGAGGAGGCTCGTGAGATATTGCCGCATATCGGCGTTGTCATCAACTAACAGCAGGCGCTGTGCGCCTGGCGGCCCGGCGGCAGGGAGCGAGGTCCGCAGCCATTGTTGGGCCTCCTCCACCTGAGGGATGACGGACGCCATCGACGGCGTCGGACCGTCGGCTTCACCAATCTGCTCCGCCGGCAGGTGCTCGGCGCCGCAGCGCAACCGGACATTGAAAGTACTGCCACGACCAGGCGTACTGGCGACGGTAATATCGCCCCCGTGCAGTCCAACAAGTTCGCGGACAATCGCGAGCCCGATACCCGATCCCTCCTGCGTGCGAGAAGGAACGCCGGTCACGCGATGGAATCGCTCGAAAATGCGCGGCAGCTCCGCCTCTGTGATGCCGACGCCACTATCGGTGACGGTGAGTTCAAACTGGCCGTCCGTGATACGCGACGCGACGTCGATGCTGCCACTGAAGGTGAACTTGAAGGCGTTCGACAGCAAGTTCAGGACGATCTTCTCCCAACAGGCGCGGTCGACATAGACGGGTTGGGGGAGCGGAGGGCAGGTGACCGTGAAACGAAGGCCGGCGTGTTCTATCGGTGAGCGAAAGGCGGCGGCGAGGTCGGCGGTGAGCGCCGCAAATCTGTGGGGCGATAGGTCGCTTCCATCCGGCCTGCTTCCAGGCGCGAGAAATCGAGCAAGGCGTTGACCAGGCGCAGCAAGCGCAGCCCGTTACGACGGACTATTTCGAGACGGTCCTGGTGGACCACCGGCAATGGGCTTGCTGCGTCAGCGAGAGCATCCTCCACGGGCGCTAACAGGAGGGTGAGCGGCGTACGAAATTCGTGGCTGATATTGCTGAAGAACAGCGTCTTGGCGCGGTTCAGTTCGGCCAGCGCTTCCAGCCGCTCCTGCGCTTCCTTGCCGGCCCGAGCGCGGTCCAGCGCGGTCGCGATTTGACCGGCGACCAGTTCCAGGAAGCCGCGATAATCGTCGTCCAGGGCTCGGTGCGGATTGAGCCCAACGACAAGTAACGCCGCGGGCGTCTGTACACCACGGCGCGACACGGGTACAACCAATGCTTGCTGCGGCGCGTCCATCCGGCCCGGCGCGATCGTCGCTCCTTGGGGAAGTCGATCGATCAGGACGGGTCGGCAGGTGCGCACTGCTTCGATCATAGGACGGACATAGGGATCTGGGGCAGGCAGCGGCGCGTTCAGCACAACCTCGGTGGGTGACACTGCCGATCCGGCGGAGATACCAGTCACGCCGGCCAGGCGGGCCAATGTACCGTCATCCTCGACACAGTAGAGTACGGCGAACGGGATATCGACCGGATTGGTGTCGAGGGCTGCGACGGACAGCGCGGCGGCCGTCGCTTCAGTGTCGGCCATACCGACCGCGGCGAGGTCGCGAAAAGTTCGCAGCCGCCGCTCACCAATTACGTGTGCCGTTGTCTCGGTCACAGCGCAGAAGACGCCGCCGATTACCGCTTCTTCCGCCCGGATTGGGCTGTACGAGAACGTGAAGTAGCACTCCTCCACGTAACCGTTGCGATCAAGGAGCAGTAATTGATTGTCAGACCAGGTGGCCCGACCGGTGCGGAGTACGCCTTCCAACATCGGCCCGACGACCTCCCAAATTTCCGGCCAGCAGTCAATGGCGCGCTGCCCAAGTGCTGAAGGGTGCTTGGTCGCGCCGAGGATTGGACGGTAGGCGTCGTTGTACAACTGGACCAGATCGTCACCCCAAAAAGCGATCATGGGGAAGCGTGATGCCAGCAGGATACTGACCGCCGTCCGCAAACTCTGTGACCAGCCGGCCGCCGGACCAAGTGGTGTCCCTGACCAATCCAACCGGAGCATCAGGTCGCCCATCGCGCCACCGGCCACCACCGTAGCGTCAGGCGATCGTTCCGCCATTGGATGATTGCGACCTGCCGCGGCCTTGGGCGACACATCCCGTGTAACCATGTCTGTCCCACGTTCTCCGCGACCGGCTCTGTTAACTGGCGATTATGTCGCCTGGATTCGAGACAACCAGACCGGACCAGTGCCGGCGCAAGCTGGCAATAGCATTTCGAAAACCAACCAGCACCATTGTAACGAGTCCGCGCCGGTATCACTTACTTTCGGCGTTGCGAGCGCGTGGCACGACCCCAAGAGGCGCATCTGCTTGCGTTCGGAATATCCCTATTTGAGCCCGAGCAACTGGTCACCCAGCAGACCGAGTTCCACTTCGTAGGGCGTACCGTTGAACTCCGGGTGGTACTCAAAGCGTCCCCGTTGAAAGTACTGCACGGTGTGGGACTTTCCATCGGGACCAATTTCCGGTAGTTCCTGGGATATTGGGTAACCAAACACGTCGATGCCACCGTGCGCCTGGAAGAACTGCAGGAAGCCGAAACCGACTGAATAGCCAGTCTGGGGGAAGGCAACGATAGACGACGGCGTTACGGTTGGCACAGGCGTGGCGGATGCTTTCGGCGTGGGTGTCGCTGTCCGGCCAGCCGTTGTCGCCGTCGGCGTGGCAGTCGGTGTCGGCGTTGGCGATGGTGTCGGTGGCGGTGTGGGTGTCGGTGTCGGTGTGCTCACCGTTGGATGGACAAAGACGCGGCCATTTGTCAGCAACGTACCGAGCAGACTCAGTTGTACCTCATACGGCGTGCCGGCGTGCTCGGCATGCTCCTCGAACATGTCGCGCTGGAACCACTGCACCAGGCGACCGTTCTGTTGGTACGCCTCGGTGCGCGGATAGCCGAAGATCATCAGGCCACCGTTACTCTGGAAGAAAGTGCGGAAAGCGCCATTAATCGTATGTCCCGTTTGGGGAAAGTAGATGCCGGTACTACCGACGGGCGCGGCAACCGGTTGGAACGGTGCATAGGCGGCGCCTTCGGCAAAGGCGGCATTAACCGGCACGGCTTCAATGTAATAGTCGCTATTGGCAAACGGGGGATGCGTGCGCATCTTCATCTGCTGAAAATCCTGCCCCTGGACGCCGTTGCCCAGGTCATTGATCTCGTCAGTCGGGTTGCCGAACCGGTCTGGGCCACCGTGGGCCAGTAGATAGGCCAGGAAGGTTGCGCCGACGGTGTGGCCGGTCTGCGGGAAGTACTGACTGCCGCCGGCCAGGGGAATGCCCTGACCGATGCCGCTCTCGACCAGGAAGAGCGGGTCGCCGCCCACCCGAGTGTTCTGGGGTCCGCCGTCGTCGCTATGGGAGACGGAAGCGGGCACCGAGACGCCCAGGGCCGGCTGAACGCCGGACTGGGGCAGCGTGACGGCGGAGCCGGCGCCGTTCTTGTCGATCAGCACTGCCGCATTGCCAACCAGCGGGGCCGAGCCGGTGACGGGCGCGTTTCCGGTGGCCCAAAACAACCAGGCCTTATTAGCGCCTAGATCGTAACTGAGCGTCGCCAGGTACGGCTGCTCGCTGTATTGCACAGTAGAGGCGCCGGAAAATTCATGCACCGCCGTCCGGAAGGCCTGGAACGCCGGGCGTGGCGTGCCATCATAGTGTAATAAGCCCCAAGGGCCGCTCGGATCGCTCGGCTCGTCGGCCATCCGGTAGATGCTCAGCCGTTCGATGCCGGCGGCGAGGCCGTAGGCGAAGGCCTCGATGACGAAGTTGGCTTGCTCGGTCAGCGTATCGTGCATCAAGTCGGGACTGCGCGGGGTGGCCGGGTCGTCATAGGGTGCGGCGTTACTCTCTGAGAGCCAGAGTGGCTTGACGATGCCGTGGCTCTGCAACGTCTGCCGGTAGACCTGGACGATATGCAAAACGTCGGACGCCCGGCTATAGACGTGCAGATCAACAGCGTCGAAGTAAAAATCGTTGGCGGCCGCCGTTGGATCCTTGGCGGCGGCGGCGGCAAACTGGTCAATGAACAGCGGTTGGTGGCGGGTGACGTCGACCCAGTAGGTCGTACCGGCGACAATGATCTGTTCGTTTGGATCAATGGACTTGGCGACTTCCGCGGCGTCTTTTACCAACTGGTAGTACTCCTGAACCGTGCCGGCCCAGGTCGACCCCGGTACGCCGGCCGGAATGTCCGGTTCATTCCAGATGATCCACTGATTAATGCGCCCGGCGTACGTCGTGACCATGTAGCGAACAAAGGCGGCCCAGACGTTGCGCGGATCGTCGACCGGTAAATCCAGGTTGGCGGGTGTCGATCCGTTACGGGTGGCCCAGGCCGGCGGATTGCCCAGCAAGCCCACCACCTGCATACCGGCAGACAACTCCGTCTGGAGTTGGGCGTCGGAAATTGTTTGGGGGGGCAGGTGCTGGCCGGCGTCAACCGGCTGAATCTCGTTCCACCACAGCTCGACACGCTCCCAGCCGGCGCCGGACGCCGCCCGCTGCTGCGGATACTGGAAGGCGTCGACGATCCCGAACCGGCTATTCGGCGCTGCGCCGGCTGCGTGGACTGCGTGTTGCTCGGGAGCTTGGCGACGCCCAACGCTCGTCGCCTGCGCCGTCAGAGGCTGTATCGTCATGACCAGAAGCAAGACCAGCCCCAGCAAACGAAAGAAAGAGGAAGCTCGCAAATTCAACAACCAATGCATCGCCGTTCTTGCGCTCGTGCCGCTACAACGGCAATCCGTAACAGGCTACCCGACCGGACAGCGTGATAGGGCGCCGCGAGTCGCACCCAACCAATTCGGCCAGGTTCTTGCCTTCCCAGAGACGAATGACGCCGCCCATGGTGACATCGTGGACTGCTCGGGCTGCAGGTGAGTTGTTGCCGGTCCGCGTCGGGCACAGACCTTGCTACCTGCCGTTACGTGCGCCTGGAAATTCCAAGCGCAGTCCCACGGGGGGATTGAGAGGGGTCGTCCGGCATGCAATCCAGCGCCAGCCTCGTTCCTCGATATCGGGGCGAGCCTCAATGAAAAGTGCCCTGAGCGCCGTCCTCAAGCCGAAGATCCTCGTCCCCGCCGTGTTCGCCATTGTGCTCCTCGGCGTTGTGCTCAGTTTGGGCGACATCAAGAAGGTCGGCGACGATATTGTCAACTTTCCGCGCGGCGATGCCGCGCTGTTCTTTCTGCTGATGGTGTTGTACGAGATCGTGCGCGGCATTCAATGGCTGTATTTTTTGGATCGGATGAAAGTGAAAGTGGGGCGACGACGAGGTATTTTCGCCTTTGTCGGTGGCGAGGCGACCAAGAGCCTGCCCGGCGGCAATTACTTCCAGAATTACCTGTTGGAACGGGAAAAAGGTGTAGCGGTCGCCTATACTGCCTCCGGTACGACGATCACGGTCTTGCTGGAAGTCGTCGTCTGCGTCGTCTACTTGTCAATTGTAGGAATCAGCGGTTGGGCGTGGCTACGCCCTGTCCTGATTATCGGCACGCTCGCCCTGGTGCTGCTCGTCGTCGTCATAGTCCGCCTGAATTTCCACGCCCAGCCACCCTCCTGGCTCGGGCGGCGGAAGTTCTTCCAGTGGGCAACCGAGCAAGGGAAGACGTTCGCGCAAGGGGCGAGGACGTTTGTGACACCAAAGAGTCTCGGCATCGGCGTAGCACTGTCCGCCATCTACCTGGCCGCCGCCGGTACGGAATACTTCCTCATCATTCGTGGCATTGCCCAACTGCATCCGAATGACCACATCCAGATAACGTACTGGAATGCCATGTCCGCCTACCTCTTCAGCCTGGGAGTCGGCCTGATATTGCCCGTGCCGACCGACATTGGCGTTCAGGAGATTACCGGGGTCGGGGCCTTGGTAGCGCTCGGAATGATGCGGACGGATGCTGTTTCGGTCAGCATCCTGTTCCGTATCCTGAACCTGGTCTCGTCGCTCTTGATTGCGGCCGTCACCTTCGTTATTCTTCGCCGTGAGTTGGGTGACGCCCTTTCCAGCAACCAGGGCAGTGGCAAGGTACCCGACGAAGCGGCAACCGGCGGGTAAAGACGGGCCCATTGAGTGACGGAGACTGAAGAGTGATCGAGCCGACGTTGGACATTGATGCCCTGAGGTCCGACCTCACAACAGTCGTCGGCGGCGAGGTGCGCTTCGATGTAGGCAGCCGGGCGCTGTACGCCACCGACGCCTCCAACTACCGGCAGACGCCGATCGGCGTCGTGCTGCCGCGCAGCGTCGAGGATATCGTGGCAACGGTGGCGATCGCCCGGCGCTATGGTGCGCCGGTGCTGGCACGGGGCGGTGGAACGAGTTTGGCAGGCCAATGTTGTAACGTGGCCGTGGTGATCGATACCTCGAAGTATTTACGGCGCGTCCTGGCGATTGACCCTGAGGCCCGTCTGGCGCGGGTCGAGCCGGGTCTCGTCCTGGACGATTTGCGTGATGATGCCGAACAGCATCACCTGACCTTCGCCCCCGACCCATCGACGCACAACCGTTGCACGCTCGGCGGCATGATCGGCAACGATTCCTGCGGCGCGCATTCCGTGATGGCCGGCAAAACCGTCGACAACGTGGAGGCGCTGGACGTCCTCACCTACGACGGAGTGCGCCTGCACGTCGGACGGACCAGCGAAACGGAATTGGAACACATCATCGCCGGCGGCGGACGGCGCGGCGAGATCTATGGTGCACTCAAAGCCCTGCGCGACCGGTACGCCGACCTCGTTCGACAGCGCTTTCCTAAAATCCCGCGTCGCGTCTCCGGCTACAACCTGGATCAATTGCTGCCCGAAAATGGCTTCCACGTAGCACGGGCCCTGGTGGGCACCGAAGGGACCTGCGTCACGGTGCTCGAAGCCACTGTGAACCTCGTCCACAGTCCGCCGGTCCGTTCACTCCTGATGCTCGGCTATCCCGACGCCGCCACCGGCGCCGACGACGTCATGCGTATTTTGCAGCACGGGCCGACGGCGCTGGAAGGTTTTGACGACCATCTCACCCGGTCGCTGCAAGCGAAGGGCATGTATCGCCAGGATATTGCCATGCTGCCGCAGGGGAATGGCTGGCTACTGGTGGAATTCGGTGGCGAGACCAAAGAGGAAGCGGAGAGGAAAGCTCGCGGCTTGATGGCGGAACTTGGCAAGATAAACCATCCGCCGACGATGCATCTCGCCGCCACACCTCAGGAAGCGCGCAACGCCTGGCAGGTGCGGGAGGCCGGTCTGGGCGGCACGGCGATTATGCCGGGCCAGGGGCACTTCTGGCCCGGCTGGGAGGACTCCGCGGTGGCGCCCGAGCGCACCGGCGATTATCTCCGCGATCTGCGCAAGCTTATGGACGCGTTCGGCTACGGCGGCGCGTTCTACGGCCACTTCGGGCAGGGGTGCATTCACACTCGCATCAACTTCGACCTCAAGAGCACCGCCGGGATCGCGGAATTTCGCCGGTTCATGGAGGAGGCCGCCGATCTGGTCCTGCGCTACGGCGGTTCGCTGTCCGGTGAGCATGGCGATGGTCAGGCCCGCGCCGAAATGCTGCCGAAAATGTACGGCCCGGAGCTCGTCCGCGCCTTTGGCGAGTTCAAAGCGATCTGGGATCCGCAGGGCAAGATGAATCCCGGTAAGATTGTCGACCCCTACAAGATGGATGAGCATCTGCGGCTCGGCTCGAGCTACAACCCGTGGCTGCCGAAGACGCATTTCCAGTTCCCTGACGACGGCGGCAGCTTCGCCAACGCCGCCTTGCGCTGTGTCGGCGTCGGCAAGTGCCGGCGCCACGAGGGTGGCACGATGTGCCCCAGCTACATGGCCACGCGCGAGGAGCAAAACAGCACCCGGGGCCGGGCGCACCTGTTATTCGAGATGCTCCAGGGCAATCCGTTACAGGACGGCTGGCGCGACGAGACGATCCACGACTCGCTTGACCTCTGTCTCGCCTGTAAGTCCTGCAAGGCGGAGTGTCCAGTCAACGTCGATATGGCAACCTACAAAGCGGAGTTCCTTTCCCATTACTATGAAGGTCGGTTGCGACCGCCGGTTGCCTACAGTATGGGACTGATCTATTGGTGGGCACGCCTTGCCGCTCACGGACCTGCTCTGGTTAACTTCACCACTCATGCCCCGCTGTTACGCACTGTTGCCAAGCGAGTTGCCGGCATCGCCCCGCAGCGCACGATCCCGGCGTTCGCGCCGCGGACCTTCAAAGAGCAATTTCGGCTGCACGCCGCCCCCGACGCCTCCCGACCGCCGGTCATTCTCTGGGCCGACACTTTCAACAATCATTTCCATCCCGAGACGGCCATTGCGGCGGTTGAAGTGCTAGAGGCGGCTGGTTTTCGGGTGATCGTGCCGACGCAGAGCCTGTGCTGCGGGCGGCCGCTGTATGACTTTGGCATGCTCCGCACGGCCAAGGGGTTGTTGAAGCGCATCCTCGGGGCGTTACGGGAGGATATTCGGGCCGGCGTCCCCGTGGTTGGCCTCGAGCCAAGTTGCGTGTCGGTCTTCCGCGATGAACTGTGTAACCTCTTCCCCAACGATGAAGACGCCCAGCGTCTGAAGAACCAAACCTATATGCTCGGGGAGTTCCTGGCCCAACGGGCGCCGAACTTCCAGGCGCCAAAGCTCGCCGGGCAGGCCATTCTGCACGGCCATTGCCATCAGAAGTCCGTGCTGGACTTGGGAGCGGACGAGGCGATCTTGCGCCAACTGGGTCTCACCGTTCAGGTGCCGGACAGCGGCTGCTGCGGCATGGCCGGCGCCTTCGGCTTTGAGCAGACGAAGTACGACGTCTCCATTGCCTGTGGGGAGCGTGTCCTGCTGCCGAAGGTGCGGGAGGCGGCTAAAGACACTTACGTGATCACGAACGGCTTCAGTTGTCGGGAGCAAATTGGCCAGACGACCGACCGCCGCGCCCTCCATCTCGCCGAGGTCCTCCAGCTTGCCTTGCATGGCCAGGGTCGGCCGTCCCCGTATCCGGAGCGGGCGCACGCCGATCATACGAAACGGGCGACAAGTGCGGCCCTCCAAGCCGTTGCCGCTATTGGAGCGGGAGTAGCGGCCGCGGCAACCGCCGGCGGTGTAGCGGTGTTTCGGGAAAGGCGAGGACGATGAATGCCCCCGAAGGGGTACGTCATAGCCAATCCGTCGTTAGATCGAAAATGCCGGTCGGGGCGGTCCACCAGGGTGTGAAGGTCGTCTCCAGTTCCAGGATCCGACCGGTCCGGCTCGATTCA
>JBPCLN010000268.1:0-3972 GCA_051003235.1 Chloroflexota bacterium | reverse complement strand
TCAGCCTTGACCACCACGGGCGGACAGCCATCACCCGCTTCGCTGCGGGCGTCCACGCCCAGGGCGGTCAGCGCGTCCAGCAGGGGGGCAATTGGGCGCTGGCGGGCGCGCGGTGCGCCATCGAGCCGGTAGCGCCCATGGCCAAGGGCGACGAGCGCGCAGAGGAAGCGCATCGCCGTGCCGGAGAGACCAAGGTCCAGGTCAGCGGCGGCAGCCGGGAGCATGCCGTCGACGCCATCGACGAGAAAGCGCTCCGCGCGCCGATCCTCTTCGATAGCTATGCCAAGCTGTCGCAGCGCGCCGGCCATGTACGCAGTGTCATCGCTGTAGAGGGCGCCGGTAAGGCAAGATCGCCCGGCTGCGAGCGCCGCTATCGGCAGCGCCCGGTTAGTGTAGCTTTTGGAACCGGGGAGCCGGACACTGCCGACAACCGGGCCCGTGACGGGCTGGATGGCAATGGTGGGCGGCGTCCCCAACGCTTACGCCGACACGCGTTCCGGCTCGTCGACGATCGGGTGGTCGGTGCGGGAGAGGAGCAACGGCTTGCTGCGGTGGAGAATCACCTCGGCGTTCACGACGCACTTCTTGACGTCGGTCCGCGTCGGCAAGTCAAACATTACGTCAAGCAGGGCGTCCTCGATAACGGTGCGCAGGCCGCGAGCGCCCGTCTTGTGCTTGAGGGCCTCGTCCGCCACCGCTTCCAGGGCGTCGGTGGTGAAGATCAATTCCACCTTGTCGATGGAGAAGATCTTCTGGTACTGCTTAATGACGGCGTTCTTCGGCTCGGTGAGGATGCGAATCAGCGATTCGCGGTCTAGCGCTTCCAGGCCCACCGTCACCGGTAGGCGTCCGATGAACTCTGGAATCAGGCCGTACTTCAAGAGGTCATCGGGACCGGCCTGACTGAGCATGCGGTCGGTCTGCTCCTGTAGGGCTACGGCGTTCGTTTCCACCTTGAAGCCGATCGTCCGCTTGCCGCCGACGCGATCGGACACGATCTTGTCCAGACCCTCAAATGCGCCGCCGCAGACGAAGAGGATGTTCGCCGTATTAATCTGAATGAAATCCTGATGGGGATGCTTGCGGCCGCCCTGGGGTGGCACGTTGGCGACGGTGCCTTCGATGATCTTGAGAAGGGCCTGTTGCACACCTTCGCCGGAGACATCGCGCGTGATCGACGGGTTATCCGACTTGCGGGAAATCTTGTCGATCTCGTCGATGTAGACGATGCCGCGCTCGGCCCGCGGGATATCGAAGTCCGCCGCCTGGATCAGCTTCAGCAGTATGTTCTCGACATCCTCACCGACATAGCCGGCCTCGGTGAGGGCGGTGGCGTCGGCGATGCAGAATGGTACGTCCAGGATCTTCGCCAGCGTCTGGGCCAGGTAGGTCTTGCCGCAGCCGGTGGGACCGATCATTAGGATGTTGCTCTTGCCCAGTTCGATATCGTCAATCTGGGCGCCGCTCTGGACGCGTTTGTAATGGTTGTAGACAGCGACGGAAAGCACTTTCTTGGCGTGCTCCTGGCCGATCACGTACTGGCTGAGCAGTTCGGCGATGCGGCGCGGGGCCGGTATCTTATTCGCCGGTAGTTTGGCGCGTGTCGTCCCGCCCGTGTCTTCGGCCACCATCTCCCGACAGAGTTCGATACATTCGTCACAGATATAGACCTGCGGTCCGGCGATCAGGCGCCGCACCTGTTCCTGGCTCTTGCCGCAAAATGAGCAGCGATACTGCGAGCGTGGATTTCTCGTGCTTGCCATGACTACCTCCCAGGGAGAGCCGGTACCGCTTCGATGCTTGTCAGCACCTCATCCACCAGACCGTAGTCTTTTGCTTGTGGTGCATCCATCCAATAGTCGCGATCGGAATCCCGCACAATGCGTTCCATCGGTTGTCCGGTGTGCTTGGCGAGAATGCCGCGCACGACGGCCTGGAGGCGGATAACCTCTCGCGCCATGATTTCCAGGTCGGTCGCCGCGCCTTCGCCGCCGCTGGCGGCCTGGTGCATGTGAATTGTCGCGTTGGGCAGCGTGAAGCGCTTGCCGGCCGCGCCACCCGCCAGCAGCACCGTCCCCATTGAGGCAGTGACGCCCATGGCATAGGTGCAGACATCCGGCTTGACGTGCTGCATCGTATCGTAGATCGCCAGGCCGGCGTGGATGGAGCCGCCCGGCGACATGATGTACATATGAATATCGCGGTCGGCGTCCTCGCTGGAGAGGTGAATCAATTCGGCCACAATCAAGCTGGCCATGTTCGGCTCAATGGGTGAATGCACCATTATGATACGCTCTTTGAGCAGGCGAGAAAAGATGTCGTAGGCGCGCTCGCCGCGGTTCGTCTGCTCAACGACCATTGGCACGAGCATCTGCACGTCTTGCGGGGTCCAAATCATTAGTGAATAACTCCTGCTATTGGGATTCCGACGGCACCGGCTCGGCCACCTGGGGCTCGGCGGCCAGGGCGACGCCGGATGGCTCTGTTTCACCGGCGGACGCCGGCTCGGTATGTACCTCCGCTGGCGGCGCGGCGCTTTGCAATGCCATTTCTACGAGATGATCCAGGGCCAGGCGCTCCCGCGCACTGCTGCGGACGGCGGTGAGCAAGCGAGGATTTGCGCCGAGCATGGTGGGCAACTGGTCGGCCGGGACGTTGCCCACGAGGCGGTGCAATTCTTCGGTAATCTGTTCTTCCGTTGGTTCGATATCCTCGGCTTTGGCGACCTCCGCCAGCACGAGATCGCGTTTGACCGTCTCTTCGGCGTCGGACCGCCAGCGGGCGCGGAGATCTTCCGGTGATAGGCCCAACATCCGGAAATATTGCTCCGGATCGAAGCCTTGGCGGGCGATATTGCCGGCGAACGTTTCCAGCGAGCGATCAACCTGGCGCTCGACCAAGAACGCCGGATAGTCCAGTTTGGACATTGCAATAAGGTCGGCCACGGCGGATGTGCGCCGACGATCCGTTTCGGCCGCGTCGGCGCTGGTCTGCAACCGCTGCCGGATGTCCTCCCGCAGCGCCGCGACATCTGTGATGCCCGGTGTCTTCTGCGCCAGGGCGTCGTCCACCGGCGGCAGGATGGGCTGGGTAATCGACTTCACGGTGATCGTATAGGTGGCCTCTTTGCCGGCGAGTTCGGGGCGCGGATAGTCATCGGCTAGATTGGCGACGACGATGCGCTCTTCACCAACGGCGGTGCCGATGAGCCCGTCGTCGACTTCCTTGGGCAGGCCGTTATCCCCGACGGTCAACTGCTGGTCCTTGGCGTCAATCAGCGTCTCGTCTTCGGCGGTGCAGTTGACGTCGGCCATAATGCGATCGCCCACCTCAATACTGCGGTCGGTCACGTCTTCCCAGGTGGCGTACTGCTTGCGTAAATCTTCGACGACGGCGTCGACGCGCTCTTCCGTGATGTCGACCGGCTCCGCTTCCAGATGAATCGTTCGGTAGTCGCCCAACTCGACCGTCGGCGCGACCGGCACCGTGGCCTTAAAGCTGACGGGCTGCTCGGGTTCCATAGTCAGCAGTTCGACTTCCGGATCGGAGATCGGCTCGACGCCGCTGTCCTTCAAGGCGTCGCGGTAAGCATCCGGGAGCAGGTGGTCCAGCGTCTCCTGGCGAATGCGCTGCTCCCCAACAAAGCTGCGGAGAATATGGCGGGGCGCCTTCCCTTTGCGGAAGCCAGGCACGACATATTGACCGCCTAGATGCTGGTAGGCGCGGTCCGCCGCACGGCTGACTTGCTCCGGTTCCACTTCGACCGTGAGCGCAATACGGCTGCCTTCCAGCCGCTCCTGGGTTACTTTCACATTCGACTCCTCGGACGGCCATTCTGGCCCCTGGGGGTTTGGCCCTTCAGTATAGCACGGCTGCCCCGTCGCCCCACCGCTACTCGGCGGCTGGAATACTCCCTGAACGGCACAAAAAGGCGGCCAGGCCACCCACCTCGGTGCGGTGGAGACGCCTGAC
>JBPCLN010000267.1:0-5263 GCA_051003235.1 Chloroflexota bacterium | reverse complement strand
CATGGTCTTCGGACCGGAAAAGCTGCCGGAACTCGCTCGCGGCGCCGGTCGGGGCCTGCGTGAGTTCCGCCGCATGTCCAGCGAACTACAGGGGTCGCTGGGCTCTACGTTTAAGGAACCGCTCGCTCAGATGCAGCAGGTACGCGACGAAGTACAGCAACAAATGACCGATGTCAGCCGTATCGCCAACGAGACCTTACAGCAGTCGTGGCCGCCGACCGCCGCGCCGCCGCCGGCCTATATCCCACCAATGGGAGACACGACGCCGGCCCTGGCCACGATCAACCCGGCGGCAGCGGAAGCGCAGCACGACCTCTCCCACGTGGCCGGGGTGGCGGACGTGGCCGCGGCCCGGCCGGCGGCCGTCCGCCGGCCCAGCATCGCCCTCAGCGCGGCCACCCTGGCTTCCGGCGCGGGTGGCCGCCTCTCGCTGGAGAAGCCGGTCGCTCCCGCTCCGCCCATGAACGTTGAGGCTCCCGCCGCCGGCCTTCCAACGTCAACGGACAGCTAACGATGGCGACACTCACCGGAGCGCCGGTGGTGCCGCTGCCCGGCGTACGGGCCGGCGTGTTTTTGTTGCCGGGGCCGCCAACGGTGTTGATCGACTGTGGGATGCGGGGGCAGGGCAAGCCCATCCGTGCGGCGCTGGCCACCGCCAGTCTGGCGCCGCAAGACCTCGCCCTGATCGCCCTCACCCACTGGCATATTGACCACGTGGGCGGGTTGCGCGCCATCCGCCGGCAGAGCCCGGCCAGGGTGGTCGCCCATCGAGCCGATGCCCCGATCATCATGGGGACGACGCGCCCCAATAAGCCTCGACTCACGGGTGAAGGCGGCAAATTCGCCCGGTGGCTGCTCCTGAAGCTCTACCAAACGAGCACTGTTGACCGGCTGCTGGAGGACGGCGACATCCTGGCCGAGACTGGCGGCCTGCATGTGGTCGCCACGCCCGGACACACGCCAGGGCACGTCTGCTATCTCCTGCCGAACGCCGGCATCCTCTTCGTGGGCGATGCCCTCGTCAACCGGCACGGTGAACTGGCAGTCTCGCCGGAAGGTTTCAGTGACGACCCCCCTCAGGCGCGACGCAGCCTGGAGGCGTTGCGCGCTTTGCGCTACGATCAGTGCTACTTCGGGCATGGCGAACCCCTGCTGGAACACGCCGACGCGCAGGTGTGTACATTTCTCGACCGGTTGGCGGAGGCCGAAGCGACGGCAGGTGCGGAGGAAGCCCAGTGAGCACGACCATGGCTGGGCCGGACGACCCATATTCGGACCTGGAACACTCCGGTCTGGTCCTCTACAGCAAGCCCGGCTGTTGCCTCTGCGACGACGCCAAGCCGCTCCTGGCGGCACTCGGGGCGGCCTATGGTCTCCCCGTGCACAGCATCAATATCCTGGATGACGCGCAACTCTATGCCGCGTACCGCTATCGCATTCCCGTTGTCCGCTACCAGGGAGCGCTGCTGGACGAAGGGCGGGTGACGGAAGCAGCGTTACGAACTGGGCTACAGCGCCTTCCCCCCCAGGATCAGCATGCCAGGATCGCTCAGCATGATCCTCTTCGTTGATCGGCCGCGTCTGGCCGTATTCTGGCCGTTTGCCTTCCTCCTGCTTTTGCTTCCGCTCGGCGCGCCCCTCCTTGCCGGCCTGCGGCTGCTTGACTCCGGGATCTGTGCCCAGTTACCGGGCCATATGCTCATGCCGGGCGGCGTTACCCTGCCGCTGTGCGCCCGCAATACGGGCATCTATACGGGTGCGGCGTTGGCTTTCGGCATCTTGCGAGCCGAGGGGCGCCAACGGGCCATGCTGCCGCCCACACCCCGCCTGATCGCCCTCCTGCTGACCCTGATTGCCATGATGGGCCTGGACGGCTTGAACTCCGTAGCCACCGATCTGGCCCTACCCCATCTCTATGCGCCGTCCAACGCCGCACGCCTGGCCACCGGCCTCGGCGCCGGCATGGCTCTGGCGTTGCTGCTCGCTCCGGTGATCGCCCGCGCCCACTACGGCGACCTGGATCAGCGGCCGCCACTGGAGCACGCCGTTGGTTTGCTTCGCTACCTTGGCGCGGCGCTGATCGCCTTCGCCGTGATCTGGTCCGTCGCCCCCTGGACGCTCTATCCGATTGCGCTGCTGAGCAACGCCGGCCTGCTCGCCGTCGTGATCGGCGTCAACCGCATCGCCGTCGCGGCGATCGGCGGCGTCGCCGGAAATGTCCGCCATCCTCGCCTCAGCAGTTCCATTACCTCAGTGACTCTCGTATGCATCGGCATCGGCGAACTGGCGCTGTTAGCCGGCCTGAAGGTGCTGCTGCTCGGGCCGCAGATGATTGGCGCCTAGACTGAAGACGCGATGGGAGCTGCACGGCTTGGCGCCTACGGGCTGCGGGTTTCAACGTAGCCCCATGGTAGGTAACATGTGACCGGCAAGACGCGCTTGCCGGATTGTCGGTGACGCCAGTAATCCGCAGCCGCATAGGATTACCACCAGGCCTGTCAACGCGTACAGCGTGCGCGGCCCCACCAGATCCATAGCATGGCCGCCCATCACGGTGGCGATGGGCGGCCATGCTGATCTCAGTCTGATCACCATGGCACCCTATTCACGCTGTATCGGACGAGCGACTTGCCGTTCCACCCCGGCCGGGCTGGAAAACGGCGTCAGCAAGGAAGAGCTGAGCGAGATCATCCCGTTCAATCACAAAGGAGAGGGGAGGTCCAGCTCTGAGAGGACGTGTAAACTGCCTGACGTACAACCAGACGAGGAAAACAGTAAAAGGAGACATGATGCAGAAGCGTAAGCTTGGGAACAGCAACCTGGAAGTCTCGGCCCTCGGGCTCGGCTGCATGGGCATGAGCCAAAGTTACGGGCTGGCGCCAGACAGACAGGAGTTGATCGCCCTGATCCGTGCGGCCGTCGAGCGCGGCGTCACCTTCTTCGATACGGCGGAAGTGTACGGCCCGTTCACGAACGAAGAGCTGGTGGGCGAAGCCCTCGCTCCCATCCGTGAGCAGGCGGTGATCGCCACCAAGTTCGGATTCGATGTCACTCCCAACGGGGAGCAACGGGGACTGAGCAGCCGGCCCGAGCACATCAAGCAGGTCGCCGAGGCGTCGCTCAAGCGACTCAGGGTCGACGCCATCGACCTGTTCTATCAACACCGTGTCGACCCGGACGTGCCCATCGAAGAGGTGGCGATGGCAGTAAAGGACCTGATCCAGGAAGGCAAGGCTACGCACTTCGGCCTCTCCGAAGCAGCGGAGCAGACGATACGTCGCGCCCACGCGGTGCAGCCGGTCATGGCCGTCCAGAGCGAATATTCCCTGTGGTGGCGACGCCCCGAGGAGGAGGTGCTGCCGGCGCTCGAGGAACTCGGGATCGGCTTCGTCCCCTATAGCCCGCTGGGCCAGGGCTTCCTCACGGGCAAGATCGACGAGAACGTCGCGTTCGCCGGCACCGACATCCGGAACACCATCCCCCGCTTCGCGCCGGAGGCTCGGAAGGCGAACCAGAGCCTGGTCGATCTGCTCAGCAGCATCGCGCAGCGGAAGAACGCAACGCCCGCCCAGATCGCGCTGGCCTGGTTGCTTGCCCAGAAGCCGTGGATTGTGCCCATCCCCGGCACCGGGAAGCTGGAGCGCTTGGACGAGAACCTCGGTGCCGTTGCCGTCGAGCTCACGCCGGACGATCGCCGCGAGATTGAGGCCGCCGCCTCGCAGATTACGGTGCACGGGGCCCGATACCCGGATAATCTGGAGCGATTGACCGGTCGCTGACCGGCAAACCATGTGTTTGCCGTTGGCATTCCGTAGGTCACCGGCCCGGCACGCGCGCTCGGCTATCAATGCCGTCAGGGCCGGTGCCACCTCACGGGCGGTCTGACGCTTGCGCGGAATACTCACAGCTTCGGAACAGCGCTCCTCACGATCGGAGCGCCCCACAACAAAACCAAGGAGGACGATATGCACATCATCAAGAATTCCATCGGGACCATGGCCGGACCGAGCGAGTGGTTCACCGGAGCGGTCTATGTCGATCCGGTCGCGACGCCGTCCGATGGCTCGCGCCTGAACGCGAGCAGCGTCCACTTCACGCCGGGCGCCCGGACGGCGTGGCACATCCATCCCAACGGCCAGACCATCTACGTCACCGAGGGAGTCGGCCTCGCGCAGCGGCGCGGCGGGCCGATCGAGGTCCTCCACCCTGGCGACCGCGTGTTCTTCGAGCCCGGCGAGGACCACTGGCACGGTGCCGCCCCCAACCGGTTCATGACCCACCTCGCGCTGCTCGAAGTCGACGACGAAGGCAACAGCGCCACCTGGGGCGAGCACGTCACCGACGAGGAGTACGGCCATTAACCCGGCTAACCACTGCTACCACGGCGCAGCGCCGTCGGGCGGGCTGCCACATGGTCAGCGCCCAGTCTTCGCCCACGCGAACATGGCCTTTGACGGCGGACATCGGGCCGGTGGCCGCGCTCGCCGCGGACCTGGCGCCCACCTCGGGCGCCGCGCCCATTGGAGTGGTGGTTAAGGTAGTTGGCGCAAAAGCGCCCCTCCGCCGAGTTGGTGAAGGGGCGCTTCCCTCTGGAGATTGGCACAGGAGCGAAGGGACTTGAACCCCCTACCCGCGGTTTTGAAGTTTCAGAACAGGCATTCCAACGCCGTGCATAGCGCGTCATTCCCGGTCTTCTACCAGAGGCAGCGAGCAGCCTGAAAGCGCCTGGAATGTCACCGGGAAGCACTCCGTTGCAGCGCCGTTGTCACAGCTTGTTGCTACACCTGGGGGACCTCAGCGCCAGTCTTGTACCGCCGGCAGCGAGCAAGCCGAAGGCAGAATATCCCCAGTGCCCTGGCCGGCAGCGTGTAGCTAGCGCATTCGGTTGCCTCACCAACCGACCGGCCTGGGACGCTGAACCTGTGAGGAGGCGCGTCCGTGTCTGTCGATCCGTTGTTTGCCCTTCGGCTTGCCGAAAATTCCTTCATCAAGCAGATGCGTCTGCTTGATGCCACCGTGGCGATCCTGGCCGCCAACCTCAAGCAAATACAGGGGGCAGATGGCTACTTCAAGGAAGTGCTGTTAAACGAGCAGTTGGCGTCTGTCCAGTGGAACCACCCGTCGTTAGAAGTCCCCTGTCCATGGCCATGTAATAGTCCTCACTGGTGGCCAGGAAAAGTCCCCACCCCTCGTGTGACGGAAGGATGACGGCGTCCCTGCGGATGCCCGATGGTAACGATGCGAATTCGTGCCAGCGGGAACC
>JBPCLN010000266.1:0-14579 GCA_051003235.1 Chloroflexota bacterium | reverse complement strand
CATCCAGCGGGACCACCCGGTCGTAGACGGCGTCGGTGTCTGGGCGCAGACCCTCCCGGGGGCGAACGGCTTCCTCCCAGTCCGCCGATTGCGGCGCGCGCGGCCGTCCGCGCAGGTAGGCGAACGTCGTGGCATCGGGCGCCACCATGCCGGCCCGTCCTCCGGCCTCGATGGACATATTGCAGACGGTCATCCGGCCTTCCATGGAGAGCGAGCGGATCGCCTCGCCGGTGTACTCAATCACATAGCCGGTGGCGCCGTCGATGCCGATCTGGCCGATGATCGCGAGGATGACGTCTTTGGCCGTCACGCCGGGCCGCAACTGGCCATCGACGCGAATCTCCATCGTCTTCGGACGGGCCTGCTGGAGGCACTGCGTCGCCAGCACGTGCTCCACTTCCGATGTGCCGATGCCGAAGGCGAGCGCGCCGAACGCGCCGTGGGTGGAAGTATGACTATCGCCGCAGACGATGGTCAGGCCGGGCTGAGTCGCGCCGAGTTCCGGCCCGATCACGTGGACGATGCCCTGGTTGATGCTGCGCAGGTCGAATAGCTCGATGCCGAACTCTTTGCAGTTACGCTCGAGCGCTTCGACTTGCTGGCGGGAAATCAGATCGGCGATCGGCAGCAGCCGGTCGCGCGTGGGCACGTTATGGTCAAGCGTGGAGAGGGTCTGTTCAGGCCGGCGCACCCGGCGACCGGCGAGACGCAGGCCGTCGAACGCCTGCGGTGAAGTCACCTCGTGCACCAGATGCAGGTCAATGTAGAGGATCGCCGGTTCGCCGGGCGCCTCCCGCACGACGTGCGCATCCCAGATCTTTTCGAACATCGTCTTACCGGGCATGGTCGCTCCTTTCACGCTGTCACCAGGCTACCCCCCAGCGCAACATTTGTCTAAGATATGTCCGGCATCGAATGGATAACGAAATGGAATGGACTGTGCAACTGCGTCAACTGCGCTATCTGCGGGCGATCGCCCGCCATGGCAGCTTCACAGCAGCAGCGGAGGCGGAGCGTGTGGCGCAGCCGGCGGTGAGCAAACAGATCCAGCGGCTGGAGAACGAACTGGGCGCAGCGCTCTTCGATCGGAGCAGTCGGGGGACGACCCTGACCGAGGAGGGGCAGGTGGTTGCCCGCGCCGCCGAGCGCATCCTGGGCTACATCGATGATTTGCAGGCGGAACTGGGCGACCGCGCTGTGCTCGCTCGCGGCCGCTTGCGGCTCTGCGCCACGGAGACGGTGATGGAATACCTCCTGCCCTCGGCGCTGGCGGCGCTGCACCGGCGCTACCCAGGGCTGGCGGTGTCGGCCGAGATGCTGGGCACCGACGACGCGGTGGCACTGCTGCTGGATCGCCAGATTGACGTCGCCGTCGTCACCCTCCCTTTGAGCCATCCGGACCTGGCGGTCGAACCGCTCTACACCGAAGATATCGTGCTGCTCGTGCCGGCCGATGACCCCCTGGCTGCCCGGACGACGGTCGCGCTGAGCGAACTGGCGGAGCGGGAATTGCTACTCTCGATGCCTGGTCATGGTCTCCGGGCGGTGATCGACGCCGCCTGCCGGCGGGTTGGCTTTACGACCCAGCCGACACTGGAACTGCGCAGCCAGGAGGCGCTCATCCGCCTGGTGGAGCAGGGGGCGGGTGTAACCTTTGCCCCCAAACTGTGCGTGCAGCGCCCCCGCCCCGCCGTCCACGTCTGCACGCTGACGTCGCCTTCGCTCCGCCGCGGCGTCGGCTGGGCCTGCTTGCGTGACCGCCACGTGCCGCAGGCGGTACTGGCGTTGGTCCGCGAACTTGGAGAAGCGACGGCGCAGGTGGAAGATTGAGCAGGATGGCGACCGCGTTGGGGAACAAGGCCCTTCGTCGCTTGGCGGCAGACCGCAGTCGCCGCCCGGTAAATACCCTATCATGTCGCTGGGCGGCGCGGCGGATCGGAGAGGACAAACAGTCATGGCAGCGACAACGCAACAGGCAGCAACGGCGGAGTGCAAGAACTTTATCGGCGGGCAGTGGTCGGCGTCCGCGAGCGGCAAGACCCTGGCCCGCGAGAATCCCGCCGACTGGCGAGAGATCGTCGGCGCCTATCAGGACTCCACGATTGAGGATGTCGTCGCCGCCTGCGACGCAGCCGCCGGCGCCTTTCCGGCCTGGGCGGCGCTGGCGGGGCCGGCGCGGGGAGCATTCCTGCACAAGGCAGCCGACATTCTGGAAGCGCGCGTTGAAGACGTGGCCCGCACGATGACCAGAGAGATGGGCAAGACGATTGGCGAAGCGCGCGGCGAAACTCGGCGCGGCGTGACCATTCTGCGTTACTTCGCCCAGGAGGGCCTACGCGAGATGGGCTTGACCATCCCCTCGGCTGATGCCCGCACGCTGATGTACACCACCCGCGTCCCCCTCGGCCCGGTCGCCCTGATTACCCCCTGGAACTTTCCGGTGGCGATTCCCATGTGGAAGCTGGCGCCGGCCCTGGCCTACGGCAACACCGTCGTCTTGAAGCCCGCCGGTCTGGCGACCGTGACGGCGACGCGCCTCGTGGAGTGCCTGGTGGATGCCGGATTGCCGGCCGGCGTCCTGAACCTGCTCGGCGGCTCCGGCGGACGGATCGGTTCGGCGCTGGCCAAGAATCCGCACGTGCATGGCATCAGCTTCACCGGCTCCAATGCCGTCGGACGGCAACTGGCGGGCGAAGCGCTGGAACGGAATACGAAATATCAACTGGAAATGGGTGGTAAGAATCCGGTGATCGTCTGCGATGACGCCGATCTGGCCCAGGCGGTCGAGCTCACGGTGTCCGGGGCAATGCGGAGCACGGGCCAGAAATGCACGGCCACGAGCCGGGCGATCGTCATGGAGGCGGTGCGCCAGGAGTTCACGGAACGAGTCGTCGCGCGCTGCCGGGAACTCAAGGTTGGATCGGGGTTGGACGAGAGCGTCTACATGGGACCGGCCGTCTCGCGAGATCAATTGGAAACGGACCTGCGCTACATTCAGGCTGGGAAGGACGAAGGCGCTCGCCTCCTTTGCGGCGGCGGTCAGCCCACCGGCGATGCCTACGCGCACGGCTACTTCGTCCAACCGACGGTGTTCGATCAGGTCAAGGCGACGATGACCATTGCGCAGGAGGAAATCTTTGGTCCGGTCCTGGGCATCATGGCGGCGGGCAGTTTGGAGGAAGCGCTAGCGCTGGCCAACGACGTCAAGTTCGGCTTGAGCGCGTCGCTCTTCACCCGCGACATCAACCGGGTGTTGCAGTTTGCTTCGTTTATGGACGCCGGCATGCTCCGCGTCAATGGCGAGACAGCCGGCGTCGAGCCCCAAGCGCCGTTTGGCGGCATGAAGGCGTCCAGTTCGCATTCTCGGGAACAGGGGCGGGCGGCGTTGGAGTTCTTTACGTCGGTGAAGACGGTGACATTCTCGCCGGCTGGGGCCTAGCGGCGAGTGCCCGCCAGAACCGATTCCGCAGCGTAAAGGGGGAGATATTTTGGTGGATCGCGTCATTGGACCGTGGACAGGCAGCATCGGTTGGTCCCGTTCGTCCTGGCTGGTGCGAGTGGGACTGGTTGGAGCCGGGACGGCGTTCGTGGCGGCGGCGGCGCGGATCGCCGTGCCATTGCCGTTTACGCCGGTGCCGATCACGGCGCAAACGCTGGCCGTGCTGCTCGTCGGCGCGCTCTATGGCTCGCGCCTCGGTTTTGCCACCCTGCTGGCCTACCTCGCCGAAGGGCTGGCCGGCTTGCCGGTATTCCACCAGGGAACGGCCGGGCCGGCGGTGCTGTTCGGTCCAACGGGGGGCTACCTGATTGGCTTTGCTCTGGCGGCGTTCCTCGTTGGCCTGCTCTTAGAACGGAATGGGCGGCCCCGCCTCCCGGCGACGGCGGCCGCCTTCCTGCTCGGCGACGCTCTGCTCAACGCCGTTGGGGCGCTCTGGCTCGCGCACTTCGTCGGCGCCGGCCACGCCTGGACGGACGGGGTGCTGCCGTTCATTCCGGGGGAGATCATCAAGATCACCATCGCCACCGTCGTCCTTGCCGGCGGCTGGCGGCTATTAGCGCGCGATCAGCAACGAGCGATGCGCGGCGTCATGTAACGGTTGGAACGGTAGTAAAGCCGGCGATCAGAAAATGGTGGTCGAAGGCAAACGCCTCAGCAATGCCCCGACAACGCATGTCCGCAATGCTGACGGCATCAACGAAGCTGAAGTCCTGGTCGGTGCTCAGTGCAATCCAGGCTCCAGAGTCGACAAAGACCTCTCGCTTCATCAGCGGTTCTCGTCACTGACGAGCTGCGCCAGATACTCGTCGTGCCGGTCAGCAAGATCGCTAGGTCCTGACTTTACCAGCCCGACAAGGTCCCATAATGCGTCTTCTTCGGGTGGTACATCGTCCAAGACGAGATCCACGCCTTGGCGAACGAGCTCGGCCATTCTGACCTTCCTCCGTTGAGCCGCACAGCTCAGGGCATCAAGCTGTTGGGGACGAAGGTAGATTTGGATCGGCCGTTTGGTGAACGTGCTGACCACTCTTGTCAACCTTCCAGGCAAACCATTCCTACATTGCTGAAGTATACGTCATCATCCATGGGGTAGCGCCATCTGCGGAGGGAAGCGCCGTCTACGGCGCACCCAGGGCCTACGCCACCTGTCAGTAATTTGCCGGCTTACGGATCCGGTTCGTCAGCTTGCCGATGCCTTCAATCTCCACGGTGTACTCCGTGCCGTCTTGCAAGGGGCCGGGGTGGGCCGGGGTGCCGGTCATGATGACGTCGCCTGGCTCTAACGTGAAGAATTGGGCGATGAACCAGACCAGCTTGCCCGTCTTGTGGAAAAGGTCGGAGGTGTGGCTGTCCTGCTGCAGATTGCCGTCCCGCCAGGCGCGGATCGACAGGTTGTCGGGGTCGATGTCCGTCTCCAGCCAGGGACCGAGCGGGCAGGAGGTGTCGAAGCCCTTGGCACGGCTCCATTGATTGTCGTTATCTTGCCAGTCGCGCTCGCTCACGTCGTTGCCGCAGGTGAAGCCCAGGACGTAGTCGCGCCAGTCCGCCGGCGGGATCAGTTTAGCGCGACGCCGCATGACGACGCAAAGTTCGGCTTCCCCTTCGATGCGGGCGCCGCCGATCGGCCAGACGATGTCATCACCGGGATTGGTCAGGGCGGTCGAGGGCTTAAAGAACATCATCGGCGGATCGGGCACGGGGTTGCCGCTTTCGGCGGCGTGCGCCGCGTAGTTGCGGCCGATGCAGACAATCTTCTTTGGTTCCGCCGGCGCCAGGAGCGTGGCAGCGCTCACTGCACCGAGCGCCGCGCCGCGCGTTTGCGTCCCATAGACGTCGTTCAGTGCGTACAGTTGGTCACCTTCGATGGCTGCCCATTGGGGGGCGCCGTGTATCGATACTCTGGCGATTCGCATGCCTGGTTGCTACCCTCTCTTACCATGTTTTCGGCCCGCTCAGCGGGCACGCCGCTACCGCGGGCAGCATCGTACCACTGAACCAGCGGGAGGTGTGGCAGGCGCTACGGCGCCGGTGGGCCGATCGGCAGGCGCGGCATCGCGGGGGCGTTGGGTAACCGGTGGCGGAGAATCATGCGGAGGGCCAGCCAGCCATCCGTCAGGCGGCGGAGCTTCTTACTGGGTGTGGGACGCGGCTGATAGCGGATGGGAATCTGGGCGATGCGATACCCGCGCTTGCGGAGATTGATCGTGATTTCCGGCTCAATGTCGTAGCCGTTGGCCTGCAAGTCGAAGGCGCGCAGGAGACGGCCATCCAAGAGCTTGTAGCAGGTTTCCATGTCCTTGAGCCAGCAGCCGTACAACAGGTCGGTGAGCACGGTCAGCCCGTGGTTGCCGGCCTGGCCGATTAACGGCTGGCCCGCCAGATTTCGGTAGCCATACACCGCCGGCCAACCGCCCTGGCAATAGGTATCAATCAGACGGCGATAGTCACTGGGATCGTACTCGTCGTCGGCATCCTGGAAGATGCACATTTCACCGCTGGACTCGCGAATCAGGGTACGGATACCGACGCCTTTACCGCCGTTGCGCTCGCGCCGGATGACTCGCAGTTGCGGCATCTCCGCGTTGAGGGCAGCCAGGATATCAGGCGTGTTGTCCGTAGAGGCATCGTCGTGGACCAGAATCTCCAGCTCCGCCGGCAATGGTACGGCCGCGACGCGCCGGATGATCTGTTCGATCGTCCCTTCCTCGTTATAGGCGGGGATGAGCACGGAAAGTTTCATCCGCTTAAGCCAGCGCCAGTTGGGCGGGCAGCGGGTCTTCGGCATCCTGCCAGGCGGAACGCAGCAACTCCTCTTCCGAATGCCACAAGCGCCGCGCCGCGCCGACGAGATAGAGGGAACCCGTCACGCAGACCATGCCTTCCGTACCAGCCAGGGCGATCGCCCGCCGCGTGGAGCTGACGGGGCCGGGCTGGGTTTCTACGCGGGGGCAGTAGGTGCGACAGAGCGCCGCCAATTCCTCCGGTGGGCGTGCCGGCTTGCCGATCACGTTAGGCGCCGTGCAGATGATGGCGTCGGCGAGGGGAGCGAGCACGTCCACGATCCCGTTTGGCACGTGGCTGGCCAGGACGCCTAACACGAGCACCAGGCGCCGCCCGCGCCGGAGCAGGCCCAGCGAAGCGGCAAGCGCCTCCGCCTTTTGCGTGTTGTGGGCGCCATCCAGCAGGACCTCCGGCGCCTCCTGCATGCGTTCCAGCCGGCCGGCAAAGTGGACGTTGGCCAGGCCCTGGCGCACCGCGTCTTCGCCGATCGGGGCGCCCCGTGCCCAGCAGCGGGTGGCCGCCACGGCCAGAGCGGCATTGGCGACCTGGTGGGCGCCGAGCAGGGGCACGAAGAGGTCCGGCCAGCGCACTGCACGGTCTTCGTAGGTGAAACGGCTGCCGTCCGATCCCTCCTCGACGTCGTGCCAGACGAAGTCCCGCCCGGCAAGGGAGACGGATGCGCCCTGCATGTCGGCCTCCGCCAACACAACGGCGAGGGCGTCCGGTGGCTGTTCGGCGACGGCGACCGGGGTGCCCGCCTTGATGATGCCGGCTTTGTGGGCGGCGATATCGGCGATGGTCGGTCCCAACGTCCGGACGTGGTCCATGCCGATGCGGTTGATCACGCAGACATCGGGTTGGATGACGTTGGTGTAGTCCCAACGGCCGCCGCTGCCGACCTCAACAACGCCCAGATCGACCCGTTCGGCGGCATAGGCGGCAAAGGTCAGGGCGACCCAGATTTCGCCGTAGCGTAACGGCCCTTCCCCGCTGGTGGCGTTGAAGCGACGCACCTCTTCACGGAACTGCTTGATCAGGGTCACGAAACGCCCAACGTTCATCAGGCGGCCATTGATGACCAGTTTTTCCAACGCGGTTTGCAAGTAGGGCGACACGTGCAGGCCGGTGCGCCGACCGGCGGCGTGGCCAATAGCGGCCAGCATGGCGCAGGTGGATCCCTTGCCGGAGGTCCCGGCGACATGAAAGGAGGTAAAGTCGCGCTCCGGATTGCCCAGTTGGAGCAGAAAGGCGCGCATCCGGAGGAATCGGCGCCGGTGGCGCTCGTCCAGGGTGTAGCTTGGCCGCTCGGCAGGAAAGTCGGCCGGGCCGCGAATGTTGCTCTTGATCCAGTTGACGGCGGCGTGATAGCCGGCAAACTCGTCCACCAGCGCCTGACGCCTCCCTGCATGGTTCCGCCGGTCCTACAGTCGCACGGTAGTCTAGCACCAAGAGCGGTTCGGCCGGCGCAAGGGAGGCAAGTGGGCGGGGGAGCAAGCTCGCAGCCGTGGCCCGCCCTGACGTCGCGCTTGCCACGGCAGCCGTCTGACCGCTATAGTGCAAGAGGAACATGCGGTATATCGATCCTGATGTGCTGCGCATGGCAAAACACCCCGTCTCGGTTAGGGAGTACGATCTCGGTATGAGTTCCGTCGTCAAAAAGCGCCGCAAGGCGATCACCAAGCACAAGTTGAAGAAGCGTCGGCATCGCGAACGATTCAAGGCCAAGCACTAGGCGGAGAGGTCAACGCCGGTGCCGGACGGGGACGAGGGCCAGGCTGCTGGTGGCACAAATACGGCGCCCCTGACGGGCGAGGCAGCGCACATTCGGGCCGAGGCGTTGGCGTCGGCGCAACGCCTCGTTGAGGCCGCGCGACGTAGTGCCAAAGAGTTGTACGAGCAAGCAGCCCGTCAGTCGGAAGCCATGGTGCGGACGGCGCAAGCGGAAGTCGAGCGGCTCACCGAGGAAGCGAACAGCCGTCAGGAAGCCCTCAACGTCCAACAGGTGAGCTGGGATGCCCCGGGACTAGTCCTAGAAGCGGCCGGCGTCGAGGCGGATCAGGTGCGGACGGACGCCGACGCGCGGGCGGGCGCCTTACTCACTGATGCCCATAAGCGAGCCGAAGGCGAAGCGAGCCAGGCATTGCAAGCGGCGCGGACCCAGGCGGAGCAGGAGAAGCGCCAGGTGGCCCGCGAGGTGCAAGCGGCCTGGGAGGAACTCTCGCAACTCCACGAACTCAGCGCCTCCCTCCTCACGCGCCTGGATCTGGCACGCGATCGGTTGGGGCGGGTGATGGGGATTGGCGAGCCGGCCGCAGCAGGCGCCAATTCACTGGTGGCTGCCTGCGGGGCCGAATCGGCGCCGCGGACGCAACCCAGCGGGCCGATCGGCGAGGTGGACCTGGTGCTACCGGAGCACGCCGATCGCATGACGGTCGAGGTCATGATGGCGGTGCTGCGTGAGCAGCCGGGCATCACGGTGCAGGCCGCTACGCGGCGCAGTCAAGCCCTCGTCATCCCGCTGGTCATCGACCGCCCGGTACCGCTCGTTCCCATCTTGCAAGAACTGCCGCGCGTCGTCGCGACGACCTTGTCCACGGCGAGCAATGGCGTGAGCACTGCCAGCGGCGGCCATGTCATTATCGAGTTGGGCGACCGCTAGCTGAGGCAACGGGTTCGCTGTTGCCGCCGCGTTTGACGCTCCTGCCATCTGGCCCGTAGCATGCATGACAATGGTTAAGGATAAAGCGATCACTCCCCCCGAACCGCCGGCAGCACCAGCCAGGCCGCGCCGTTTCCGGAAGCAGAACCTGCCCCTCGTGCCGATGGGCGAGGCCGTCGTCTTCCCGACCATGGAATTGACCATCCAGATCAATTCTCCGCGTTCGCTCCGCGCCCTCGACGCGGCTTTGCGCGACGGCCGGCGAGTCGTGCTGGCAGCACGGCATGTCGACGAGGAGGATGGCGAAAGCGTGGAAGGGCTGGCGCCGGTAGGCTGCCTGGCCCTGATCCAGGAGGTGCAGTCGCTGCCGGGCGGGGGGCAGCGCGTGTCCATCCAGGGCGTGAAGCGGGTCCGCTTGCGGACGGTAACCCAGGAAGACCCCTTTTTCCGCATTGACGCCATCGAGCTACCGGATAAGTCGGCCGACGACGCGGCGATGCGCGACCTCATGGCCCGTGTCGTCTCGCAGATTGACACCTATGTCAGCCTGGTGCCGGGCATTCCCAATGAAGTGGGCAACTTCGTGCGCGGGATCGACGACGCTAGCCGTCTGGCCGACATGAGCGCCTACTCGCCCGATTACACGTTCGCGGAGCGCCAGGAGCTGCTGGAAACGCAGGATGTGACGGAGCGGCTCACCAAGGTGAGCGGCTTTATGTCGCGCCTGATCGAACTAGCCGCCATCCGGCAGAAGGTCCAGGAAGAGGTCCACGCCGGAGTCGAGAAGAGCCAGCGCGACTTCTTCCTGCGTGAGCAAATCAAGGTGCTGCGCAAGGAACTGGGCGAGAATGACCCCGAAACTGCATTGATTGATGAGTTCCGCGAGAAGATCGAACAGGGGCGGATGCCGGACCCCGTCAAGGCGAAAGCGTTGCACGAAGTGGAACGCCTCCAATTGCAAGGACCCCATTCGCCGGAGTCGGGCATGATCCGGGCGTACCTGGACTGGCTGGTGGAACTTCCCTGGGGGGTCACGACCGAGGATAGCCTGAACCTCGATCGCGCCGCCACGATTCTGGATGAGGACCACTACGGCCTGGAGAAGGTCAAGGAGCGCATCCTGGAGTACATTGCCGTGCGTAAGCTGGCCGGCGATCGCATGCGCAGCCCGATCCTCTGCTTCGTGGGGCCGCCGGGCGTCGGCAAGACCAGCCTGGGACGCTCGATCGCCCGCGCCCTCGGCCGCCAGAGCGTGCGCATCTCCCTGGGCGGCGTCCGCGACGAGGCGGAGATTCGCGGCCACCGCCGGACGTATGTGGGGGCGTTGCCGGGGCGGGTTATTCGCGGCATGCGCGACGCCAAGAGTTGCAATCCGATCTTCATCCTGGACGAGATCGACAAGGTCGGCACCGATTTCCGGGGAGACCCCTCCTCGGCACTGCTGGAGGTGCTCGATCCGGAGCAGAATCACGCCTTCAGCGATCACTATCTGGAAGTCGCCTTCGACCTCTCCAAGACCATTTTCGTGACCACAGCCAACCTGCTCGACCCGATCCCGCCGGCCTTGCAAGACCGCATGGAGGTCATCGAGTTGCCGGGCTATACGGACGAGGAAAAGGTGCGCATTGCCCAGGATTTCCTCCTGCCGAAGCAGCGCGAGGCGCACGGCCTGGCCGCCGATCAACTCCTGTTGGATGACGCTGCTATGCACTCGCTCGTCCACGAGTACACGCGGGAAGCCGGCGTGCGCAATCTGGAGCGCGAACTGGCGAACCTCTGCCGGAAGGTGGCGCGCAAAGTGGCGGCCACGGCAGAGACGGAGTCCGCCGCCTGGCGGCTCAATGTTGCCGACTTATCGTCGTACCTTGGACCCCGCCGCTTCAGCCACGGCCTGGCGGAAGAACGCGACGAAGTGGGTGTCGCGACCGGCGTGGCGGTGACCCAGGCCGGCGGCGATGTGATGGCCGTCGAGGTGAGCTTGATGCCGGGGACGGGGCAGTTGACCCTCACCGGCCAACTCGGGAAGGTGATGCAAGAGTCGGCACGGGCGGCGGTGAGTTACGCCCGCGGGCGGAGCACCGACTGGAAGTTCGATGACAAGTATTTCGACCAGCACAATATCCATATTCACGTGCCGGCCGGTGCGGTGCCGAAAGATGGCCCTTCCGCCGGCACGGCCATGGCCACCGCTCTCATTTCGGCCCTCTTGCAACGAGCGGTGCGGCGGGATGTGGCGATGACGGGGGAGATCACGCTGCGCGGCAAAGTGCTGGCCATCGGCGGGCTGAAAGAGAAGGCGCTGGCGGTGGATCGGGCCGGCATCACGACCTTGCTCTTTCCGCGTGAAAACGAGAAAGACCTGATTGACGTGCCCGAGAAGGTCCGCCAGCATCTGCGGCTCCTACCCGTGGACCACCTGGACGATGTGCTGAAGTTTGGCCTGGTCGATCACGCAGACTTGTAGTCGCGTAACGGCAAGCTGATCGGGCGGCCGCCCTCAGCGGCACTGCGGTCGGCGGCGAAGCAGGCTTCGTGCGTGTTGACGGCATCGTGCAAGTTGACCGGGGATTCCTGGTTCGTCAAGATGCAGTCGACAAAGTGGTCGATCTCCTGCCGGAACGGGTGGTGGGCGACGTCGCCGTTGTCGGGCAGGATCGTCGGCAGTTCGGCCAGGCCGGTCAAGCCGGGCAGTTGCCTGGTGTACAGACGGTTGCCACGCACCACCCCTTCCGTCCCAAAGAGATCGATATTGAACTGGTAGGGCATCCATTGCGACGTGCAGCCGGAGACTTTGCCCATCCTGCCGTCGGCAAAGCGCACCAGCGCGACAGTATTCGCCATGCCGACGTGATCGTCCTCACCGGCGCCCGCCGGCCTCTCGCTGGGTGACCAACCCAACGCCGTCACTTCGACAATATCGCTCTCCATCAGATGGCGCGCCATATCCATGGCATGGCAGCCGCCGGCGAGCATGGCGCTGACGCCGCCGCCATGGCCGAGCAGGCCGGCCTGCTCAAGGTTGTGCCAGTAGTCGGTCTGGACGTAGAACGACGTCCCCAGCATGCCGGCAGCCTGCAGCGCCTTGATGTTCTGGACCGCCGGGTTCCAATGCAGCACGAAGCTGACGACCGTTCGCACGCCGGCCTGGCGAACCGCCTGGTCCATACGCTGCAATTCTTCCGGGCTGACGGCCACGGGCTTCTCGATCAGGATGTGTTTCCCCGCCTGCGCCGCCTGGATCGTCTCGTCGCAGTGCCGTTGCGGCGGTGTGCAGATAGAGACGGCGTCCACGCCAGGCTGGGCCAGCAAGGCCGCCAGCGTATCGACGACCGGAACGTCCAGTCCCATCTCCTGCGCCTTACGTTGCGCGCCTTCCCGCGTCCGGCTGCCAATGGCGATCACCTCGACGTGCGGGTTGCGGAGGTAGGCGCGGATGTGTTCGGTGGAGACCCAGCCGGCGCCCTGAATCGCGACGCCGAGTTTGCCGTCTCGCATGATGCGCTCCTTCAACTACCTCAATACTTGATCAGGTTTCAGCGGCACGATTATAGCGATCGCCAAGAGGAAGCAGGGGGCAGGCGCATCCTGACATTGCATCAAGCGCCGACCTTCGTTACCATCTGGGAAAGGGGGAATCATCGTGTATCGACGATTTGCTCGGCTACTCTTGCTCATGGTCCTACCATTACTCTATCCCGCACTGCCGGCGGCGGCGGATAGCGCCGGCTGGAGTGCCACCGGACCGACAACCGGTGTCCAGGCGGTTGCCGTCGACCCAGCGAACGCCTCCCTGGTCTACGTCGGCGGGTCAGGCGGCCTCTGGAAATCGACCGATGGCGGCGGAACCTGGCAGCAGGTCAGCGGGACCCCGCTCGGCCAAATGCTGGCGGTTGATCCCTTCGCCGCCAATGTGCTGTATGCCACCGCTCCGGTGGCGTCGCCTCCCAGTACCGGCTCGGGAGGCGATCACATCACCAATCCCCTCCGGGTGAGTCACGATGGCGGAGTAACCTGGACGACGATCTACCAGTCCACCGGCGCGGCCAGTGCCGGGCAGCCGTCCATCACCGCTGTCGCTCTCGACTCCAACCGGCAAGGCGCCGTGTTTGTGGCGCTTTTCGCCGTCGATGGGTGTTGCGCCCAGGTGGCGCGGAGCCTGGATGGCGGCCAAACCTGGTCGCTGATTCTGCCGCCAAACGTCGGTGGCGGTGGTATCGGCAGCGGCGGCGCCAGCAGCCTGGCCATGCTGCCGGGTGTAACCGGGTTGCTGGACGTCGGGATTATCAGCTACCATGGTGGTGACGTCATGGAGACGAGCAACGCCTATGCCGCTCCGGCGCCTGTCTGGTCCTCCCTTCCTCTCCCACCGCCCACGCTCACTGGTCCGTCCTTGCTGGCCCTGGCCGGCGATGCTGCCCACCATGCGCTGTACAGCGTCTGGACGCTGATCGGCATCAGCGAGCTGGCGCGCTATGACAACGGCGGGGGGCCGGCGTCGCTGCGGGGCAACCTCCCGCTCGGTGCCGGTGGCCAGGCGCCCCAGGTCGACGCCATCGCCGTCAATCCCATGCAGCAGCACTGGCTGTATGCCGCGATCTCGCGCCCGCCGCAATCGCCGAACGCGCTGCAGCAACGAGGGATCTTCGCTACCCCCGACAGCGGGCAGACCTGGCCGGCGTTGCCGGCGCTCGACCAGCAGGTCCAGCAACTGGTGCTGGCGGCGCCGACGCATATCCTCTATGCCGTGACGCCGGCCGGCCTCTATCGTCTCACGATCACCTGGCCCACGGCCGCGCCTTTCGCGGCGTATTACCAGCAAACGGATGGCCTTCGCCTGCTCGGCAGCGCGATTAGCCCCTTGATGATCATTAACGGCTACCCGGTGCAGTACTTTGAAAAGGCGCGCCTGGAGGACCATTCCGCCGATAACGTGCCGGCGAACTGGCGATTCATGGAAGGCCTGTTGGTGGACGAGCTGCAGCAGGCGCAGGTGGCGCTCCCCATCGGCGGTGACGTCTCCTCGCTCACCTATGCCGGCCTGCATGACCTCGCCGACCCGGCGAAGCGCGTACCGCCGCCACCCGGCTATTCCGGCGGTGGCTCGATGGTCCAGGCTGACGGCTCGGCGTTCGTTCCCTTCACTGCCACCCTCAGCGGTGCGCCGGGGCATCTAGTGGCGGCGCCGTTCTGGCGTTACCTCCAGCGCAGCGACCTCTTCCCTGGCGGCTGGCTGCACGATGTCGGCCTCCCGATCAGCGAAGCCGTGACGATCCAAGTCACCAAAGACCTGCCTGGTGGGCCGGTGCAGCGCACGATTACCGTGCAGGCCTTCCAGCGCACCATCCTTACGAACGATGCACAGAACCCGCCCCAGTGGCAGGTGGAGCGCGCCAACGTCGGCACCGATTACCGCAAGGCCTTCCCAGCGCAAGTCGGCCCGTGAAGCCGGAAGCCCGGGAAACCTGCCGGGTGCATCAGGATGCACCAGTAGGTGGTGCATCTACCAAATCCAGTGGATTTCTGCGAAGAGCGCCCAGCGAATAAATTCGCGGGCTACGAGTAGCGGAGGGGGGGAGGGCAGGAGGGGGGGGGGGGCGGGGGCGGAGGGGGGCGGGGCGATAGGGGCAGAGCAGGAGACCA
>JBPCLN010000265.1:0-3633 GCA_051003235.1 Chloroflexota bacterium | reverse complement strand
CGGAGCTCTCACCCTCGCCTTCCGGAGCGGCTGCACGCGCCGCCTTGATCGCGTAGGCCGCCGCTCCGAGCTCGTGCGCGGCCACATGCCCGACTGCAGCCGCCTGACCGGCAGCGTGCGCAGCATGCCGAGCGGCACCATGGAGATCCCTAGCCGCCGCATTGGCGTGGCCGCCGGCTGCGCGCGCCTCCCACCAGGTGATCTCGCCGCGCACCCATGTCCGAGCCTGCGCGATCGCCTGGCGAGGCCGCGGGTCTGAAGGTTGCGCCGACTCGAACAGGTGCAGGACGTGTTCCGCACACGTTGCGGCCGACAGGGCGAGGAGCTGATGGTCGGAGTCTGTGAGCGTCCCCCCGCGGCGGATGGTAATGAAGCGAGGGTCGCGGTCTTTCGGGAGGATCACGGCTGTACCCTTCTGCTTGCATCTGCCTAACGGCCAAGGTTCAGCCGCCGGCTGGGAGTACAGGTTCGATAGGTCGTTACGGCCGTCAGCGTACCGCATCCTGTAAAATCGCAATGATCCAGGCGGTCGGCTGACTGAATGACCGATGATAATCTCGCGTGGTTCGATGTCTGAATGCTCTTCGTCATTGAACATGGCTGCGAATGGAGCACGACCAGGCATACAGCATCGAGGCGTGTTTCGCGGCGTTGGAGGATCCACTCGTGGAGCGGACCAGGTGGCACTCGACGGCAAGACGCTGCGGCGGTCGCATGACCGGGGGAGGGGGACAGCGGCCCTGCACCTGGTGAGCGCGTGGGCATCAGAGGCCGGATGGGATCACCTCTCCTTGCTCCAGGTCCTCGCCAGCTAATGTAGATGCGATTGCCCTGCCCTGGATCGGGTCGCGGCGACAGAGCTGGGCGAAACGGTCAACATCAGCCGGTCGTCGCGCTTCGGCGGCCTGTTCCTGCGTCACCTGATGGACAAGGATCAGGCCTTCCTGGACATGGTGAAGTCTAAGAACGACGCCAACGGTCCGCTGTGCGTCGTACCGGGATCGCATCAGCGCATCGAAGAAGATCTGCGGCCTGAACTGTACGATGAAGCCGTCGATCTACAGTGTGAAGCCGGAAAGCGGCATCACGGCGAAACTCCTGGCCGACAATCCCGATGCGGAGACCAACGAGCTATTGGGCGTCACGGGCTGGATGTAGTCCGGCCTCTGGGCAGCAGAAGCCAGGCACATGCCACATATGCGTTACGGTGAGGGAAGGTCAACCTCAGGCGGCGCTATTGGTGCGGGATGGCTGAATGAGTACCTCAGCGGATATTCCAGGCTTATCGTGCAGACGACGGATCATCGTGATTGACAGGCCGCGCCGCCGATTGAGCACCTCGCTAATCCGCGTGCGCGTGACCAGAATGCCTTCCAGATCCTTCCGGGTGAGACCCTGCTGCTCCATTCGGAACAAGATCGCTTCAATTGGATCAGGGGGATCAACGGGACAATGCTTGCTCTCATAGGCGTCGATGAGGGTCGCCAATACGTCGAGTCGGTCACCGTCCGAACCGGTCTAATCTCGCTCATGCTCCACCTCGCGCACGTTGATGCGGTCGTACTCCCGATGAGTGCCAATCCACTTGATCCAGACGATGCCCTTTTCAAAATCCACTGAAACAACCAACCGATAATCGTTACCCTTGATGTTGAAAATGATGCGATCGGCGGACACGACGCTTGCCGATGCATAGAGCCGCGTCACATTGGCAGCGCTTGTCCAGTTCGCTTGCCGAACCTCATCAAACCAGGCGTCCAACGCCGCCTTTAGCGCCTTTTGATCATTGTGCCCAGCGCGTGAGTCACCGTACGGGCGGAGTATCCGCAGAGCAATGATCCGCATTGAGACTCACTACCATGTGCCCGTTATGGGCGCAAAACTCACCGTGAACGGGCGGCTCCGGTGGTCGCCGCACTGCGCGGCAACTCGTCGATGTGCTCGCGAATCTTGCGGATGGCGGCAAGTATTTGATCCATCGCCGACTGCGGGCCGAGGAAGAGGCGGTGGGACAGGACGATGGCCTCGTCCCGATAGATGCGCTCGGCCTGCGGACACTTAACGGTCGTGTAGTCGATGCCTTGGCCCGAGTAGGGATTGCGGATGGGGAAGCCGGTGCGGCCAAAGTTATCCTGCCAGTGGGCGAATACCGGATTATGGTAGAGCGGCTCGGTGTGACCCGTGCCGGCGTGCACCCCTTCCGCCCCCAGCGCCCGCAGGAAGGTGTCGCGGGAAATGCCGCCGAAGCCTTCCAACTGAAATTTGAAGTGCCACATGTAAAAGCCCCAACGGGTGACGCGGGGATCGCGGTAGAGGGGGGACACCCCATCGATCTGTTCGAGACCCTGCGCCAGATACATGGCATTGCGCTCGCGGATCAGCGTCTGGTCGAGCAGGCGCGAAAACTGGGCCAGGCCGATGGCACCCTGCCATTCCGTCATGCGCAAGTTGCTGGCGGGAACATGGTGCTCGTAGAATGGCCGGCCGCGAATGCGCCCGATGTGGTGGTAGGAATAGGCGCGCTCGGCGATGGCGTCGTCGTTGGTCAGCACCATGCCGCCTTCGCCGGTCGGCAACTGTTTGAAGGCCTGGAAGCTGAAGGTGCCGATGGGGCCGATCGCGCCCACGCCGACGCCCTTCCACTGCGAGCCATGGGCGTGGGCACAGTCGGAGACGATCTGGATACCGGTGCGCTGCTGGATGTCCAATAAGGCATCCATGTCGCAGGGCATACCGCCGTAATCCACGGCGACGACGGCGCGGGTGCGAGGCGTGATGGCGGCCTCTACTGCGGCGGGGTCGATGGTGTAGTTGCGCGGATCAATATCGACGAAGATGGGCACAGCGCCGACCTGGATCGGCGCCGTGGCCGACGCCACGAAGGTCGCCGCCGGGACGATGACCTCGTCGCCGGCCTCCACGCCGACTGCCTTGAGCGCACACTCGATGGCGACTGTGCCGTTGGCTACGGCGACGCCATGCTTGGCGTCCTGAAAGCGGGCGAAGGCCGTCTCGAACTGCCCCACCTTTGATTGCGTCGGGTCATCGTAGCCACCGCGCCACCACTTGCCGCTTTCCAGCACCTCCATGAGGAGCCGGCGCTCGGTATCGTCCCAGACCGGCCAGGGAGAGCCCAGATGCTCGGTAATTGTCTTTGGTCCGCCGTTGATTGCCAGTTGAGCCACGCCTACCTCCTGAGTTGTCACCACTCTTCCGAATTGGCCGCCATTGCGACCAAGGCCCTGGCGCCTACCAGCCGGGCTTCTGCGCGCTGAAGGCCTGTTGTTTTTGATCGGCCAGTTGTTGCGCCTGCGCCAACGCGGCTTCGACGGCGATCGTCCCTTTGAGCACGTTCGTCACGGCGGTATTCAGGAAACCGATGACCTGACTGTAGGTCGGCGCAACGGGAAACGGGTGCAGCAGTTCCGGCTTGGCCATATCGACCAGTGTCTTGCCGTAGGGCACGCCCTGGAGAAATCGGGCATCGTTCGCCATGGCGGCTGTCGGCGGCACGTTTGCTTCCCCGACACACCAGGCCAACACCGGATCCGCCGAGGCCATGTACAGCATAAACTGCATCGACTCCTGGGGATGCTTGACGCCGACGGGCAGCACGAAGGTATCGGAGCCGAT
>JBPCLN010000264.1:0-20225 GCA_051003235.1 Chloroflexota bacterium | reverse complement strand
CGCCTCCTGCAACCTGCCTTCGACAAGCTCGATGCTGCCATCGATCACTTTGTCGATCAAGCCAAACTCTCCGCCTGACAAACTTGACGCATTCGCAACGAGTTGACCTGGAAAAGACCTCTAGGCGGGCATCCCGTCAATTGCAAGGGGTCAAGGGGTGTGGCGGCTTGACAGCGCCCGCCTGACTGCGTACATTCCCTGTGTACGGTCCAGCCAAGCCGTGCACGCAGCGGCGACCGCCGCGCTGGACGTTATGGCGGAAAGGAGGCTTCGTCCTAACCGGCAGATCGCGCAGACCCATCGTTATGCCCTGATGGATTGTCCGACGAGCGGGTACCGATGCTTTTTCAACACCATCGCTCGTCCCCTGAGCAGAGTGTCATAGAAAGGCCGGCAATGTCCCATCATCTCGACGACACCGTCGCTTCGCGCGACCGTCGCAGCAGGCGAGACCTTCTCCGGAGGGCAGCGCTCGGCGCTGCGGGGCTTGGCGCCACCGCGCTCCTCGCGGCATGCGGCGCCTCCGCCACCAGTTCAGCAACGACCGGCGCCGCCACGAGCAGTGCCGCCGGATCGGCGGCCGTTACCAAAGCAGCAACGAGTACTGCGGTAACGGCCAGCGCGGCCAACACGGCGGTCCCTCCAACACCGACATTGCCGCCTGCCGAACAGGTGGGCAGTGGCACGGCGATCCGTTGGCAGTTCCGCGGTTCCCCATCGGATCTGAAGGGGGCGCAACTGACCCTGACCAAGAGCTTTGTCCCAGCCCATCCGAACATCAAGGTCACCATCGAGCCGGCGCCGTCTCAACGAGATGAAAAGCTGATCGCCCAGATGGTGGCGGGCGATCCGCCCGACGTCTTCGAGACCTGGGGCGACAACGTGCAGCAGTTCGCCGAAAAAGGCCAGGTCGTCGACGTCAACTCGCTGGTGGACAAGAGCAAGATGGATATCAGCGACTTCTACCAGTGGCAGTGGCGCGACTTCAATATTCCACTCAAGGGTGGCCCGAAGCTCGGTGGCTCCCTGATCCGCTTCGGCTTGCCCAAATACGTCAACGTTATGGTCTTGTGGGTCAACAAGGACATGTTCCAGCAAAAGGGTCAGGCGCTACCGACGCTGGACTGGACGCACAACGAATACGCCGACGCCATGCGCAAGCTCACCGTCATGGAAAACAGCAAGATCAAGGTCGGCGGCGCGCATATCCCGATGGACTCCTGGGATCGTTACTGGTACCGCGTCTATATGTGGGGTGGATTTGACGCCGATCCGAACGACCCGACGAAATGCGATCTGGGCGCGAAGGAGGCGCAGGACGCCTTCGAGTGGGCACGAAAGCTGGCTTGGGACGAGAAAGTGCTGCTGATTCCCCTTTCCGGCATGCCGCAGGTATCGGGCGATCGTTTCTTTTCCGGCCAGTACGCCATCAACGAGGATGGCTTTTATCCTTTCTCGATGGCAAAGAACAATTCCAGCACGAAGATCAACTGGGAGTATGCGCACGTCCCGAAAGGCCCCGTCAAGCGCGAAGTGCTGGGCACGACGGATGGTTTTTCGATGTCGAAGCAAGCAAAGCATCCCGATGAGGCCTGGACCCTGCTGCAATACCTCGCTGGTGTCGATTACCAGACGGCGCAGGTTGAAACGACCGGACTGCTGCCGGTGCGTAACTCGGTCCTGGCGAATTGGAAGCAGATCTGCATCAAGCAGTACCCCGAGCTGGAGCAGGTCAACCTCGACGTCGGGGCGCAGGCCATGCAGATGGGCTATCCGGGCAACCGCAACTTCTTCAAGAATACCACCGCGGCGCAAGAGTTGATCAATCCTGCCTTGCAGAAGGTGTTCGACGTCGGCCAGACGCCGGTGAACTACTTCCAGCAGGTGTCAGATCAGGTGACGCAAGTCGAGAAGAGCAGCTAACAGACCACCGCGCCACCAGCAAGACCAAGGAAGCCCCCACCCCCGGCTCCTCCCCCAAGCTTGGGGGAGGGCACCCGGAGCCTTAGCGAGTCGGGGTGAGGGCCACGCCTCACGCAACACCACCTCGGAAGGACTTAGGAGGGACCACACAGCATGGCAGGGCAGTCAACGATTGCAGGGACGGCGCCGCGCGTGCGCGGGCGGCAGCGCCTGTCCCAGCGGGCGCAAGAAGAACTCTGGGCCTACCTTTTCATTTCGCCATGGGTGATTGGTTTCCTGATATTTACATTCGGCGCCATGGCCTTTTCCCTCGTCTTGAGCTTCTTGAACACTGACCTTCTCGATACCACCAAGTTTATCGGCTTTACCAACTATGTGAACCTCGCCCACGATCCGCTGTTCTGGAATGCGCTCCGCGTCACCGTGATCTATACGGTGCTCTCCGTGCCGTTCGGCACCGCCATCGCGCTCGTCATCGCCGTGCTGCTGAACCAAAAGATCCGGCCGTTGGGCTTCTGGCGCACCGTCTACTACCTGCCGGCGCTCGTGAGTGGCGTCGCTGTCGCGGTGCTCTGGGGCTGGGTACTCGACCCGGACTACGGTTTACTGAACTCGGCGCTGGGCTTCTTTGGGCTGCCGCAGCCGCGCTGGTTGCTGAGCGAGTTCTGGGTGATTCCCGGCATTGCTATGATCGCCCTCTGGGGAGCCGGCGCGAACATGCTACTCTACCTCGCGGGCTTACAAGGCATCCCTTCCCAACTGAACGAGGCGGCCCGGATTGACGGCGCCAGCGGCTGGAGAGTCTTCACGAGGATCACCATCCCGCTCCTGACTCCCACTATTTTCTTCAACTTCCTGTTGAATATGATCGGCTCATTTCAGGTGTTCACGACGAATTACGTCCTGACTCAGGGTGGACCCAATAACGCCAGCACGACACTAGTCCTCTTCCTGTACACCAAAGCCTTCGCTCAATTCCACTTTGGCTACGCCTCGGCTGTCGCCTGGATCCTGTTCGCCATCATCCTTTGCTTCACCCTGGTGGTCTTCCGCAGTTCCAACCGTTGGGTCTACTATGAAGGGGGGCTACGTCAATAATGGCTTCAACCACTGCACCCTTCACGGAGATCCATCGCCGACCGCGGACGGTCCGCTGGGAGAGTCTGATCTCGCGGGGAGTCATCTACGCCCTGGTGGTGCTCGGCGCCGTCATCTTTTCCTTGCCGTTCATCTGGATGCTCTCGGCATCCGTAAAGTCGGCCGGTGAGGTGCTCATCTACCCGCCGAAGTGGATCCCGAGCCAGTGGATCTTTAGCAACTACGTCAAGCCATGGAGTGAGGTGCCGTTCACCACCTTTTATCGCAACACCTTCTTGGTGGCGGGGATCGACATCGTCGCCACGGTGTTTTCCAGCTCGATCGTGGCCTTCGCCTTCGCGCGCATGCGGTTCCGGGGGCGAGGGTTCCTTTTTCTGCTCATCGTCAGTACCCTGATGTTGCCATCACAGGTCACGTTGATCCCGCAGTACGTGCTCTTCAGCCGGCTGCACTGGGTGAACACGCTCCGACCGTTAATCGTGCCGGTGTTCTTCGGGAGCGCCTTCAACATCTTCTTGCTGCGACAGTTCATGATGACGATCCCGCAAGAAATGGATGATGCCGCCCGCATCGACGGGGCGAGCTGGTTCAGCATCTACTGGCGTATCCTGCTGCCCCTGACCGCTCCGGCGCTCGGCGTTGTCGCCATCTTTGAATTTACGTTTCGCTGGAACGACTTCCTGGGTCCGTTGATCTATCTCAATACGCCGGACAAGTTCACGATCCAGCTTGGCTTGCGCATGCTTACGACCCAGTACACCTCGGATATTCCGGGCACGATGGCCATGACGGTCGTCTCCCTGGTGCCGGTCCTCGTCATTTTCTTTGTAGCCCAACGCTACTTCATTCAGGGCATCGTGGTCAGCGGCATCAAGGGCTAGCCGGATTTTCCTGACACACGCATCTGCTTCAGCCCAGGACAGTGTCAACCGGAACGACCAGTCTCGGGACTGCAAGCGAAGCGAGAGCCGTGCCACGGACGAAGCGCCGGACGTCCAGAAAGCCCGCTTCGGCCGGCAGGGTGTGTCGTTCGATGGCCTGCCCGTCAAGATCGACCAGCCAGACCTCCGGCACCCCGGCCTGGGCATAGCGGGGGAGCTTGATAGCACGGTCGTAGGCGAGCGAGCTGTCCGCTACTTCGATCAGGAGGACAACATCGGCCGCCGTCGGCGCCGCCTGTTCATAGAAGTCCTCGCGTGGCCGCAGGATCATCACATCCGGCTCCGGCTCCGTGTCATCACCTAACCGCACCGGATCCTGCACGCCCAGCACTGCCTCGTCACCCAGCCGCCGACCGAGAAGCCGGTTCAAGCGCTTGACGCAGGCCGCATGGCGGCTGCCGACCGGGCTCATCTGGACGATCTCCCCTCCGATCAGTTCGAGCCGGGCATCCTCGTGGAGAATTCCCGCCTCGGCCATGCGGTGGTAGTCGTCGACACTGAAGCGCACACGTGCCAACTCTGTCGCCATCACTGTCTCCAGCAAAGCATGCTCAAGTATATGCTACCGTAACATGGCGGGCGATCAACTGGTAGCATGCGCTTGAGCAAGGCTAGTTTCCGCCGGCTCGGAACGATAGCCAACAGGGAGCAACACCATGGCGACGGTGGCGCAGGATGCCGACGTTGATGCAACGGAGGGCACTGTCCAGTATGTGACGCCCGAGGAACGATTTGCTATCTTCGATCGCGCTGCGCAACACTACCTGCACATGAGCGGCGAGGAGTTCATCCGGGCATGGGACGCCGGCGAGTTCGAGGAGGACCCCGACCAGTCTGGTATCGTACGGGTTTACATGCTCCGCCCCAGCGATTGGTAGGATGCCACAGGAAGCTGTGTTGAGGACGTGATTCGGCTGGCGATCGTCGAGTTCGGCGTGCGTCCTCGGCGTCCCGATTGGTTGAATGTGTTAGCCCGGATCAGTCGAGCGCGCGCAGAGTCGCCTTCAGCGTCTTGATGGCAGTACCTCCTGTGGCGGTCCCGCTGCCACAATGCGCCCGTTCTCCAGCACGATGACCTGATCGGCAGAGCGCAACAGCAACGGGCGGTGGGAGACGGCGAGCACCGTCACGTCGCGGCGGGCCAGCAGGCGCTGCCAGAGCGCTTGTTCCGTCTCCACGTCCAGCGCGCTGGAGAGGTCGTCCAGCACCAGTAGCTCGGCGTCGCGGATGAACATGCGAGCGGCAGCCATCCGCTGGATCTGTCCGCCGGAGAGCCGCACGCCGCGGGTGCCGATCAGCGTCTCCAGCCCGGTAGGGAAGGTGGCCAGGTCCGCCTCCAGCACGGCGCCGCCAATGGCACGCTGCAAGGCGGCATCGTCGGCCTCGCGGCCCAGCAGGAGGTTCTCGCGCAGCGTGCCGGAGAGGAGGGTCGGCACTTGCGGCGTGTAGGCAGCACGCGGGGGCGCTAGGAAGACGGCTTGATCAGGAATACGCCGACCATTCCAGTACACTTCGCCCGCCTGTGCCCGGAGCAGCCCGAGCAGGGCACGCAGGAGCGTGGTCTTGCCGGCGCCGATACTACCGGTGATGACGGTGATGCTGCCGCATTGGAGGGCAAAGGAGACGTTGGTGATGCCGCGTTCTGAACCGGGAAAGCGATAGGTCAGACCGACGACGTCCAGAGTGGCGAGGCGGTCGTTGGCAACCGTGTGCGTCATGGGCAAGGGCGGCAACGGCCCTACCAGAGCGAGTGGCTGGTGGGCGACCAACTGCTGCGATTCACCGTGCAGTAGCGCCACCGCCCGCGCGAAGGCGACACCCATCTGCTGGTAGGTGGCGACGATCCAGCCCAGGAAGCCGGTCATCGCCGTCACCTGCAAGAGGTAGGTCGAAAACAGGGCGAAGTCGCCAACAGTGAAGGCGCCGGCGCGCATGCGTGAGGCCGCAGCCAGCAGCGTGAGGCCTGCACCGAGGCTGGCGGTGCCGCTGAAGATGGCGTCGAGCGCTAGGCCCAGCAAGCGGTCGCGCAGCATCAGGCGTTGCCGCTCGGCGCTGAGGCGCTGCACATGGGCCAGGATGGTGGCCTCGGCGCCGGCCACCTGGATCGCCAGCACGGCGCCGAAGACCTCGCCCAGGGCGCCGGTGACGTCGGCCGTGGCCGCCCGGCTTTGCCGGCGGCGTCGTTGCAAACGGGAGAGAGCGGCGTAGGCCGTGACCAGCACTGCCACGATGGGCAGGAAGACGAGCAACGTCACCCGCGCGCCCACCGAGAGCAAGGTGGTGAGACCACCGCCGGCGAAGACGGCCAAGCCGACAACGTCGAAGGCCCACCCCGCGCCGAACATCGTGTCGACGTCGTCGCGCAGCGTGGAGAGGGTGGCGCCGACGCTGCCCGGCAGGGCCGTCGCTCCCGACATTCCCAGGATGCTGATCAGCAGGTTGTAGCGGAGCAGGCCGCCCACGCGCATGGCGTTGAGCGGGCTCACCCGGCTGTCGGCGTAGACGAAGGTGACACGCGCCAGCGCCAGCAACACGACCAGGAGCACCAGGCGCCCCAGCGTGACGGAGGCCGGCGCTCGCCCTTGCAGCAGATCGAAGAAGGCTTTCGCCAGTAGCCCTGGAAAGAGCGGCCAGCTATGGAAGAGGACCCAGCAGCAGCCGCTGGCCACCTGCGGCCAGGGATGGTAGGTCAGCAGCCGGCCGATGAAGTAGGCGGTCGCCGGCAAGCGTGTTTCCCGTGCCTTCATGCTGGCGTCCCTTCCAGCCTGGTCCGCTGTAAGGTTGCCAGACGTGAACCGGGATTAGCAGCCAGGTGCTCGCGCCGTCCCTGCTCCTGCACCCGTCCCCCCTCCAGGATCAGAATGGTGTCCGCTCGCTGGATAGTCGCCAGGCGATGGGCGATGATGATCACCGTGCGACCGTTTAGCAGGCGGTCCAGCGCCCCTTCCAGTAGGGTCTCCGTCAGAGGGTCGAGCCGGCTGGAGGCTTCGTCCAGAATGACGAGGCCGGGGTCTTTCAGGAAGACGCGCGCCAGCGCCAGCAACTGCGCCTCCCCGGCGGAGAGGCTGGAACCGGCGATCGGCGAATCCAGCCCTTGCGGCAGACGTGCCAACCAGGGCAACAGCCCCAGCCCCCCCAGCGTCTCGCGCAGTTGCCCATCCGAGACGGCCGTATCAAAGAAGGTAAGGTTGTCGCGCAGGCTTGCTGCGAAGAGTTGCACCTCCTGGGTGACGAGGCCGACGCGGCCGCGCAGTGCCGCCAACTGCAGTCGCTGCAGATCGACGTTGCCCAGGCAGATGGACCCGTGCTGCGGATCGTACAGCCGGAAGAGCAAGCGGGCGATCGTCGTCTTGCCGCTGCCGGTGCGGCCCAACAGTCCCAGCACGCGCCCGGCCTCCAGCCGGAAGCTCACATGGTCGAGCACGGCGTCGCGCTCGCGGCCATTCGCGGCGCCGGCCAGGCCCTCGCCTGGGTAGGCGAACGAGACACCCTGGAACTCGACGGCCAGCGCACCAGGCGGCAACACGTCAGGCCCGTCGATCAGCGGCGAGCGCAGGGCCAGCAGTTCCCGCACCCGCGCGATACCGGCATCGGCCCTCTGGAGGTCCTGTAGTTGTGTGCGGATGGTCTCAATTGGTTGCGCCAGCATCGCCACGTAGGCGACGACGAGATAGACGGCGCCGAGGGAGATGGCACCGCGCAGGTACAGCCGCCCGGCCATGCCATAGGAGAGGGCATCGCCGGCAGCGAAGATGAGGATACCGGTCATCATCACGGCCTGTCCCCAGAACGCCGCCCGTCGGGTCACCGGCAGCCAGATGCGCAACTCCTCCAGGAAACGGCGCAAGGCATAGGCAACGGCGCCGCTGGAGCGCAAATCCTCCCGGGCCGTCAGCATCTCGCCCAGATAGCCATAGAAGGCGGCGCTGCGCTGGCGATCGGCGTGCCAGTGCGGCGTGCCGAAGCGGCGCACCCATCCGAGCAGGAGCACCGCCAGGAGGGCAAATAGGGCGAAGGCCAGCCCCAGACGCCGATCGACCGACGCGAGGGCAACGAGCACACCGGTCAGCAGCAAGGCGTTGCCCACCAGGTGTACCGCGAAGCTGGAGAAGAAGCCGGCCAGGGCGTTGACGTCGCCATCCACTCGCTCCAGCAACTTGCCTGGTGTGTGCACCTGGTGAAAGCCGAGGTCCAGCGCAAGCAGCTGTGCGGCAAGGTCCAGCCGCAGCCGGTTGGCGGCGGTCCAGGCCACCCGCTCGCTCCAGTAGGACGCCAGGACGGTCAGGCCCTGCTGCGCTGCAGCGACTGCCAGAAAGAGCACCGCCGCCCGCACCAGCGCCGCCACCGGTGCGCCGCGCTGGGCAGCGTCGATGAAGGCGCGGACGACCTGCGGTCCGGCGAGCTGGAAGCCGATGCTCAGGAGCAGCATGGCGGCCATCAGGCTGACAGGTCCCCGCTGGTTACCCAGATACCGGCGCAGCAGTGCCCAGTAGTCGGGTAGGGCCACCGCCGGCTTGGCGCTGTTCTGCTCCCACTTTTCAGGCATCGTTTGTCCCTTTACTGTGCACCCTGGCAGCATACGGCTGATTGATGACATCTTCTGTCATGATTTCGCGCTATGCTGGGTCACGGGGCCGCCGACCGGCAGCATCACCTTCAGGAGACCGCCCGTGCGCGCTGACCGACTCCTCTCCCTCGTCCTTCTGCTGCAAGTCCACGGTCAGCAAACTGCCGGGCAACTGGCCGAGAGACTGGAGGTCTCCGAGCGCACGATCGCCCGCGACCTGGAGGTGTTGAGCGGAGCGGGAGTGCCGCTGGTGGCCGAGCGCGGTCCCGGTGGCGGTTGGCGCTTGTTGGAAGGCTCTCGCACCAGCCTTACCGGCATGACGACGCCGGAGGTGCAGGCGCTCTTCCTGGTCGGCGTGAGCGGCCCGTTACGCGACCTGGGTCTGGGCAAGGCGCAGGACAGCGTTTTCCTCAAGCTGCTGGCGGCGTTGCCCTCGATCCAACGTGGGGATGCCGAGCAGGCCCGCCAACGGTTGCACGTCGACGCGGCGCCCTGGTACCGCTCGTCAGAGGCGGTGCCGCATCTACGTCTACTCCAGAATGCTCTCTGGCAGGATTACCGGCTGCGCTTGACCTACGGCCGGGACGAGGGGCAAGCCTTCGAGCGTGTGGTCGAGCCGTATGGTCTGGTGGTGAAAGGCAACGTCTGGTATCTGGTGGCGTGCGCCGAGGGGCAGATGCGCACCTATCGGGTAGCGCGCATTCGAGACGTGGCGCCATTGGCGGAGCGCTTTCCGCGTGATGCGGCGTTCGATCTGGCTGCCTACTGGGACGCTTCTGTAGCGGAGTTCCGGGCCGGCGTGCCGCGCTATCCTCTCCGTATCCGGGTTTCGCCGGCCGTCCTGCCGGCCCTACCCCGCCGGCTCGGTTGCACGGACCTCACCACGGTCGAACCGGTAGGCCCGCCCGACGCGGACGGCTGGCGTACGCTGGAACTGGAGTTCGACACCCTTGAAGAGGCCCGCGCCGGCATCCTCCAACTGGGGGACGGCGTCGAGGCGCTGGAACCGGCAGAGTTGCGCGAGAGCCTCCGCAAGGCGATCGGGAAACTGGTCGCGCTGTACCGGGCGCCACCCATTGGCGTAGAGGAGGGACGATAGCAAGGTCGTAGGTCGGAACTCCTCACGTTCATTCGCCGCGCCCAATCATGACACTGCAACCCAGCCTCCTTCGCGCCGGCTCTGCAGGATCGCTTCGCAGAGCAGCGCCTCGCGGTGGCCGTCGGCAAAGGTAGCGTAGGCGGGCGTTGCCGACGGCCGGCCGGCCCGAATGTCGGCATACACGGCGCGATACAACTGCTTGAAGGTGTCGGGGAATCCCTCGTTGTGGCCGCCGGGGTAGCTGGTGGAGCGCGCCGCGGCCTCAGTTAGCAGGGCCGGATCACGCAGCAGGAGCTCGTTTGCCCGTTCGCGGTGGCCAAGCCACAGCTCGTTCGGGCGCTCGCTCTCCCAGGCCAGCGCCCCCCTGCTGCCGGCGATCTCGTAGCGCAGGCAGTTCTTGCGGCCGGCCGTGACCTGGGATACGGTGAGGCAGCCGTGCGCTCCCCCCTGGTAGCGCAGCAGGATGCTCCCGTAGTCCTCCGTCTGGATGGCGACCGGCGCGGTACCGCCGGATGCAGCCGCGCCACCGCTGGTGAACGTTTGTACCGATCCCAGCGGCCGTTGGCGCACGGGCAGGAAGGTAGCGAGATCGGCGCAGACGGCGGCGACCTCAGTGCCGCTGATGAAGGAAAGCAGGTCCAACCAGTGCGTGCCGATGTCCCCCACCGCCCGGGTCGCGCCGGCCTGTTCGGCCAGGACGCGCCAGTTGAAGTCCGTCTCGTTGAGCAGCCAGTCCTGCACGTAGCTGCCGGTGAGGTGCAGGACCTGGCCGATGTCACCGCGCCGTATCCGCTCCCGCGCCTCGATCACCAGCGGATAGAAGCGCAGATTGTAATTGACGGCCGCGACCAGACCCGATCGTGCGGCGAGGGCGACCAGGACGCCCGTTTCCAGGGAGGTAAGCGCCAGCGGTTTCTCGCAGACGACGTGGCGTCCCGCTTCCAGGCTGCGCCGCGCCTGCTCGAAATGGGCGCTATTGGGTGAGGTGATGTGGACGACCTGGACTGCCTCGTCCGCCAGCAGTTCGTCGAGTGCGGTATAGGCACGCGCCACACCGAGCGCCTCCGCGGCCTGCCGCGACCGCTCCGCTGACGATCCCAGCACGCCGACGACCGGCACGCCGATGCGCCGCAACGCTTCCAGATGAACCGGTCCAATGAAGCCTGCCCCAATCAGGGCAGCGCCGAGCTCAGCCATGTATTCTCCCTCGCACCGACCCGTGGAGCGATCCTAAAATGCCGGCGCGCCGGCTGTCAAGCGACGTTTCCGCGACAGGACCAGGGAAGTCGTGTATCGTCAATCGTCGCCGGAGGGGCGGAGGACGGATAAGCAGTGATGGCAAAGGTCGAGACCAATGTACGCCTGGATGACGCTGGCGGCGGACGGCGCGGGCTGCGGGCACTGCCGTCAGCCAGGGTGATCGAGGCGCTCCGGGAACGTTACGGCATTGACGGCAGCCGGAGCAGCGATCTTGGGGGCTCGTCGAACCTCAATCTGCTGGTCGTCGACGGGCCGGCGCGCTACGTCGTCCGGGTGTACCGACCGTACGTGACGGCAGCGCGGCTTACCGCCATCCAGTTCGTTCGCCAGGAGCTGGATCGCGGGGGCGTGCCGTGTCCGCAGACGATACCTACCCGCGAGGGACAGGCCTGGGTGAATGTCGACGGCCGGCTCCTGGAGGTCGAACGGTTTGTGAAACACGACGCGAAGATGGACTCCTGGGACCGCCTCGAAGCCGGTCTACCCCTACTCGGGCGGATCCACGCGCTGTTGCAATCAGTCGCGGTCTCCGCCGCCGGCCGGACGCCCTTGTTCGCCAACCACCTGGAGCCGGCCCAGGTGCGGTTGGCGACGGCGCGGGGAACGGCGCGCATCCGTAGCTGGCAGCCGGCGCCGGCGGAGGAGCGCCTGGCGAGCATGGCCGACGAACTGGCGGAACTGGTGACCGCCGGCGAGCACAGCCTGGTCGAGGGTCTGCCGCGCCAGTTGGTGCATGGGGACTTCTGGGACAACAACGTCTTCTTCCGAGACCATCGGGTCGTGCTCGTGGCCGACTTCGACTTCATGGGCGAGCGGGCGCGCGTCGACGACCTGGCGCTGACCTTGTACTTCGCCGATTCCACCTTTGGGCACGCTGATGACAATGGGCGCCGGATCGTCCAGCTACGGCGTCTGGTGGACGCTTACGACAGCAGGCTCGCCAGCCGGCTCACGGCGCAGGAGCGGGTCGCGCTGCCATGGGCGATGGCGCGCCAGCCGTTGTGGGGGATTGGGGGCTGGGTCGCGTCACTGGACGACCTGCGGACCGCCCGCGACCATGCCGCCGGCATGACGGGCGATGTGGCGCGGGCGCTGCAGATCGCCCGCGAGATTGATCGCTGGCAAGCGGCCTTCGCCTGACAGCCGTTCGTCCGCAGGGATAGGTCCGGTTCGGAAACAGCCCCGCCGCCGAGTGCCGGCCTGGACGGCGATCCCCTCACCTGCGGTACGATAGCGGTCTCAACACACATGCAGCACGAGAGGAGCACCTAGGATGGCAGCCGTGGCGACCGAACGCCGGCGCTACACCGTCTCCGACTTCCTGGCGCTGGCGGCCGACCTGGAACGGGCCGGCGCTCAGGAGTGGTTCGAGATCGTCGAGGGGGAACTGGTAGCCTATGCTTCGCTGGTCGATCCGCACATGCGGGCGGCCATTGCCTGTCTCCTGTTCCTGGGCGACGCCCAGCGTGCCGGTTACGGTCGTGCCGGTAATGATCGCATGGTGGTGCTGGACTACCAAGCGCCGGATATTCCTGTCGAGCACGCCTACAAGCCGGACGCCTTTTTTGTGCGTCGGGAGCGCGAAGCGATCCTCAAGCATCCGGAGGTTCCCGCCGTGGTCGGCGCTCCGGATATTGTGGTTGAAGTGCTCTCCCCTAGCACCGCTCGCCATGACCGGCCGCCGTGCGGGGCGAAGTTCAGAGCCTACGCCCAGTACGGCGTGCAGTATTACTGGCTCGTTGATACCGTCCAACAGACGATCGCGACGTACGAGCGGCGGGGGAACCGCCTGGTCGAGACGGCAGTGCTCCAGTCGGGCGAGACGCTGCGCTGCCCCCTCTTCCCCGAGCTCGGGCTGGCGGTGGCGACGCTCTTCGAGCAGCGGTAGCCCAGGGCCTACCAGGGCCGCAGATTACGGAAGAGATCCGCCACCGGCAACGTAATCTCAGGAGCAAGGGGGAACGCGAGCGTATCGTCCAGCCCAAGCAGCACCGGCGGTCCAAAGTGGCCGTGCTCGTAGGCGTACTGGGTGACGGTTCGCGCCTCTGGGTCGACAATCCAGTAGTGCGGCACGGCGAAGCGCTGATAGAGGTCCCACTTTGTGCCCCTGGGCAGATCGTCACGGCGGTTGCCCAGGGACAGGATGGCGATCACGAGATCGGGTACTCCTTCCACGGCGCCGGCCCGGATGATGTGTTCCCGGCGGCGCTGCACGAAGAAGACATCCGGCTCCGGCGCGTTCTCCCGCCGTATCGCCGCATCCAGGATCACCGCCACCGGCGCTGCCATCACCCTACCGTAACCGGCATGTTGCGCCTGTCCCAGCCAGAGGGTAAGGGCGACCGCAATCGAGCCGTGGTTGGCGTTTGGCGGCGGCATCTCGACGAGTTCTCCATTCAGCAGCTCGTAGCGCCGCCCGTCATCGGGGAGTGCCAGCCAGTCCTCGAAGGTGTAACGCTGCCTGGTCAGTGCCATCGCTGTCGGGCCTCCTTCCCCTGCCACCGAGCGCTCATGGGGTCTTCCTTGGACCGCATCGTAGTACGCCGCCGGCCTGACCATCGTCGCTCCGATGGCAGCGGATGGCGGCGAACCCTTTAGGCGGCGATTGAGCCTGCCACCGCCGTGACCTCCTGAGCGGTCGCGGTAAGCAGCTCCGCGAGGGATCGGCTGTCGCCAAACGTTTGGTCGAGCGCCCCGTCCGGCAGGCAAAGGACGGTGGCTTCGAGGCGTCCATAGGCGCCGGCGATAATGCGAATGATGCGCCCGACTTCCGTCGGCTGCCGACCCAACATCGCCAGCGTCTTTTCGACCTGGATCGTGTGCTCGCGCAGGTGCGCGGCGAAGCGGTGCAGCCGGAAGCGAATGGTGACCGGATAGCCCACCCAGAGACCCAGCGCCTCCAGCCGGGCGGCATCGTCGACGTCGCCCAACAGTCCAATCGCCAGGTCGAGCATTGCGTCCAACCGCGCGCGGATGTCGGAGACAGTGCCGGTGGACCAGGCCGCGTTCTGCTCCCGCGCGGTCAGGGGAGTTTCGGGCACGTCGGCTGGAGTCCGGTCGTGGCGCGGTGCGGCGAGCGCCCAGAACGCCGTGTTCAAGGTGTAGCGCGATTGCGTCTGGACGATGTGGCCCAGCGTCGCGCGCAACGTCCACTCCTCCCCGCCAGGCGGTCGGTCGAGGTCGTCGGCGGCGAGCGAGAGGAGCAGCCCGTGCAAATCCCAGCGGGCCTGCGTCGCCTGGCTGAGGATCTGACCGGCGTCGGCCTGGCGCCCGCCCAGCAGCGTCACCGCGCGCATTGCTGTGACCGTCGCCTCTTCGAGGGTCTCGAACAGGCGATAGAGGCCGTAGCGCACGTCGACCCGCTCGGTGTGATCGTGCCAGGGCCAGGAACGGGGCAATGCGTCATCCGGCAGGCGCAGCGTGTGACGCAGCGTTGCGTCAAGCGACGCGCGCGCCGCCACAATCGCCGGATGAACCGGTCGTGGCTGCGGCAGGCCCAGGGTGGCGAGCGCATCCGCGACGACTAGAGCGGTGGGGCTCAAGTCCCCCAGATCAACCATGATGACATTCCTCCAGACGATTCGGTGTCATCATAGCAAGACATCGAGACAGGAGCGAACCGGCGCGCATGTGCTCGTCGTCTCGGGCGCCACACTATGGCTATGGGCAGTACAGGCATCGCGAGCGCTCGGAGACACCGGAGACGCCGTTCCCTGTTGTGCCCGGGCCGCTGGTCCGCTGCGTTGATGGGTGGCGATGGCGATATGCCGTACTTCGAGCAGGCAGATGCGCAGGTCCATGTCAGCCACTGGTAGTGTACCCTTGCCGGTCGGATGATGGGTGGTGAGTCCGGTTGAACGTCGGCCGGAGTTCTTGGCAGCAACGTGAGCATTACGCCGGAAAGGGGGCAGCGCATGGAACTTCCGGTGATTGCGCTCACCATGGGGGACGCGGCCGGCGTTGGCCCGGAGTTGATCGTCAAGGTGCTGCTGCAAGACGACACCTACCGGCAATGCCGTCCGCTGGTGATCGCCGACACCGGCGTCATGCAGCGCGCCTGTCGCCTGCTGGGGGTGGAGCGTCCGGTGCGGGTGATCAGGACTCCGGACGAGGCTGCCTTCACCGCGGACGGTATCGACGTGCTCTGTCCGCCCGACCTCGACGTCGGTGTGGTGGAGCTCGGGCGGATGGAGCCGCGTCTGGGCGAGGCGGCCGCTCGCTGCATGCGGCTGGCCTTCAGGCTGGCCGGCGCCCTGCGCTATACCAGTAGCCTGGCCGCAGGCAGCCGGGTGGAGTGACTCAGACAGGTCACATAGGGCGAGGTGTCCGTCCTGAAGGATCAGGTCGGTGGAAGCAGCAGGGAAGGGGACACGACGGCATTGCCGACGAAGCCTCTTGGTGACCCGGTGAGCACGCACATTGTCCCGACAGATGGGGTGCCGTCGTCGGTGCGCCACGCGCTAATCGTCGCAGATGCGATCCACGGCGTTGGCGCCGAAACCGTTACGATCCCGCTGGAGATGGTAGACCGACTGCCACACCAGGCGATCTATGTGAATTCGGACATTCCGTCGGAGTTGGCAATCCTGGTCATTCCGCATGCGCCAGCGCCCCTGTTGGCGACGACGCATGAGATCGGACACTTTCTGGACCATCAGGCGCTCGGTGTCCCCGGACAGTTCGCTTCCACGAGCAGCGAATTATTGGCGGAATGGCGGTCGGCAGTGGAGGCAACGACGGGGGTGGCGACGCTGCGGCAGGAATTGGTAAAAGCGATTGTCGGGTTGCCGGGAGCAATGAAAGATCCCGGACTGTTTTCGGCGCTGCTCCGGTTGCGTGATTTCCTCACGTATACCCTTGCGGACGGTGAGCTGTTCGCGCGCAGCTACGCCCAATTCGTCTTTAGCCAGAGCGATGATCTGGTGGCCAGAGCCGCGCTCGGGCGGGAACTGGCCCGCCTCCGGGCACAGCCGCTATACTTACCGACACAGTGGGAGCCAGCGGACTTCGTGCCGGTCGCCCAAGCGTTCGCGCGACTGTTGGCAAAGAAAGGCTTGATGGAATGACGGTCTATCGTCCCAAGGACAGGGCGGAACTCGATCCAGCGGCGGTGCAGCTATTGATCGATCGCCTCGGGGTGGATGAGCAGACGGCTCGGGACATGGAGGCGGTGTATCTGGGCTACGGCGATGTCGTCACTAGGCGCAATGGGGAGGTGGTTCCGAACCAGGCCACGGTGGCAGAGGATGTTGGGGAGAAAGGCGCGATGGTGCATCGGAGCTAGCTCGATGACACAGTAGCGCGCCCTATCGGGAACAACAACGTCGAACTATGGCCTGAGCCCGGAGCAGCAGCCTGTTGCCGGCCACGTGTCCGGTGATGAAGGTCACGATCAGCCGCCTGCGCCGGCGCGATCAGCCGGCGCTACGGCGACGGTGGCCGGATCGAAGATCCCTTGCTCCCGCGCCGCGTCCAGGCGTCGGCGTTGCGCGGCTAGGTGTTCCGGGTCCCACGGCTGGTTGGGGATAGCGACGGATGGCCCACACAGCCCGAGGGCGTGGAGCGCCCCCTTGATCGCCGGAATCCAGCCGGGACCGATCGCCACCCTGATCTCCTGGAGGTGCTGGTGCAGGGCCTTGGCGCGCGGCCAGTCCCCCGTCCGTCCGGCTTCGTAGAGGGCGACGACCACCGCCGGCGCGACCTGGGAGAGGACGCTGATCGCGCCATCGCCGCCATAGGCCATCCCGGCGTACAGGAGCTGGTCGCTGCCTTCGAGTGCTACGAACGTGGGTAGGTGGCGCGTCTCGTCCACCGCGCGCTGGAAGTAGCCGAAATCGCCGGCGCTATCCTTGACGCCGGTGAGCACGCCCGCCTCCGCCAGTGTGCGGAGGGTATCGGGTTCGATGCGCACCTTCGTCATGGCCGGAATATGGTAGGCGAGCAGCGGCAAGCCACCGACCTCGTGTACGACGCGGTAGTGCCGCTCCACCGCCTCCTGATCGAGCGGAAAGTAGTACGGCGGCACCACGATCGCGGCGGCGGCCCCGTCCTGCCGTGCCTGCCGCGTGGATTCGGCGGCCAGCGTGGTGCTCGGCTCCCCCGTCCCCACGATCACCGGCACCCGGCCGTTGACCACTTCGAGCGCCACCTCGAGGGTGCGCCGGCGCAGCCTCGGCAGCAGCAACGCCGCCTCGCCGCTCGACCCGAGCATGACGACCCCGTGCACCCCACCGGCAAGGACGTACTCGAGGCAGCGCCGCAGCCCGGCCTCATCCAGCTCGCCGCTCTCCGTCAACGGCGTCACGAGCGGCGGTAGTATCCCCGCGAAGCGTCGCATACCTTGCTCCCCCAGCAACCGGCGGCCCACGAGTCGCCCGGGTCCGCGCACGCGAGGAGTATAGCAACTGGACGATGGCGATCACCCTCTGGACGCCTACCGCCAGACCTGGGCCGCTGTCCAACGGGACGACGTTGCCGACGATCTGCTGGATGCGGCGCGGTTCATCGGCGGGCGACCGTGATCTCGATTCCTTGCGCTGGGCACGTCTCTCAGGCCCCCTCGCTCGCGTCCCGAAACGGGGTATTGTAGGCGGGCTTCAGCAGGCGCCAGATCTGCGCCTGGTAGTCGCGGCCATCAAGCAGCAGGAAAAGCAGTTGCCGGTACCGGCTCTGCTGAACCGCCAGAGCAAAGGCTTTGCGGTCGGTCAGGCCGACGTCGCTGCGCACCTTGGCGAACTCTTCCTGCACCGTCCGTTCGATCTGGGCGTAGCGCGCCCGCAGGTCATCCACCGTCGCTTGCAGCCAGCCGTACCACTCGTCGGGGATGGCGCCAACGTAGGCCTTCAGGTCGCCACCGACGGCGAGTTGCTCCCAGACGGCGACGTTGGACAGACCGAGGAGGATGCGGTGCAGGCGCAGATACTCGGCGTGTTTGACCTTCACGCGCAGGCCGGAGGTGTAGCGGAGGACGAAGCCCTCAGCATTGTCGCGCTGCTGCACCGTCATCTGCGCCAGGTCGGTCAGTCCGTCGAAGCGTTCCACGACCGGCCCCGGCCACGGTCCGCCTGCGGCATCCGGCGTTGGCAGCGGCAGGTCCAGTCCCGTCGCGTTGTCGATGACGGCCAGGAGCACCAGCGCCTCGCAGTTGCCGTAGTCCACTACCACACGGAACTGCGGCGCTACGATCTCGAACAGGTACGTCAGGTTTGGGGGCAAGGGGATGCTGCCGTAGTGCTGGCGGTAGTAGGCGGTCGCCCAGAGCGCTTGCTCAGAGGTGAAGGAGCCGCGAGTGGCAATCGCCGGCCCGTCCGGCGTGACATAACGGATGCCGAGGGAGCCGTCGAGCTTCTCGAACACGGTGAACGGCTCGACGGGCAGCGGCGGTAGGAAGGTGGCGGCGTGCTCGCTGAGATTGAAGAACTTGCGCAGTGGGCGAGCGACGATGCGGTCGGCGTCGTCCACGATCAGCCCCCGACAGGCGAGCGTCTCGGTATTCCAGACGCGTCCGAACTGGGTCTTCTCCGTGTAGTTGTAGATGCGCAACGGCAGGGTCGGGTGATGCTGCACGCGGATGTAGCGTTCGGCCACCATGGTTGCCAGGTGTGCCGGATCGAGCACATCGGCCAGCGTCGGCGCAGCCATGCCGGTACCACGTTCCTCGGGTCGGTGCATCCCTCACCCTACCACCGGACGGAGCCATTTCCTCACCGCCGGCGCCGGACGAGGATCAGACTGCTCCGCCGGGCAAGGAAATCTGGACAAGAGTGAGCGGCAGCGTAACGGTCGCCAGACACAGGCCGGCGAGGCTGACGCGCCCGACCGGGTGCTGGGTCATAGACGCGTTGGCGAGGATATGCGTGGGGCGACAATGGCATAGCCCAGCCAGGATTGAGGGTACTGACCACGCAGGTGGGTTGTCGTTCCGAGGTCGATAGCCCGCGGCGAACTGGAGGGTAACTCAGCATCACGCATCGCTGGACATGTGTCGACATCGTCTAACATTGGCGGAATACATAGCCGAAGGAGAAGAGCAGTGCCGTACGCTCACTCGCGCAATGACGTTGGACAGCGCCAGGACCTCGTAGCTCATCTTCGCGGTGTAGCTGAATTGGCGACGCAATACGCTTCCGGGTTCGGCGCGCCAGAGGTTGGTTACCTCCTGGGGCTATGGCACGACCTGGGAAAGTTCAACCCCCATTGGCAACAGTACCTCCTAGCCAGCGAGCAGGGGCTGATCAAGCGAGGGCACGGGCCGGATCATAAAGCGGTCGGAGCGCAACTGGCGTTGAGCCGCCTCGGACCGACCGCTCTGTGCGTTCAAGGGCACCACGGGGGGCTCAAGGACCCAACCGATCTCAGGTCCTGGTTGAAGGATAGGCTGCGTGAGCCGGGCGCTGACGAAGCACTGGCGCAAGCGCGTCAAGCCATCCCGAATCTGGACCCGGCGTCGTTGCCGACACTTCCGTCGCACGTTGCCAAAGACTCCCTGGCAGCCGAGCTGTTCCTCCGTTTGCTCTTCTCCGCACTGGTAGACGCCGACTTTCTCGACACGGAAGGACATGCGAGCCGCGATAGAGCGGAAATCCGGGGTGCAAATCTGAGCGTTGATGAACTATGGCAGCGTTTCGCAGCTTCTCATAGCCAACTGGTTGGGCGCGGCGTGCGCCCGCAAGGTATACACACTGACATCGTTCACCGCGTGCGCGCGCAAATCTATCGGAACAGCATCAATGCTGCCGGTGCTCCTCCGGGCATGTTTCGTCTTTCGGCGCCGACGGGCGGCGGAAAGACCCGAGCAGGTATGGCCTTCGCCCTTCGGCACGCCCTGCGTCACGGACAGCAGCGGGTCATCGTGGCAGTTCCCTTCATCACGATCACCGAGCAAACCGCCCAGGTCTACAGGAATATCTTCGGCGCCGATAGTCAAGGGCTGCCGGCGGTGCTGGAACACCACAGCGGGGCCTATCGGGCGGACATCGGGAGCGACGACTTCGATCCGAGCGTGAACTGGTCGCGCTTGGCGGCCGAAAACTGGGATGCGCCAATCGTCGTCACGACCACCGTTCAACTCTTCGAGAGTCTCTTTTCATCGATGACGTCGCGAGCGCGAAAGGTCCACCGGCTGGCGAACAGCGTCATCATCCTGGACGAAGCGCAGGCGCTGCCACCACGGCTTTTGAAGCCGATCCTTGATACGCTACAGCAACTTTGCGGCTCTGGTGCAGGAAGTGGGGAGGCTGGAGCAGGGCGTCAGCCTGAGCGACAATGGTGGTGACTGGGAGACACTGCTATGGGTGGGACACCACGGTCGGTCCTGAGTATCGCGCGCATCCGTCTG
>JBPCLN010000263.1:0-5024 GCA_051003235.1 Chloroflexota bacterium | reverse complement strand
CGCCTGACGCGCCGCGCGCCCATTGGTTCGTCTTGCTAACTGCCGGTTGTCGCCGGCGCTCCCGGCGCCGCCACGAGCTTCGGCAACTGGGTGGTCAACACCGTCAGTCCGGCCACCAGCGCCGGCGTGATCCAGGCCCAGGCGAGGGGCAACGGCACCTGCCGGGCGACCAGCAGCGCCTCGAAGGCCACCAGGATGGCGTTGAGCGTGACAATCGCCGTGTAGAGCAGGGCGTGGCGATTCATCCGGGTTGAGGTCCTTTCCTTCGTTCCATCATCCTCCTGAGCCGGGGCTACAAATTCGGCGGTACACCCGCAGGCGCGGACGCGGACGATCCGGGCACTCCACCGGTATCCAGATGCCGCCATCCGCCTTCAACGAGACGTGGCTGGCGCAGCGCGTGCAGACGCGCCGCAAGTCCCCGCCGGCCGCCGGGGCGATGGCGAAGCCCGGCTGCACCGACCAGCCCCGGCAGCAATCACAGTACACCCGTTGCCGCCGGTTCGCCTGTTGGTCTGCACCTGCTTCCATCCCCGTCCCCCCTCTTCTCCCACCCTGTGGCGTCCTGCCGTCACTTCCCACCTCCAACCAGATGCACGACCAGCGTCCAGACTGCCGCGCCGTAGATCGGCGTGATCACGAAGAGCAGCGCCGTCACCAGATACCGCGTCAAGGCCGAAAGCTGATCCAGGCGGTCGCGCAAGCTGGCCATGTCCTCGCCGGAGCGATCCTGACTGTTGGTGATCGTGTCGATCGCCTTGCGCAAGACATCAATTTGCTGCGACATGAGCAGCAATACCTCCCGGTCACTCGCCGCCGAAAACGGCGTCACCGTACTCATCTTTCTCCTCCTTATTCACACCCCGATCGCCAGGATCGAAAAGCCACTCAACGTCTGGGGGTTGGGGTCCAGATTCTGGAACGCCACCGTGACGGCGTTAATATGACCGCCACCGTCGTAGCCGTAACCGCTGATGCCATGGCCGATGGCGCCCTTATTCCCGCCGCTCGTCTGGCAGCTCGCCCCCACCGCCACGGCATTGCCGGTGAAAGCGCGGGCGCAGGTGAGCGTCTTCGTCACGTAGCTATTGCTCGCCAGGCTCCCCGACGAGCTGCCGTCGTACATGGCTTCGACGTGCGTCGCACTGGCCGTCCCCTCCGCCACCGGATTGCCGTGGCTGTTGACCTGATTCGCCGCAAGCGTCGCATCCACCGTCGCACTGCCGGTGACGTGCGCCGTGGCGATCGTCGCCGTGCCGTCGACCTGCAACGCGCCGGTCACATGCCCACTGCTGGCCGTGATGCCGCCGTTGGCAGTCAGTGCCCCGGTTTGCGTCGTCACCCCTTCCAGGGTCGTGGCTCCCTTGACATCCAAGCTGTTCCCCAGCGTCACCGGCTGGTCGGTCATCGTGCCGTTGAGCGCCTGCTCATACTGGTTGACATCCGCCGCCTGGATCGTGCCTCCCGTCGCCACTGCGTACAATGCCATTCGCTCGTCCCCCTCCCCCTCACCCGATCTGCAGCGAAAACTCCAATGTCATCGTCACCGCGCTGGTCTTGTTCTCGCTGATCGCGACGTGGCTGAGCAGATTGCCGCTGCCTGCGCCACTCGTTGCGCCGAGGAAGAGCCCGGCCTCCGTCAGGGTGCCGTTGCCTTGCCCGCTCGCAAAAAAGAAGTCCAGCGTCACGACGTTGCCCAGCCGGCTGCTGGTCGCTAGGACCACACGGGCCAGTTCACTCCCCAGCCCGCTGTCGCCGCTGCTCGGCGCCACGGTACTCGTGCCGACCGCGCCGTAGATCGTGCTGCGACTCTGTGTCGGATTTTCCAGGTTGAGCCAGGAGGCCAGGAAGTTCTTGCCGTTGACGCAGACCACATTTTCGTAGTGGCTGCCGGCCCATTCCCGCCCCGTCGCCGGCTCCCGGTAATACACCCGCCAGCGGCCATGCAGCGCCAGGCCATCGTTCACGACCATTCCGCCTTCGCATAGATCGCCGTCGCGTGGCCGTAGGCATAGGCCGGCGCGTGCGGCGTATTGGGCAGCGCCACGCTGTCGCCCAGCGCCACCCCCTCGCTGCCGGTTGCCGGCGCCGGCACATAGTCGCTTAACTGCTCCGCCGGGTTGTCCGGCACACTGTCCTGCGTCGTCTGTGTCAGCAGTTTCAATAGATCGCTCGCATCCGTCACGCGGAGTGAGGTGGTCATTGGTGCTCCCCTTTCCCACACCTACCCAAAGGTTGCCAGGCGCAAACGGTGCTGGTAGCGGCCCCCCGCCACGCCGACGATGCGGCAATCGGTGACGAGCATGGTCGTGTTCAGTCCCAGTTGGGTATTCACCAGCGTCAGTTGCTGCCCCGCCGCCAGACTGCCCCGGTAGGTCTGATCGACGTCCACACCGGCTGTCGCCAGCGGTCGCGCGAACTGGGAGAGCATGGCGGCCGCCCGTTGCGTCGCCGCTTGCTGCGTCTTCACCTGACTATCGACAATGTACTCCTCCCACGTTCCGTAGTTGGTCACAGAGACGTTGTCCTTGCGGCGCACCAGCACCGGCAGGTCGTAGACGTAGGTCGCGCTGATCGTCGCGCCCAGGGCCGGCGCGGCGGCGAAGCGTAAGGTGGCGCTCTGCGTGTCCTGCGCCAGGGAGACGAGCGCCTGGTCGCCGACGAAGCCGTTGCCGGTGTCGATCCCCACCGTCTGGCTCACGCCGCCCACCGTCACCACCGGCAGCGCGCCGCCTGCCGGCACACTGCTGTCGGGAGGATAGTCGAAGAGGTAACTTGCCTGCTGGCCGTTGCCCACCCACGTCTGCCCGTACGGATTAGAAAGGAAGGTGCCGCCGCGAAAGGTGATCTGATTGGCAAGCTGGGAGGCGTCCCGTTCGTACCAGAAGCTGTCACGACGATAGTTGGCCTGGCCGGCTCCCGGCGCCGCATCGGTCAGCACCACATCCGCCGCCGGCACGTGGTTCTGGTCGAAGAAGTGCAGGTCGTGGTTGGCGTCGACATCCCACATCAGGAAGGCGGTGGAATTGCTCAGGCGCACCAGCTTGTCGAAGGCATCGGCCAGGCGCAGGTGCGGCGCATTGAAATACTGCAACGTCGGCAACCCCGCCTGAACATTCGTCGTGGTGATTGTCACGCCCGGCGGGAAATTGGCCAGGAGGTCCCGGACGATCTGGTCGATGCTCTGGGCCTGATACTTCATGTTGCACAGCGTCTTCTGGAGATAATAGGTGGCATCCTGACACTCCAGACGCCAGCGATTGAGGGCGGGACCGTCGGTCACTGCCTGGCGCAGCCGCGTGGCGATGCCGCCGAACTTGGCATTGCCCAGCTCATCCCGAATCGTCACCGCCTGCAACGGGGCGAAGCTGCGCGCCAGGGAGGGATCCAGCAGATCGAAACTGGCAGTGTCGCCGCGCCGCGTCAGCACCTGGGTGATCGTGAGAGTCTGCACATCGACCAGGGCGGAAACATCCGTGCCGTTGATCGTCACCGTGAGCGCCATCAGCGCACCAGGGAGTAGGCCAGCCCGGTTTGCCGGACGATCGCCTGCCCCACGCGACTCGCCAGCAGATCGGCATCCTGCTCGCTCATGATGGTGTTGCCGCTGACATAGACGTTGATGGCGTTACCACCGCCGTTGCCACCTGGGGGCAGCGCCGCCTGCCCGCTCAACGGCAACACCTGCGCCCCGCGCGGCAAGTTGACCAACTCCGGCCCGTTCTCGCCCACCCAGGTCAGCCCGCCCCGCCAGAAGTCGGTGCCGCCGGCGTTGTGGCCGACCGCCGCACCGTCGGTCAGGCCGACCAGGGTGCGCTGGGCGGCGCCGATGCTGGCTTCGATGCCGCTCAGCACGACTCGCGCTGCGTCGATCGCGCCTTGCACCACCGCCCGCGCCTGGTCGGCAATCTCGCCGGCCTTGGACAGAATGCCGGCGCGCACGCTGTCCATCAAGTCGGCGCCCGCCGCCGAAAAGTCCGACTGGAAGGCGCGCAGGGCCGGCAAAAGGGGGGCGATGATGGCGCCGGCTGTCGCCAGCAAAGCCTCAGCCAGACCGTTCATGCCGTCCATCAGCCCATGCACCAACGCGGCGCCGACTCCCGCCAGCACCGACGAGGAGCCGGTGGCCCCGCTGAGGCCGAAGAACGCTTCCACCGGCGTCAAGAAATTTAAGGCGAGCCATTCGGGCGCCGCACCGGCGAGCCAGCCGGCCATGCTCTCGATCCCCTGCCACAGACCGGTCACGATCCGCACCCCCTGTGCTGCCGCTTCCGGCCCAAAGTTCCCCAGCGCCTGCGCCAGAGCCGCCAGCACATCGGCGGCTGCCGCCGCCAGTTGCCCTGGCCCCGCTGCTGCAATCGCGTCGGCGGCCCGCCCGATGGCGGCCAGCGCGGCGCTACCGAGGCCGGCCAGGGCCGACCCGAGCGTTGCCGCCACCCCGGCGAAGGCGGCGTCCACGACTGCCCCCAGCCCGGCGATCGCGTCGCCAACGACCCCTGGCAGGTTGCCCAGCGCCTGCGCCAACGGTTGCAGGAAGTCGCTGTTCAGCAGCCCGGCGAGGACGTCGCCCAGCGGCGCCAGCTCCAGCGCCGCCCGTTCACTCTGCGCCGCCAGCGCCTCCAGTGCTGCCGTCACCTGGTCCAGCGCCTCCTGCCCAACCGCCCGCACATCGAGCGTCAAGAGCAGCGTCAAGTCGTCCTGCATGCGTTGCTGCCTTTCATGGGATGGCCCCCCGCCCATTTATGGGCGGGTACATAGCCGAAGGTCACCCCCCCCGCCCCGCCTCACTCCCTCGCCGCCCGCTCCACCTGCAGCCGCACATTGCGGTAGGCCAGCCAGTAGCTCAAGACCGGGCGCGGCATCGCCTGGAGGTCCTGCCAGGAGCCATGCCCATCAAGGCTCAGCAGGTATTCATGGATATAGGGCAAACCCTCGCCGCCACCCACACCCTTGAAAAAGAGGGCGGCGGCCGTCATCAGTCCCGGGCGGCGACCGCATCGGCGAGCGGAGCGGTGATGCCCCGG
>JBPCLN010000262.1:0-2695 GCA_051003235.1 Chloroflexota bacterium | reverse complement strand
ACCATAGATGTCCCGGTAGATCTGGTGCTGACTGTCCGTCCAGAGCGTCTGCCAGGCGAGCAACTCTGGGTAGCGCAGCAGCAGTCGCCAGAAACTCACAAAAGCGCCATCAACCGGGCGGTTGCCGCTTGCTACTGCCGCGTTCCAGTCCAACGCCTGCCGGTAGCCCTCCTGCGCCTGGCGCACGTTGATCCCGCGCTCTCGTGCCAGCCGTTGGCAATGCGGACAGAAGCAACTGATGGCCTCGGGTTGCACCGGACCCTGGAGCAAGAGATTGAGCGGCCCGGGGCGCTCCGAACACCAAGCGATGCCATCGAGGTCATAGCTCTTGACGTAGTCTTCGACGATGCTGAGGTGCCAGCCCCGATAGTCCGGGTTGTTGAAGCAGAATCGTGGCGCCGGACGACCCCAGGCGTCAACCTCCAGGCACTTGGGGAAGTTGGGGTAGTTTCGCAACTCCTGCGCGTAACTGCTCTCCTCGATCCAGGCGATGCACTGCATGCCCCGGCGCTTCACCGCCGGCAGCACGGCGGCAAAGAGGTCGACGTCGGGGTGTTCCGGCGCCCTTCCGGCGGGGCCGAGCATGGTGCCGCCGTAGAACTCAGGATGGACCGTGGCATAGTTGCCGCCGACCCAGGCAGGGTCGTACGCTTGCGCCCCATGATCGGGGAGCGGCTGGCCCGGCAGTTGCCGCCCCCCCGTGCCGCGCGTCCAGGTCGGCGTCGCCAGAAAGAGGGCATTGACCTGAGCACGCTCCTGAACAATGTCCAGGACCTGTTCTACCCCCTCATCGACAAACGAGACTGCGCCGACCTGCATCGCCACAAAATGCTTCGTCACCACACGCTCCTCGATTGTGCGCTTCAGTATTCGCCACGACCCGAAACGCCCCTGGCGGCGCCCAAAACGGCCACCTGGAATGCATACCGCCGACGGCGATCGTAGCACGCCCAAAGCATCGCCTCGTCAGGCGCTACGAGGTGGGAAGTTCCGATGGCACCCACAGGCCCTGGACGTCTTCACCCCGTGCGTCCCGTGCCTTGAGGTCGCGTAGGAAGTCAACGAACCCAATGGCCGGTCGCCAACCGAGTAGACGCGCTGCCTCCGCCAAATCGTGCTGCTCCACCCGCTCCGGCAGGGCGATGGCATATTGTTCCAGCAAAGCGCGGGCACCAGGTACTTGCTGCTCGCACCAGTCGGGACCCAGCCGTCGAAAATCCGCGACGACCTCGGCTGGCATCCCGTGGTGTGTATGCACGATGGTGGTGAAGAGTGCCACCCGCCGTTCGACCACCGCGTGCAGGGCGGCTACCGTCGCCGCCGCCACGTCGCGCCGATCCACACCGTTCCGCAACAGACGCGCCCCGAACTCCAGGTAGGGCCGTGGGATGAACTCGTGGTAACGCAACATGACGACCGAGGCGTCCACCATCTCGTGGTAGGCTCGACAGAGATCCTCACCGACCACCTTGGTGACGGCATAGACGCTGCGCCAGCCGTAGGCCATCGAAGAGGCAAAGACCAGGGACGAAATGCCAAACTCGCGGCAGGACTGCAACAGGTTGAATGTGCCGACCACGTTGACTGCGAAAATGGTATCGTCGCTGACAGGTGGGCGGTGGGCGGAGTGCCAGGCGGCGAGGTGGATGACCGCCTCGACCCCCTCCACGGCGCGTCGACTGTCCGCCGGCGTCCGTGTATCACAGCGCACGAACTCTTCGGCGGCGTTTTGGCCGGGCCGCGGTGGGGAAACGTCCGCCCCACGGACCTTGAACCCCGCGCGCACGAGCGCGCGACAAACGGCCTGCCCCGCGTTCCCAGCCGCGCCGGTGACCAGTACTTTCGCCATGCTTGCCCTTCCCCGATAGCGCAGATGGCAAGCGCCCTCAGGTTATCATGATCTTGCAATGATCATGATAATGAGCGCCCTGTTCAGATCTCCAACGGGCCATCGCCAGCTTCGTCCAGGCGGCGCTTTGCTTCGGCGTAGCGGTCGGGCGGCAGCACCCACTCGCGGGCAACGTCTTTACAGTGCATAAACGAGATGACAAGGAGCGCCGGGGGCAACGCCGAGGCGGAGCCCCCGGCAGCGTCATCGTCCGCAGGCAGCACCCAGCCACCCAGCGGGAAGGGCGGGAACTGCCTGCCATCTTCCCGGACGTGGTACGCCGCCCCAAACGCCAGCTCTTTCACTCGGCCCTCCCGTTCCCAGAACACGGTGGCGTGCAGCAGCCAGCGGGCCGGCTCGCTGGGTGTGAGCAGTTCCAGCGCTCCCAGGCCGTTGTGCGCGATGAGGGCGTCCGCCTGGCCCCGCGGCCGCCCGGTTGATTGCGATTAAGAAGGCACCGTAGAGCAGCGGCACCCCGGCGGATGCAGCACGATCCGTCCATCGACATTGGCCTCGCGCGGCAGGCGGCACCCGATCCAGAAGGATCGGAAGTGCGGCGCGACATTTGGTAGCATCGGTCCGCAGGTCCCAGTCCCCCGTGGGGCTCTTCCGCATGGAGGAGGCGGCCACGTTATCGGCAATGATGCGAGGCGCCGGCAATTGCGGACGGGTCGCGGGCACGTGTTACCAGTGGCACAACCTCCAGGCCGAAGACGAGGTCCATTAGACGTGACAACTGACGCCCTCCAATTCGTGAAGCGCTACGGAACTCTCTGCCGCATAGCGTGCTGCCGGGTAGCAAGCGAA
>JBPCLN010000261.1:0-9185 GCA_051003235.1 Chloroflexota bacterium | reverse complement strand
CAAGGCGCGGGCGCGAATCCCCCGTGATCCCGATGATTGGCCTACCGTCGCCGCCGCGCTCGCATTGGGAGCCGACATCTGGACGCGCGATGCGGACTTCTTGGGATGCGGCTGTGCGACCTGGGTCACCGAAACGTTGATCGCGGAACTGGCATCGGAGACACAAGGCTCAGATTCCCCGGAATCGCTCTTGTAGCAGCCCCATCCGCCCTGACCGGAAGACCGCCGGGTCGATCCGGAGCAACGGGTCGGCAACCAGCAGTGCGAAGGGTAATAGGTGAAGCACGTCGCGTTGCAGATCGATGCCGGGCGCAATTTCGACCAGGCGTAGCCCCTCGTCGGTCAACTGGAACACGGCGCGTTCGGTGACGTAGAGCACCGGCTGCCGGCGGCGTAACGCCTCCTCGGCGGAGAAGGTGACCTGGGCGACTTCACGTACAAACTTGGGGTATCGGCCCTCTTGGAGGACGCGCAGCTCGCCGTCCCCCGTCGTGACCCGTAGGCCGCCGGAAGAAAAGGTGGCGCAGAAGACCACCTTCCGCGCCGGCTGGGTGATGTCGATGAAGCCACCGCAGCCGGTCATGCGGCCGCCCAGCTTGCTGACGTTGACGTTACCGCGGCGGTCGATCTCTCCCGCCCCCATATAGCAGAGGTCCACCGCCCCGCCATTGTAGTAGTCAAACTGCTCGGCGTGCCCGATGATGGAATCGGGAAACTGCGCAACGCCAAAGTCGCCGCCGCCCGCCGGGATGCCGCCGGCCGTGCCCGACTCGATGCTCAGCACGATCCTGTCTGCCACGCCCTCGTCGGAGGCAACCGGGCCCACGGCGTCGCCGGGGATGCCCGTGCCAAGATTCACCAGCGCGCCAGGGAACAGCTCCACAGCGGCGCGGCGCCCGATCACCGTGCGTTCGTCCAATACCGGACCGAGCGTACCCTCCGGCGGTGCCGGTAGATCAACCCGACCGCCGCCGGCAGCGAGCAGCGACGCGTGGAAAGCCCACGACGACGTCTGGCGGTGCGTTTCCTCCGGCGACTCCGCGACCACGAGCACGTCCACCAGCATGCCTGGGATGGCAATCTGCAACGGTGGCAGGGCGCCCGGCTCGACCAAGCGCTTCACCTGGCAGATGACGATGCCGCCGGAGTTCTTCGCCGCCTGGGCGAGCGCGAGCACTTCCAGTCGCAACGGCTCTTCATCGGCAGTCACGTTGCCGGCCGTATCGGCGACCGTGCCCCGCACGATGGCGACGTGGATCGGGAAGGCCTTGTACCAGAGCGCCTCCTGGCCGCCCAGCGTCACGAGTTCCACCAGCGCAGGCTCGGCCATCGCCCGGGCGTTCACGCGCCCTCCCTGGCGGCGGGGGTCAACGAAGGTGTGCAAGCCGATCGTGGACACCAGACCCGGCTGGCCCCCGGCGATGGCGCGGTAGAGGTGCGTGAGCTGCCCCTGTGGCAGGCAGTGACAGGCCAGGCCGTCGGCAACGATCAGCTCCGCCATCTTCGGCGCCATGCCCCAATGGGAGCCGATGATGCGCGCCAGCAGTCCCGGCTGCGCCCAGTGTTGCATGCCGTTCACCCGGTCCGATTGCCCAGCGGAGTGGACGAGGGTCAGATCGCGAGGGTGGCCCGCGGCGAGAAAGCGCGCCTCCACCGCCCGGTACAGCGCCTCGGCCACCCCGGTCATACTGAAGCCGGTACTGCCCACGGTTTGTCCGTCCGCAATCAGGGCCGCGGCCTCCGGCGCAGAGAGCAAGCGGGGTGAGCGCCTCACAGCACCAGACCGCCACCGACGTTGATGACTTCACCGGTGACGTAGCCGGCCTCGTCCGAGGCCAGAAACGCCACCATGTTGCCGACATCGGCCGGGCTGCCCACCCTCCCCATTGGGATGCGACTGGCGATGCGTTCCCAGGCCTCCGGCGGCACCGCCCGCGTCATCTCGGTCTCGATGAAGCCGGGGCAGATCGCGTTAGCGGTTACCCCTTTCGGCGCCAATTCCCGCGCCGCCGTCTTGGTCAGGCCAATCACGCCGGCCTTGGCGGCGGCATAATTGGCCTGACCGACGTTGCCCTGCCAGGAAGCGGACGAGATATTGATAATTCGACCGGACCCACGCTGGCGCATGTGAATTGCCGCCGCCCGCGTGAGATAGAAGACGGCGGTGAGATCAACGCGCAGCACGTCATCCCACTGCTCGTCCGTCATTCGATGCAAGATCGCGTCACGATTGATCCCGGCGCAGTTCACCAGGATATCGAGCCGGCCGAACTCGGCGAGCGCCGCCGCCACCACACCATCCGCCTGCTGCCGGTCGCCCACGTCGGCGCCGAGCGGCAGCACGCGCCGGCCCGTCGCCGTCAACTGCGAGGCGGTGGCTGCGAGCGCCTCGACGCTCAGGTCGACCAGGACAAGGTCCGCCCCCTCCGCGCCCAACTTCTCAGCGATGCCCCGGCCGATGCCGCGAGCGGCGCCCGTCACGAGCGCGATCTTCCCGGTTACACGCACAACATCCTCGCCCTTTCTTGCCGGCGTACCAGCGACCTGCCTGGTCGCCCGAAGATTTGTCCGCCTGATGATAAGGTCTGGACCGGCGCGGACGAAATGCCGCCCTTGCAGCGAAAGGAACCCCCATGACTCTGATCTACGCCCACCGCGGCGCGTCCGGCTACGCCCCCGAGAATACTCTTGCCGCCTTCGACCGGGCGCTGGAGATGCCGATCGACGGCATCGAAACGGATATTCGAGCGACGCTGGACGGCATCCTGGTGCTGCTGCACGACGCCACGGTCGACCGCACCACCAGCGGCAGCGGCGCGGTGGCTACCCTGACGCTGGCCCAAATCCAGCAACTCGACGCCGGCAGCCACTTTTCCGACGCCTTCGCCGGTCAGCGCATCCCCACCCTCGTCGCCTTCCTTGATCACTATGCCGAACGCACCCGTTTCTGGCTGGAGATCAAAGCGCCGGGCGTGGAATCGGAGCTGGCAGCCATCATCCGCGAGCGCGGCCTATTCGACCGCGCCCAGTTCACCTCCTTCGATTTTGAAAGCCTACGCCGAATGCGCGACGTGGCGCCTGAAGCAAGCCTTGCCTTCCTCACCCGCGAACTCGCCGCCGATACCCTCGCCCGTTGTACCGCCATCGGCGTCGCCCAAATATCCATCCACAACAGCACCCTCACCCCCGCCGTCATCGCCTCCGTCCGCCAGGCCGGTATGGACGCCCGCACCTGGGGGATTGCCGACAAGGCGACGTTGCGGAAGGTACTGGAACTGGGTGTGTACGGATTGACGCTGAACTGGCCGGACTGGGCAGGGGAAGGGCCTCCCGCAACCCGTCCTCAGTCCGTACAATAGAGGCAGATATCGTCCGCCGAGGGGGACCATGAACCACACAGAACTGGTAGCGGCGCTGGAGCGCATTGTCGGCAAGAATGGCGTCGTCTCGCGCGCCGACGAACTGCTGGTCTACGAGTACGACGGTTCCTTAGACACGCACCTACCGGCGGTCGTCGTCTTCCCGGAGACAACGGCGCAGGTCGCCGCGATCGTGAAGGTCGCCAATCAGGCCGGCGTGCCGGTGGTGCCGCGCGGCGCCGGCACCGGCCTCTCCGGCGGCGCAGTCGCTGCCTGCGGCGGCATCGTGCTGACGACGACGCGCATGAACCGCGTGCTGTCTGTCGACTACGTCAACCGGCAGGCCGTGGTGCAACCGGGCGTCATCAATTATGAACTGACCCATCGCACCGAGCAACACGGCTATTTCTACGCCCCCGATCCCTCCAGCCAGAAAGTCTGCACCATCGGCGGCAACGTCGCCGAAAACTCCGGCGGGCCCCACTGCCTCTCCTACGGCGCTACGACCAACCATATTCTCGATCTGGAGTTGGTGCTGCCCAGCGGCGAGGTGATCCACACCGCCAGCGCCGACGGTGAGCAGCAGGGGCTGGACCTGACCGGAGTCGTCGTCGGCTCCGAAGGGACATTTGGCATCGCTACCGAGATCACGGTCAAGCTGACCCGCTTGCCGGAGGACATCCGCGTCCTGCTGGCGATCTTCGGCTCGATCGAAGAGGCCTCCAATACGGTCTCCGCTATCATCGGAGGTGGCATCGTGCCGGCTGCCCTGGAGATGATGGACGGCCTCTGCTGCCAGGCGGTGGAGGCGGCTTACCACGCCGGCTTCCCACCGGACGCCGGCGCTGTGCTGCTGGTGGAACTGGACGGACTGCGGGAGTCGGTGGCGGAACTGGACAGTCGCATCCAGACGATCTGCCGCCAGCAGGGAGCGCGCGAAGTGCGCAGTGCCAGCACCGCGGCGGAGCGGGCGGCGCTCTGGGCCGGACGGAAGGGCGCGTTGGGCGCCCTGGGGCGCCTGGCGCCGAACTACTACATTCAGGATGGTGTCGTGCCACGCACTAAGTTGCCGGCAACGCTGCGCTTTGTGGAAGAGGTCGCCCGCGATATCGCCCTGCCGATCGCCAACGTTTTCCATGCCGGTGACGGGAACCTGCATCCCAATATCCTGTTCGACCGCCGCGATCTCTCCAGCGTCGAACGAACGCTGCGCGGCGGTATGGAAATCCTGCGGCACTGCGTGGATCAGGGCGGCGTCGTCTCCGGCGAGCACGGCATTGGTCTGGAGAAACGCGACCACATTAGCTACCTCTTCACGACCGAGGACCTGGCGGCGATGGCGCGCTTGAAGCAGTGCTTCAATCCGCGTGCCCTGTTCAATCCCGACAAGATTTTTCCGCCGCTACGCGGTTGTGGCGAAGTGCGCGACCAGCGCGTCGCCGCACGCCTCGCCGGCGAGGGCATCTATGCTTGCTGAACCGGCAAGCCAGACCGCCGAGGTCCGCTTCGACTGTCCGACGCGACACGGTGCGGACTGTACCCGTTACGCCGTGCAGGGTGTGGCGCCGTCGCTCGTACTCCTGCCGGAAACGGAGCAGGCGGCAGCAGCGTCCCTGGCCGTCTGCAACGCCCACGGTCTGGCCGTCGTTCCCTGGGGCGGCGGCACGCTGCAAGCAATGGGCAACGCGCCGGCACGCCTCGACGCCGTGCTCAGCCTGGAGCGCCTGGACCAGATCGTCAACTATGAACCGAGCGATCTGACCATCTCCGTCCAAGCCGGCGTGACGCTAGCCACCTTGCAGGAAACGCTCGCGGCGCATGGCCAGATGCTGCCCTTCGATCTAGCAGCGCCGGAGCGCGCCACCATCGGCGGCGCTGTCGCGACGAATCTCGTGGGACCCCGCCGCTTCGGCGCCGGCAGTTACCGCGATCTGCTGATCGGCCTGACCGTCGCCGCGCCGGACGGCACGATCAGTAAAGCCGGCGGCATGGTGGTGAAGAATGTCTCCGGTTATGACATGATGAAATTGCATCTGGGCGCACTCGGCTCACTCGGTCTGTTGCTACGACTCAACTTTAAGGTGCTGACGCAGCCGGCGTTTGATACCACCGCGACAATCGGTGGCGCCGCGCTCCGGGAACGAGCCATGGCCAACGACGGCACGGATGGCGAGCGAACGGTGCTGCTGGAACTCGCCGCCACGCTCGCCAGTTCCCAACTGGCGCCCGATAGCCTGGAACTCTTCGGCCCCGGCGCACCACAAGCTGACGACCGCGGTTGGCGGTTGGCGGTGCGCCTAACCGGCTCCGCGCAGGGCATCGCCCGCAAGCGCAGCGATCTGACGGCGCTGTGTACGACGGCCGGATTAACGCCGGCTTGGAGCGACGGAGAGCCGATGCGTGCCGGATGGCAACGCTGCGCCGAGTTTCTATCGCCGGCGAGCGCACCGGCGGATGAAGCGCTGCTCCGGCTGGCCGCGCCGCCCGCCCAACTCGGCGCGCTGATCGAACACCTCCAGACGGCGGCACGCAAGGCGAACCTGGACGTGCGTCTTGCCGCTCACGCCGGAAACGGCATCCTGTTCGCCCGGTTGAGCGGATCGCGCCTGGCTGTTGAGTTGCCGCCGCTCTTGACGGCGCTGGGGACAGGTTGGGGAAATGCAACGCTGCTCGCTGCCCCAGCGGAGGTCAAGCAGGGCCTAGACGTCTGGGGGCCGCTGCCGGACGGCTTTACGCTCATGCAGCGGATCGAGGCCGAATTTGACCCGCAAGGCACGCTCAATCCTGGCCGCTTCCTAGGTAGGTTATAGCGCGTCCGAGCGTAACGGGTATGCTCTGAGCCACAATAGACACACGAAGGACAATACGCGGGAATGGCTACGCTCGCTCCACCAGACGTACTTCAGGGTTTTAGCGGCGCCGACATTCCGCCGGACGAGGTCATCGCCCGCTGCGTGCAGTGCGGCTTCTGCCTCCCCACCTGCCCGACCTACCGCCTGACCTATAACGAGGCGTCGTCACCGCGCGGGCGTATTCATCTGATGCGGTCGGTGGCGAATGGCCGCCTGAGCCTTGACGCGCCGGTCTTCCGCGACCAGATGTATCAGTGCCTCAACTGCCGGGCCTGCGAGGCCGTCTGCCCTTCCGGCGTGGCCTACGGCCAAATCATCGAGCCGGCGCGGGCCCAGATCGAGCGGCACCTGCCCCGTCCGCTCTGGGAACGCCTTTTGCGGCTGGTCGTCTTCCGCCATCTGTTCGGGGACATGCGTTTCTTCCGCCTCTTCTCCCTGGTTACCGCCCTCTATCAGCGGAGCGGTCTGCGTGCCGTTGCTCGCCGGAGCGGCCTGCTGAAGCTGCTCCGTCTGGAAGATCAGGAAGGCCTGCTGCCGGAGATCCCCCTGAATGCCGTCGTCCCGATCGGGCAGCGCTGGCTGCCGGCGGATGGGCAGATTCGCCATCGCGTGGGTCTCTTCACCGGCTGTGTCATGAGCACCGCCTTTGCCGGTACCGATCGCGCCACCGCCCGCGTCCTCGCCCGCAACGGCTGTGCCGTGATCGCCGTCGCCGATCAAGGCTGCTGCGGCGCTCTCGCCATCCACGCCGGGGAGCCGGATATCGGTCGCGTCTGTGCTCAGCGCAATATTGTCGCCTTCGAGGAGCAGGGCCTGGAGGCGATCATCGTCAACTCCGCCGGCTGCGGCGCGGCGCTCAAGGAGTACCCGCACCTCTTCCACGACGAGCCGGCCTGGGAGGCGCGGGCCGTGCGCTTCTCCGGCGCCGTGAAGGACGCCACCGAATACCTCGATCAGATCGGTCTGACGCCACCGGGGCCGTTGCCGAAGACGGTGACCTACCAGGAGCCCTGCCACCTCGCCCATGCCCAACGCATCCACGCCGCGCCGCGCCGCCTCATGGCGGCCGTTCCCGGCCTCCAACTGGTGGAGATGGAGGATTCCAGCCTCTGCTGCGGCAGCGCCGGCATCTATAACGTCACCAACCCGGACTTTTCGAAACAATTGCAAGAGCGCAAGATCGCCAACGCTCTCGATACCGGCGCCGGCACCATCATCTCCGCCAACCCCGGCTGCATCATGCAGGTAGCGAGCGGCCTGCGGCGGCGTGGCTCGCCCGTGCGCGTCCAGCATCTGATGGACCTGCTGGACGAGGCCTACGGCGACGCATGAACGGCCAGCCGGTCAGCCGTCTGGAGACACTGCTGCGAAGCGGTGTCTTCACCGTCACGGGTGAGATCGCTCCACCTAAGGCCGCCAGCCGGGAACTGGTCGAGCGCGCCGCGAGACACCTGGGCAAGGCGGTCGATGCCATCAACGTCACCGACAACCAGCGGGGTCTGGCCCGCATGTCCAGTCTCGGCGCCGGCGTCAGCCTGGAGCTGGCGGGCTACGAGGCCGTGGTCCAGATCACCGGCCAGCATCGTAACCGCGTGGCGTTGCAGGCGGACGTGCTGTCCATGGCGGCCCTCGGCATTCGCAATATCGTGGCGATGACGGGCGACTCACCGAAGCTGGGCGACCACGTTGACGCCAAACACGTGTTAGACCTCAACTCCTTCAAGTTGCTGCGCACCTTGCGCACTCTGCGGGACGAAGGCACCTTTACCTCCGGCACCCCCTTGCGCGAACCGCCGCGGCTGTTTATCGGCGCCGTCGCCAATCCGAATATCGAACAGGCCAGCCGGACGGAGAACAAGATTGAGGCCGGCGCGGAGTTTATCCAGACCCAGCCGATCTTCGACCTGGAACTGTTCCGGCGCTGGATCGCCGAGTCGCGCGATCTGGGCCTGCCCCAGCGTGCCTTTCTCCTGGCCGGCATCATGCTGGTGCGCTCCCCGGAATCAGCCGCCTACATGCGCGACAATATCAAAGGCGTCGGCATGACAGAGGCAGTGATCGATCGCCTGGCCGCCGCCGCCGACCCGGCCGCCGAAGGACTGCGCCTGGCCGTCGACACCATTCGCGCCGTGCGCGACGAGCCCGGCGTGGCCGGCATCCACCTCATGTCAATCAGTTGGAGCCGCGCTATCCCCCAGGTCGTGGAAGCCGCCGGCCTCCTGCCCCGACCCGTCCTTTGCAAGCCGGAGTTGCCCCCAATGGCGCGCCGAGCGCGCAAGGACCACGCCGACGAGGAATGAATGCGTGGCGCTGCAATAGCCCATTTGGCGGAATTTGCTAATTCCAAGCAACCGTGGTACACTCACCGCGAGGTAGTAGAGTCGAGTCAAACCGTACCCCGTCCCCGTAGAGAGAACCTCCCCCTCCTCCGGCCTAGGGCAGCGTAGACAAGTCTCCAAACCATACGTTGTTAATCTTATCTGGAGGTTTCCCCAAACATGGCGTACGCGGACAAGACGCTCACCTGTCGTGAGTGCGGGCGCGATTTTTCCTTTACTGCAAGCGAGCAAGAGTTCTACGCCTCGCGCGGCCTGCAGAACGAGCCGGGGCGCTGCCCGGAGTGCCGCGCCGCCCGCAAGGCGGCAGGCGGTGGCCGTTCGGGTGGCGGCTCGTATAGCGACCGTGGCGGCAGTTCGTCCTACGGCGGCAGCAGCCGTGGTTCCTACGGCGATAGCGGCGGCTCTTCCTACGGTGGCAGCAGCGGTGGCGGCTACGGCGGCGCCCGCGAGCCGCGCCAAATGTTTACCGCGGTGTGCTCCTCGTGCGGTGGTGAGGCCCAGGTGCCTTTCCAGCCCACCAGCGGCAAGCCGGTGTATTGCCGCGACTGCTTTGCCAAGCAGCGCAGTTCACGCTACTAAGCCAAGGGTCTAACGGGCGCTCGTAGCGCGCGCAATCAACGACCGCACATCCCAGG
>JBPCLN010000260.1:0-8228 GCA_051003235.1 Chloroflexota bacterium | reverse complement strand
CGCCTGGGTCGGGCTGAACACTGGCGTCTACCAGAGGGAACACTGGTCGACCAACCCCGCCAGAACGGCGTTTTTTCGGCCACCATCACTGCTGCTATGTGTAGCCCATGTCGCGGCGAGGTGTGCTATCGCGGTTGTCGGCATCGCTGTGCCTATTGCTATGCCCGGACCACCCACGCCTTCATGGGCCTCGACGCCGGTAGCGACTTCGATAACGTCATCTTCGCCAAGACGAACCTGCCGGAGGTGCTGCGGCGGGAGGTTCGCCGGCCCGGCTGGACCCGCCCGGCCATCGCAATCGGCACGGCGACGGACCCTTACCAACCGATCGAGGGACGCTACCGCATCACCCGATCCTGCCTGGCGGTGCTGGCGGACGCCGAGAACCCCGCCAACATCATCACCAAAGGGACATTGGTTGTCCGCGACCTTGACGTGCTGCAGGACCTGGCACGCCGCGCCGGCTGCGATGTCAATATCAGTTTGATCTCCCTGGACGAGTCGATCTGGCGCGCCTTTGAAACGGGCACGCCGCCGCCGGCGAAGCGTTTGGCGGCGCTCCGCCGCCTGGCCGATGCCGGTGTCCCCTGTGGCCTGGCTCTGGCCCCCGTCTTGCCCCGGCTGACCGATTCGTTGCCGGCGTTGGAGGCGGTCGTGCGCGCCGCTGTTGAGAACGGGGCTCAATGGCTCTGGTCGGGCACATTGCACTTCGAACCGGCCGTACGCGATTGGTTTTTCGAGGCGTTACAACGGCATTTCCCTCAGACGCTCCCCGCCTACGAGCGCGTCTTCGGCGCTGCCGGCGCCGAGGCCAAGCAGCGCTACGCCCCGACCGCCTATAGCTCCGCCTTACTCAAGCGCGTAGCGGAACTCAAAGCGCGTTACGGCCTGGCAAGCGACCAGCGTCCGACGCCCCGGTTAGGGCAGGCAGTGCCAGCGTCCAAGGGGCCGGAGCTGCGGCAGCTACCGTTGCCCTGGTAGAACCGGCTACTGTGTTCCTTCCGCCGCTGGCACGGCGACGGTGCTGGGGATCGCGGAGTTGGTGGCGATCGCCTCGGGGAGCTTATCCCAACCAGCGGTGCTGACCTCTACCGTCGTCACATTCAACTCCACCCGGCCCGACTCGGTACGCGCCACCGCCGTCATGGGGATGTACATGTCCGTGGGAAAGAGCAAGCCCTCTTGTACCCAGAGGAAGTTGGTGTGTACTTCGTTGACGTTGCCGATCTTCTGGCCGTCGGAGCCAAACACTTCCCAGTCCTGCTGGATCTCGGCGGTTACGAGCTGAACCGTCTCTGGTTGGTCCATCCCTGCTGTTCCTCTCCCAGCCCCACGCGGAGCTGTCCGCCACTGACGCCGTGCCCGCCATCGGCAGCGCCCCGTCACGTGCATATCTCCGGTAATCACGCTACGCTTATCGGCAGCAATGCCGAACCACAGCGTGGACGGCTTCCACGGCACGAAGCAAGCAATTGCTGTGCCATCGAAAACAGGAGGGCACCGTGACCAATACCTATGACATGCTCGCCGTGCGGCGCGTCATCAACGCCGCGGCGACGTTGACCAAGCTGGGCGGCTCGGTCATGCCGCCAACGGTGGTCGCCGCTATGGCGACGGCGGCAGGAGCCTTCGTTGATCTCCACGAATTGCAGCGCCGCGTCGGGGAACGCATCGCCGCCCTCACCCACAATGAGGCCTGTTATGTGTCGTCCGGCGCCGCGGCCGGCATCACGTTGGCGGTAGCAGCCTGCATTGCCGGAACCGATTCGGAACGAATGGCGAGCTTTCCCTATTTAGACGGGAGGCCGCAGGAAGTTATCACCTGGCGGAGCCAGCGCAATGGCTACCAATATGCCGCCTGCCTCACCGGCGCCCGGCTGCGCGAAATCGGTGCTACCGCCCAGGAACTCGGCGCCGCCTGCACCGAGCAGACCGCCGCTATCCTCTGGTTTGCCGGGAGCCACTTCAGTGCCGGGACGTTACCGCTGGAGGACGTCGTCTCGATCGCCCACGAGAAGGGCATTCCCGTGCTTGTGGATGCCGCCGCCCAGATCCCGCCGATTGCCAACCTTTGGCGCTACACGACAGAACTCGGCGCGGACGCTGCGATTTTCAGCGGCGGCAAAGGGCTGCGCGGTCCCCAGGCAACCGGCCTGGTGCTCGGTCGGCGCAGGATTATCGACGGCTGCCGGGCCAACGGCAATCCCAACCACGCCATCGGCCGGCCCATGAAGGTGGGCAAAGAGGAACTCGCCGGCATCCTTGCCGCGGTGGAATGGACCCTGGCGCAGGATGAACCGGCGGTGCTGGCCGGCTATGAGGCGGTGGTGCGGCTCTGGCTGGCCGGGCTGGCGGACCTGCCTGGTGTCGTCGTGGAGCGCGTCTATCCGAGCGAGGCCGGGCAGCCCCACAGCCGGGCGATAATCCGGCTATCACCCGAGGCGGCGTTGACGCGCGATGCCCTCGTCAAGCGCTTGTGGGCGCGTGATCCGCGCGTCGCCGTCGGCGTCGTCGGGTCCGACGCCATCGCCCTGAACCCGCAGACGGTGCAGGCGGACGAAGTGGAAAGCGTCCAAGACGCCGTGCGCCAGGAGCTCCTGGGGGTCTCGGGAATCGCTACCCCAGCCGCCGGTGAAGAAAGGTAACCGTCCGGTCCCACGCAAGCTGGGCCGCACCGGCGTCGTAGACTTCCGGTCGAGTGTCATTGAAGAATGCATGATGGGTGCCGGGGTAGAGGAAGATTTCCACCTCCTTTCCGGCCAGCTGCAGCTCCTCTTCTAACTGGCGCGCCACCTTTGGGCCGGCGAAGTCATCCTGCTCGGCGTAGTGGCCTTGCACGGCAGCGTTGAGCGCCGCCCAGGTCTGCCCCTCGGCGTGGGCCGGACCCGCGCCGTAGAAGGGAACAACGGCCCGAATGGCAGCGGGCCGCTGTTGCGCCAGTTGCAAAGCAAGACTGCCGCCCATGCAGAACCCCACAACTCCGAGGCCCTTGCCGCTGACCGCTTCCTGGCCCTGCAGGTAGTCCACGGCGCCGCCCATGTCCTTCGCAACCTGCTGCATGTTGAGCGCCATACTCAGCTTGGCCGCGGTGTCGGGTTCGGTGGTCGTCGTGCGGTGATAAAGGTCCGGCGCCAGGGCCACAAAACCGGCCTGAGCAAAGCGGTCGCAGACGTCTTTTATGTGCGGCACCAGGCCCCACCATTCCTGGATAACGACCACTCCGGGACCCTTGCCCGTCGCGGGAAGCGCCAGCCAGCCCTGATCGCTACCGCCGTTGCTCCGAAACTCCACGCTAGATCCCATTGCCACTCCTGCTTTACTCAACGCTATCGCGTGTCCGCACGTAGCGCTCCAGCCACTCCGTCATTTCCCACAGCATATGTAGGACCGACTCGCGGGCACGGTACCCATGGCTCTCGTGCGGCAACAACACCAAGCGCGCCGTCTTGCCAAGCCCTTGCAAGGCCGCGAAGAAACGTTCGCTTTGCAGCGGGAAGGTGCCGGTGTTGTCGTCCGCAACGCCGTGGATGAGCAGCAGCGGCGCCGTGACGTTGACGACGTGCATAAAAGGGGACATGGCGTCGTAAACCTGCGGCGCCTGCCACAGCGTGCGCTCCTCCTGTTGGAAGCCGAAGGGAGTCAGCGTGCGGTTGTAGGCCCCGCTGCGGGCAATGCCGGCACAGAAGAGATCGGTGTGCACCAGGAGGTTCGCCGCCATAAAGGCGCCGTAAGAATGGCCACCGATGGCGATGCGTCGGCGGTCGGCTACGCCGCGCCCCACTACTGCGTCGACCGCCGCCTGGGCGCTTGCCGCCAACTGCTCCACATAGGTGTCATTCGGCTCGCGCTGATCCTCACCGATAATCGGCATGGCCGGGCTCGCCAGCACGGCAAAACCAAGGGGCAACCAGAACAGCGGCGATGCGGCAGTGGGGCGGACGAAGCGGAAAGGCGAATCGCTCACCTGGGCAGCAGCGGCGGCACTCTTGAATTCTCGCGGGTAGGCCCACATCAGCAGCGGCAACGGCCCCTGCTCCGGGCGGTAACCGGCGGGCAGGTAGAGCGTAGCCGTCAACTCCACACCGTCGGCACGGGGATAGCGAATGAACTCCTTCTGCACGCCGGCGAGGGCCGCCACCGGATTCGAGAACGTCGTCAACTGCCGGGCTTCTCCAGTCTCCAGATGACGCGCCACATAGTTTGGCGGATCGTCGGGTCCTTCCCGCCGCGTCAGAACGGTGGCGCCGTCCTGGTCAAGCAGTTCCAAAGCCACCTCATACCGCGGCGCCGCCGATCGCCAGAGGCGCTCAGTGCGACCGAAGTCGAGGTCAAAGCGGTCGACGAACGGCCGGTCCCCTTCCGGCGAGGCGCCGGTTCCGGCTAGCAACAACGAGCGACCGTCGGCGGAAGTCCAGATGACGGTTTTCCCCGCCGCGGTGTGCCATTCCAGCGCCTGGCCCGGATCGCCATAGCGGTCCTCCCAGGAACGCTCGTAGAGCAGGCGCAATGGCTCGGCGGAATTCGGACGCAACAGCCAGACGCGCTCCTGGCGGCTGCGCCACCAGCGTTCCGTCACCAGCGCGATGCCGGACGCACTCCACCGGCAGTGTTGGAAGCGCAGAGCGAGGTCGCAGATCGGCCGGGGGTCGCCGGCGAACGGCGCCGCCAGGGTGAATAGCCGGTCGCGCACGGCAGCGTCGCGGCTCGGGTCTCCACCATCCTGCGCCTCGCTCCAGACCAGCGTCGCCGGAACGTCGGGTCGCCATGTGATCTGCCGCGGGCCCGGCGCCACAGCCATAAACGCTATCGGCACCGCGTCCGCCAACGGCAAGTCGGCGATCAGGTACACGACCTGACCATTGAGGTCCCACACCTCTAACTGCCTGGGGAAGCGCTCGACGGGCACGCTGTAGGAAAAGGGTCGGTGCAGCGTCTCCACCAGCAGGTAGCGGCCGTCCGGTGAAGGATCGACGCTGTGGATCAGCCCCGCCGCACCGAATGGTCGCACCGTGCAGTCCAGCGTGACGAGTGCGAGTTGCGCCGTCAGGTGATAGATGAAGAGGGCCTCGTCATGCGCGTCTTTGAGCAGGTCCTGGTAGGTTCGGGCCGGCGCTACCCGACCAGCGTTCTCCTGAATGGCCGGCCCTCCCGGCGCGGTGGGCGCGGTCGGCGGAGCGGGCCTCTCGGGCGGGACCAGCTTGCAGACGAGACCGCGACTGTCGGGCAACCAGGCGTAGGGCCGACCATAGGTGGCGTTGAGGCGCGGCCCAACGATCCTTCGGGCCGTCCCACCCTCCGCGTTGGCCTGCCAGAGGGAAATCCCATCCTCCTGGCGCAGGGTGAAGGCCAATCGCCGCCCATCCGGCGACCATTCGACCTGGTCGATGGCGGCCGCATCCGGTAGGCCCTGCACTGCTTGATCGCTGTTATCCGCCAGCCGCTTAAGCATGATCGCCTCATAGTGGTTGCTGCGGCTAGGTCCGGTAACCGCCGGGTCGATGCGCAGTCCTGCCAAGCCCAACTCCGGCCGGGCGAGTTCGGCGATGGTCGGTAAACCCGAAGGCTGGAGCAGCGCCAGAAAGCGCTGATTGGGCGAGAGCAATGCCTGCGGCGTCTCCGGCGCCATCACCAGATCAGCGATGACCGCTGGTGGCCGACGGTAACCCGTTGGCGCTGTCGTCATGAAACCCTACTCCCTGCCCAGCCGGAGAATACATAATCCAGCACTCCAGCATAATCAGTTGGTCCCATCGACGCAAAATGCCCCAACAGGGCAACAATCCGAAGCCAGCCCCGTTCACGGGGCTTCGTGAACGTAGCCTGCTGCTTCAGCGGCAGGCGCGCCGGAGGTCAACGCTAGACCTTCGCCCGGTATAGTGTGTCCTTGACCAGCGCGGGGCGTTGGTACGTTGACTCACCCACCGTGAGAGGATGCGCAACTGTGGTGGCGATTCCGGACGCAGCGCCGGCCGATCTCTACGACAAGATTATTTCCCTATCGAAGCGGCGCGGCTTCGTCTTCCCGAGCAGCGAAATCTACGGCGGGCTCAGTAGCTGCTGGGATTACGGCCCCCTTGGCGTGGAGTTGAAGAATAACGTCAAAGCCGCCTGGTGGCGGGCGATGACCCAGATGCGCGACGACGTAGTGGGTTTGGACGCCAGCATCCTCATGCATCCCACCGTCTGGCACGCCTCCGGCCACGTCGAAAACTTCACCGACCCCCTGGTCGACTGCCGTCATTGCCAGCAACGCTTCCGCCTCGACCAGATTCCCGGCGCGGAGGTCCTGGAGCCGGGTGAGCAGGCCCCGGAAGGGTTCGTGGCAACGCTTGCCTGCCCCAACTGCGGCGCGCGTCAACTCACCAGCCCCCGCCAGTTCAACTTGATGTTCAAGACCTTTATGGGCCCGGTCGAAGAAGATGCCGCCACCGTCTTCTTGCGGCCGGAAACCTGCCAGGGCATCTATGTGAACTTCGAGAATGTGCGTGTCACGACCCGGCGCAAGCTGCCCTTCGGTATCGCCCAGATCGGCAAAGCCTTCCGGAACGAGATCACCCCCGGCAATTTCATCTTCCGCACGCGCGAGTTCGAGCAGATGGAGCAGCAGTTCTTCTGCGCACCGGCCGAAGCGGGGCAGTGGTTTCAGCACTGGCGCAAGGTGCGTATGGAGTATTACCTCCACTACGGCGTGACGGCGGACCGCCTCCGTTACCGCCAGCACGGCCAGCACGAGTTGGCGCACTACGCCGCGGCGGCGGAGGACATCGAATATCTCTTCCCCTTCGGCTGGAAAGAGTTCGAAGGTATCCACAACCGCACCGACTACGATCTATCGCGACACAGTCAGTTCAGTGGCAAGGACCTCACCTACTTCGATGACGTGACGCGAGAGCGTTTCACACCGTACATCATCGAAACCTCCGCCGGTTGTGATCGCTCGCTCTTCGTTTTCCTGCTCGACGCCTATCACGAGGAACCCGACAAGGAGGAGACGCGGGTCGTCATGCGCTTCCATCCCCTGCTGGCCCCCTACAAAGCGGCCGTACTACCGCTCTCCAGGAAGCCGGAGCTGGCCGGACTCTCCCGCCAGGTCCATGGGCAGTTGCGGCGCTTCTTCGCCACCGACTTTGACGAAACCCAGAGCATCGGCCGGCGCTATCGGCGGCAGGACGAAATCGGCACACCCTGGTGCGTGACCGTCGACTTTGAGAGTCTCAATGACAATGCGGTGACGATCCGCGACCGCGATACGATGCAGCAGGAGCGTGTACCGATTCCCGAGGTTGCCGCGCTCCTCCGTTCGCGCCTTGACGCACTGATATAGCGAGGTGAACGCATGAATATGCCGGCGGTCCAGCGCGAGCGTTTGGTCCAGACTCTGGTCGACCTTGTGCAGATCAACAGCCCTTCGAAGCAGGAGGAGGCGGCGGTAGCCTACGTTCGCGCTGCCTTAACCGAGCTCGGTCTGGCGAGCAGCGTGGACGCCGTGAATAACGTCTACGCCCACCTCCCCAGTCGCCGGAGCAACGCCGCGGCATTGCTGGTGAACGCTCATGTCGACACGGTGCAACCAACGCCGAACATCGCCGTTCACGTCACCGAGGACGTGCTGCGCACCGATGGCGCCTCGGTCCTCGGCGCCGACGACAAGGCCGGCGTTGCCGCCATCCTGGAAATGCTACGCCTCGTACATGCCTCCGATATCTCGCACGCCCCTCTCGACATTCTGTTCACGGTGCAAGAGGAGATCGGGCTGGTGGGCGCCAAGGCCGTGGCGTTTGATCGGCTGCGCGCCCGCGAAGGCATATGCCTGGATGCGAGCGGGCCGCCTCACCACCTGGTCGTTGCCGCGCCTGGACAGAATAGCTTTGAGGCTGCCTTTATCGGCCGGAGTGCCCATGCCGGCGTCGCCCCGGAGCAGGGGCGGAGCGCCATCGTAGCAGCCGCACGCGCCATCGCCGCCATGCCGTTGGGCCGGATCGACCCGGAGACGACTGCAAATATCGGTGTCATCCGTGGCGGGCAAGCCCGCAACATTGTGGCTGATCGCTGCGAACTGATCGGCGAGGCGCGAAGTCGGGACAGTTCCAAGCTGGCCGCCCAGACCGAGGCGATGGTCAACGCCTTGCGAGCGGCGGCGGATGCCGGCGGTTGCCGCCTCGACCTTGACCTCAGTGAGAGCTATGCCGCCTTCTCCTATGACGCGGCCACGCCCATCGTCCAGCGTT
>JBPCLN010000259.1:0-10615 GCA_051003235.1 Chloroflexota bacterium | reverse complement strand
AGGGGGCAAGCCTGCTCTTGATCCCGATCTCCGCGCGCCGCCAGTTGAACGACCTATCCGATGACATGGCGACGAAGATCAGCATCCTGTTCTACGCGGATGTACGGGAAGCGCTGTTCAAGGCGCTCGGTGATTAGCACGAGGAAGGCGCAGGTAGTAGGGTCTTTTTATCAGCCGGATGGCGGGGTGGGATGGCGGCGACAGCGTCGCCTTCCAACACCCGCCACCCGGCGAACGAAAAGACCCTGCGCGCATGTCGGCGCACTTGCCGCTCGACAGTGCTTATCCTACACTGGTCATGCAAGTGCTGAAGGACGACGCGCGATGGACGAAATCTCGGCTGACGATCCGCCCGACCGCCCCATTATCGTTGCCGCTGTCCTCGAACAGGATCGGTGGGCGCTGGAGGCGCTGCGTCAGAATCGAGAGGCCGAGCGCTGGCAGCGTCGGGTCTCCCTGGCGGAGCGCCATCAGGAGTTTGACCTCGCCACGGAAGCAGCCCACCGGGCACGCGTACACGCCGGGCTGGCGCTGGTCGCAGCAGGAAGACATGCGAAGCAACAGGCGCCCGTGCAGCGTCTGACGCAGGCATCGCCAGCCTCGGCGCCGTCCACTGACGTGCTCTCACCGCTCGTTACAATCATGAGCATTCCAGTTGACAAACAGGAGAGCAGAATGATAGGAGCGACCGGTGATCTTTGATCGACTCTTTGGTCACGCCCAGCACCCGGCGGCGGAGCGGACTGTGCAGACGTTGCGGGTCGGTGACGCAATCAGCTACCTGAGCGAGGACTTCACTGTCGAGCAGCGGCATGAATTGCACGGCGATGGCGGTGACGTCTGGTGGACGTTTTTGCTGCAGAGTCCGGAACGGCGCCTCTGGCTGGATGTCGACGAAGACCAGGGTCTGACCTTGACCGTCTTCGAGCCGAGTTCACAGCACGTTGCGCTCCCGATCGTCGATTCCGTGACGCTCAACGGCAAGGCCTTTCATCAGGACGAGCATGGTTTCGCCAACGACGTGGTGACGCGCCGTAGCGGCGAGAGCGGCGAGCGGCTAGAATACTGGTACCTGGCAAGCGATGATGGCGAACAGTTGGTCGTGCGCCGCTTGGGCGACAACGAAGTGACCGATGACCATGCCTTGCAGACCGGCGCCGTGGAAGTGGGAATTGGCAAGGAGATCAAGACATACGAAGTGAAGATCTACCAGGGGGAGGACGTTCGCTAACGTATTGGTCGCCAAGCGTCCTATCCCAACGTCGGGCGCGGCCAAACGCCGGTATCGTATAGCAAGAGACGAGCGGCTCAAGCGCCGCGCGCTAGAGGAGAAACGAGGATATGCCCGGATTGCTCGATCGCGTCAGCACACTGGTGCGCGCCAACCTGAATGATCTGATTGACCGCGCCGAAAATCCCGAGAAGGTGATTCGGCAGGCGATCATCGACATGAACAACCAGTTGATCCAGGTCAAAACGCAAGTTGCGGCCAGCATCGCCGACGAGCAGAAGCTCTATCAGCGTTGGCAGGAAAACCAGGCGCTGGCGACGGATTCCCAGCGCAAGGCGGAGTTGGCGGTTTCGAAAGGGCGAGACGATCTGGCGCGGGAGGCCCTGCAACGTCAGAACTCGTATCAGCAGATCTCCGATGGCTTTCAGCATCAGTACACCGACCAGAAGGGGCAGGTGGAAACGCTGAAGGTGGCGTTGGGCCAGTTGGAGGCAAAAATCCAGGAGGCCGACCGCAAGAAGGATCTCCTGATCGCGCGGTCCCGCTCCGCTCAGGCGCAGCAGCGCATTCACGATACCCTTTCGGGCATCAACACGACCGGAGCAATGGCCAGCTTCTCGCGCATGGAGGAGAAGGTCTCCGATCAGGAAGCGCGCGCCAAGGCCTCGATCGAGATGGATAGCGATTCTTTCGAGGATCGTTTCGCCGCCCTGGAGCAGGGCGATGCCGTTGACGAGCAACTGGCCGCGCTCAAGGCAAAGATGGGGGGCAGCCCGGCCCTACCGGCCACTCCCGCGTCCGCCCTGCCGGAGGGCCAGCACCCGACACACGACCCGCGGGAGAACTAGGTACCTAGGGGATGTACTACCGACTGATTCCCGTACTGGCGGTCGTTCTGGTAGTGTGTTGCCTCGTCATGGCTATCGCCTCCTCGGTTGGCAACCGTCGCATCGGCTATGGCGGCTTTTATCCACCGATCTTCGTCGGTCCGAGTTGGTCGCACGGCGGCTATTATCACGGCTCCTATGGTGGCGGCGGTGGCTCGATCGCTCCGTCGAGTGGCAGTTCGGGGCGGAGTCCGTCCCACGGCTTTAGCGGCGGCGGCACCACGGGCGGACATGGAGGGAAATAGGGATGACTGCAGCGGGGCATTTTCTCAGTAACGTAGCATCCGTCGTCTTTTGGGCGTTGCTCGGCATGTTTCTCCTGCTGGCGGCCGACCACATTATCGATCGCATTGATCCAATGGGGTTCGACAAGGAGATCAAGAACGGCAATGTCGCCGCCGCGATCGTCATGGGCGCTCTGATTATTGGCGTGGCCATCATCATCTATGCCGCCATGCTGCCGGCACCGACGCTGCCGACCGGCTGACGGAGCGAGGGGATCACGACGCAGGGCCTGGACCGCAGCCGCAGTGGTCCCTACGTCTTACTGCTGTCGATTTTTGTCGTCGCCAGTTGTGCGATTGTCTATGAACTGCTGATCAGCACGGTCGCCTCCTATCTGCAAGGCGACACGATCCTGCAGTTCTCGATCACCATCGGTCTCTTTCTCACGGCAATGGGCGTCGGTTCCTGGTGTTCGCGCGCCATTCTCGCTGGGCTGGTGCGTAGCTTTGTCCTGATTGAGCTGCTGGTTGGCCTGGTTGGCGGACTATCCGTACCCGTCCTATTCTTTGTGTATGGCACGGCCTTCAGCGAATTCCCCCCCGTGATGTATGCGATCATCGTCCTTATCGGCGGACTGATCGGCCTGGAAGTGCCGCTGGTCACGCGCATCCTCGCCGGGAACACGCAGCTACGCGTCAATCTGGCGAACGTGCTATCCTTCGATTACCTGGGCGGCCTCCTGGGATCCCTGGCCTTCCCGTTGCTCCTGCTGCCACGTCTGGGGATGGTCCGCACGTCGCTCCTGGTCGGGACGCTCAACGTCCTGGTCGCCACGGCCACGGCAGTCGTCTATCGGCGGCAGATGACGGGCAACCGCCTCACCGCTCTGACGCTGGCCGGGGCCTTGCTCACCCTGCTGGTGCTCTTTGCCGCCAGCGACCCACTATCGGCCGGCCTGGAACAGCGGCTCTTTCGCGACCCGATCATCCTTTCGACCCAGACGGCCTACCAGCAGTTGGTGGTCACAAAGTGGCGCGACGACGTCCGGCTGTTCATTGATGGCCACTTGCAGTTCAGTTCGCGCGACGAGTATCGCTATCACGAGACACTGGTGCATCCGGCGATGGCGGCGGCGGCGCACGGCGCCGTGCTTATTATTGGTGGCGGCGACGGCATGGCCGCCCGCGAAGTCTTGAAGTATCCGGACGTCCGCAGTATCACCCTGGTGGATCTCGACGCCGGCATGACCACGCTTTTCGCCGACCAGCCGCTACTAGGCGTGCTCAACGGCCATGCCTACGCCTCGCCCAGGCTCCATACTGTGCATGCTGACGGCTTCCAGTTTCTCCAGCAAAGCAACGCGCAGTACGACGTGATCGTGGCCGACCTCCCCGACCCGCGCACCGAAGCGTTGCAAAAGCTCTACACACGGGAATTCTATGGTCTGGTTCGCGTCCACCTGGCGCCGGGAGGCGCCTTTGTGACTCAGGCGGCCTCGCCCTTTTTTACGGCCCGGGCCTTCTGGTGCATTGTCACGACGGTGCGCTCTGTCTGGCCCGCCGTCGCCCCCTATCACGTTGATGTGCCGAGTTTTGGCGACTGGGGATTCGTCCTGGCCGGCCAGACTCCGGTGTCCGTGGCAGCCCTGGGTGTCACGGTGCCGACCCGCTTCCTGAACGACGCCGAGATCCCGGCCCTCTTCGCGTTTGGGAAGGACATTGAGCAGCAGCAGCAAGGCCTGACCGTCAACACGCTCCTTCGGCCGGTGTTGCCAGGCTACTACGAAGCGGGCTGGAGCCAGTTCCAACGCTAATTGCTTGACCTACCGGCCTGAAAGTAACATAATATAGACACTCCACAGGTGTGGATGCGGAAGGAATGCTCTGGTCATGGTCGTACTGCTGCCCGATTCCTCGGTCTTCAATCTCCCGCGCTACCCCAATGTTTGGTTTTATATATCGACGGACCTTGCGCCTGGCTATGACCGCGCCGCCCAATTTGTTATCGACAGTATGTCCGGCTATCTAGGTGTCCGGGCGGACGCCGGCCATGCGCATGACATTTTGCGTTGTGACGCCCGGGCCACGATTCGCAACTTGCAACCGTACCGAGGCTACAGCAACCACCGTCACAACCATTCCCACGCGCTGGATATTCGCTATTACTACAAGGTGCTGCGCGCGAATGAAATGGAGCAGGCGACGTTGGAAATCGACGGCGCCCGCCAGGAGTTCTTTCGGGTCGCCGCGCAGGTGCGCTACGAGGCCAGCACGGCGCACAATCCGCCGGATGACTGCCCGGTCTGTGGGCGAGCAGGCGACTATGCAGCGATCGAAGGTGACGTCAACCGGCTGGTGCGCGACCCACTGGGCCTGGAGCTTTGCCTGCACGGCACCGTACGCGGCCGGCCCGTGACACACCCCTCCGGCTTTCCAGTACGCGGTGTCCAGGCCATGGCCTCGGACTTCGATATCTTCTTCGGTGAGTTTGACACCCGTCGCCCGGAGAGCGAGACGCCTCGGGTCGGATGTGTCGCCGTGCTGGAGCGAGGCGAGCTGTCATAGTTCCAGGCGCAACTCCATTTGGCGCATGGTTTCCCGGAAACCGTTGCGGCCGAGGGCCGCAACCAATCCCTTACCATCAGGTTCATTCAGTACGGTGACGTGCCGGCCGGCCGTGATGGCCGTACCCACCAGATAGACGAGGACTGCCCCAATCGCCGTCACCGCCTGCTCCGGTACCGCGCAAATGTGGTGGAGGGCAATGGCGTTATCGCGGATACTGTGCAGGGCGCAGCCCACGGTACGGGTGCCGGAGCAGACGAGCAGCCCATGCGCGCTGCCGGTCAGGAGGGAAGGCGCCTCGCGTTGCCAGCAGGCCGGCGTCAATTCCATGGCCAGCGCCCCGCGAACGGCTGTCTCAACGTCGACCTGCTCGACGCGTACATTAGTGCTGCGGAGGAGCGGCGAAGACAAAGGAGCGCGCTCCAGCGTGACGAGTTCGCGCTGAACCCGAAATCCACTGCGCTGATACACCCGTCGGGCGGCGAGGTTCCCGACCAGTACCTCCAGGCGTACGTCAAGCGCCCCGGTCTGGCGCGCCTGCTCGATTATGCGCTCCATCAGGCGCCCGGCCAGGCCCCGCCCCCGAAACGCCGGGATGATGCCGAAGGCGCTGACCCAGGCGCGCGTGTTACGCAGACCAAGAAAACCGACACCGACCAGTTGTCCGTCGCAGCGGAGCACGACGGAGTGGGCGAGGTCCAGTCCTTGGACGCGGACCAGGCGGGATAGGCGGGCGGGTGTCTCCTGGACTGGCAAGGCATAGCCATGAAAGGCGGCAGTAACAAGGTCGGCTAACTGGCCCAGGCTATAGTCCGACGCCGGGTCGAATTGGAAGGTCCCTGTCACGCGACGTCCGGCCTCTCTGCTGTGAGAGTATGACGATACGCGAGCGTGGCCGCGGCGTCAACGCGCGGGATGTTTACCCTTCTTTCCGGGTCGCTCCAATGACCCCGCCGGGGCGAAATTGCGTTTCGCCCGTCTGAAGCGTCGCCTCAAGGTAGGGACGGCACAGACCGCAGCGCGCGCCGCAGCCGGTCGCACGTTCCACGTCGGTAACGTCCGTCCAACCGGCGCGGCGGGCCAGGACGAGCACGTCGGCAAAACTCTGGCGGGCGCAGATGCAATGGGTGACCACGACAGTCCTTCATCGACAGAAACGTTCATGCGCCGTGATGGCGCTGTACTATACGGTGCCCTGCCGCTATGTAGTTGGGCAATGGACGAGGCCAATGATGAACGCTCTGCCTGGGAGGCGCTGGACGCCGCCCCATTCGACGTCGCGCCGTTCGTTTGACCGTGGCCTAGCAGCACGGGGTGAGGCAAGACTGGTCGGTGACGACACTGCCGTTCGCCTGCTCGTCCATTGCGTGCCGGGGCTGGAGGACGTCGTCAGCGACGAAGTAGAGGAGCGCTTCCCTGCGGCCAGCCTGGTGGGCGCTTGGCGTCAGTTCGACGAACGGACGTCGTTACTGGAGTTCCGCGCCGGCGGTGACGGTTGTGCCTGGCGGTCGCTTGATACGGCGGAGGATGTCTTCTCCCTGGCCGCGCGGGCGCGGGCGATCCAAACGGACCACCGCGGTCTGAACGAATTGGCGGCGGCCGTCCTCAGTTCAAAGCTGCTCGACACCAGTATGGTGCATTTTGTCGAGTGCTGGAAGCAGGCACCCCGCAGCTTCCGTGTCGTGGCGCGCAAGGCGGGGGAGCATTCTTACCGGCGAGTTGATGCGCAACGGGCGGTGGAGCAGGCGCTACGCACGCGTCTGCCACGGCTCCGCCTCGTGGATGACGATGCCGACGCCGAATTCTGGCTCACGGTTGTCGGCACGACGGCGCTCCTGGGACTTCGCCTCTCCAGTGCTGCCATGCGCGGTCACAGTTACCCCTTCATTTCGCTGCCGGCGTCGTTGAAGCCTAGTGTGGCCCGGGCAATGGCGATGTTATCTCGGCCCCGGGAGCGCGATCGCGTGCTCGATCCATTCTGTGGCGCCGGCACCTTGCTCCTGGAGCGCGCGGCCGTCGGCCCGTTCGGAGCACTGGCCGGTGGCGATATCGATAGGGAAGTGGTCTCCACGGCAGCAGCGAATTCCGGCGCCGCCCGCCTGCCGGTTGCGCTCGAACAGTGGGATGCCCTCGCGTTGCCGTTACCGGAGCATTGCGTTGATGTGGTGCTCACCAATCCGCCTTTCGGCAAGCGCGTTGCCATGCCCGGCGACGCGCCCGATCCGTTCTACCGGCGCCTCCTGCGGGAAATTCGCCGCGTCCTCGCGCCCGACGGACGCCTCGTAGTGCTGACCAGCCAGACCGACGCGTTTCAGCGCGCCCTGCGCGGGCTGACGCCCACCTTCACCATCCGACGGCGCGTGCCGGTGGTGGTGCGCGGAGAGCGGGCGACGATCTTTGTTGTTGGGTGACTGGCCCCGCTGCGGCTGGTATCATGGATGAAAGGGCAGTCGCACTCCCCTGCACGTAGCGATAAGGATTGCCATGTTAGGTATGATGCGCGTCCCAGAGTTGATCATTGTCCTGGTCATTGCGCTGCTCATCTTCGGGCCGGGCAAGCTACCAAAGGTCGGCAAGGGTATCGGTGAGATGATCCGCGGCTTCCGCCAGGAAACGGAAATCGGCAAAACCGAAGAGGCGAAGAGCGAAGAGGTCGCCCCCAAGGTCTAATCGGCCCAGCCGTCCGTTTGCCTATCCGGGCTATTTCCGGTATACTGCTATCTGCCCATTCGGGGTATCCTCTACGAAAGGCCCACGTTGAAACCCAAAATCCATCCCTCCTACGGTGAAGCCACGGTCACTTGCGCCTGTGGTACCTCCTGGACGACAGCATCAACCCGCAAAGACATTCGCGTGGAAGTGTGCTCGTCTTGCCATCCTTTCTATACCGGTACGCAACGGATTGTTGACACCGCCGGGCAGGTGGAACGCTTCCGCCGGCGCTACGGCATCAAGGGTGAGGCCGCCGGCGCCTAACCAGGCATGCGTGAGGAGAGGAGTTCCGCCCAATGCGGCGGGGCTCCTCTCTTTTGCTATCCACTGAACAGCAGCATCGCCGCGCCGGCAGGGCGCGGAAGGGAGAGTTCGGGTGGCCCGCTTCTATTACGGTGGCCAGGCGGTCATGGAAGGCGTCATGATGCGCGGCCGGCGCACCGTCGCCGTGGCTGTGCGTGCCCCGACCGGGGAGATCATCGTCCACCAGGAAGCGGTTCCCCGCCCGTTTGCCGGCCGGCTATTCCGCTTGCCCTTTTTCCGCGGCTTGCTCGGCCTGTACGAAATGCTGGTGCTCGGAACGCGGATGCTGCTCTACTCCGCGGAAATTGCGGCCGGCGATGCGGTCGGCGCGGAGGCGACAGTCAGTTCGACGGCCCTGGGCATTGGGACGTTGGTGGGCGCGTTCGTGGGGGTTGGTGTCTTCCTGCTGGTTCCCGTCCTGCTGACTCGCCCGTTTGACCACGCCGGAGCCACCGCGATTGCCAGCAACGTGATCGAGGGAGTGATTCGCCTCGCCATGTTTATCGTCTACCTCCTACTTATAGGACGGATGCCGGATATTCAACGGGTGTTCGCCTACCATGGCGCAGAGCACAAGACGATTAACGCCTACGAGGCCGGGGCACCCTTGACGGTTGACGGCGTGCGCCCCCATTCCTTGCTGCATCCGCGCTGCGGCACCGGCTTCTTGCTGGTCGTGGCGGTCCTCTGTATCGTCGTTTTTGCCTTCCTGGGTCGACCGCCGCTCCTGCTGCGGCTCCTCTCGCGGGTGGTGCTGATCCCCCTCGTTGCCGCGATCGCCTACGAGTTCTTGCGCTTGGGCGCCAATCAGTATCACCATCGCCTCGTGCGCGCCGTGCTCCGGCCGAGTCTCGCCTTGCAACGCTTGACGACGCGAGAGCCGGACGATGACCAGATCGCCGTCGCCCTTCGGGCATTTGGGGCGGTCAAGGCATCCGACGAGGCAGTCGCGGAGGCGCCGGTGGTGAGACACGAAGAGGCCGTCGCGGTCCCGACCTAGCGTTCCACGATACGGACCGCGACCCGTCGTGAATGTCTCGAGGAGTGATACGCCATGTTTGACAAGCTTGCGGCCGTGGAGGCCCGCTATGAAGCACTCGGAGAATTGTTGGCGCAGCCGGACGTCGTGACCAACCCGGCGTTGCTGCAGCGCTACGGCCAGGAACAATCCGACCTGGAAGCGCTGGTCGATGCCTATCGCAAGTATCGTGCGGCGCAGGCATCGGTCGCCAGCTATGAGCAGACCTTAAGTGAGCCCGGCCTTGAGGCGGAGTATGTCGAACTGGCGAAAGATGAACTGGAGACGGGGCGTCTGAAGCTGGTCCAACTGATCGAAGAGTTGAAGATGCTTCTGCTCCCACGCGACCCGAACGACGAAAAGAATGTCATCGTCGAAATTCGGGCCGGCGCCGGTGGTGATGAGGCGGGGCTATTTGCGGCCGATCTCTTTCGCATGTACTCGCGCTACGCCGAACGCCACCGTTGGAGCAGCGAGATCATGAGCGCCAATGAAGGCGGGGTTGGCTCCTTCCGCGAGGTCATCTTTCGCCTCAACGGCCGCAACGCCTACAGCCGTCTGAAGTTCGAGAGCGGCGTCCACCGCGTGCAGCGCATCCCATCGACGGAGGCCTCGGGACGCATTCACACGTCTACCGCCACCGTCGCCGTGCTGCCGGAGGCGGAGGAAGTAGACGTCCAGATTGCGCCGGAAGACTTGCGGGTGGACGTCTATCGGTCAACCGGTCACGGCGGCCAGAGTGTGAACACAACGGACTCGGCGGTACGCATCACCCACCTGCCGACCGGGCTCGTTGTGACCTGCCAGGACGAAAAGTCGCAGTTGAAGAACAAGAACAAGGCCATGACGGTCTTGCGTTCCCGCTTGCTCAGTCAGGAAACCCAACGCCGCCAACAAGAACAGGACGCGACGCGCCGTTCCCAGGTCGGCAGCGGCGACCGCAGTGAGAAGATCCGTACCTACAATTTCCCGCAGGACCGCGTGACCGATCATCGCATCAACGTCACCCTGCATCGCCTGCCGGACGTATTAGACGGTAACCTGGAACCCTTAATCGATGCCCTCAACGCGAGCGATCAGGCCGAGCGCCTCCAGGCGGAAGTGCTTCCGGAGGCCGGAGTGCTGGCGGCGGCAAGCTGAGCGCGCCGGTGACCGATCAGGGCCATGGGCGAATTCCCTCGATCCTGGTACCATAGCGATACAGACCAGCACGTTCCGCCCGCTAGAGGAGTAGACCCGTGGTTACTACAGCGGCGCCAATCAGACGCTACACGGTGGATGATCTTGAGCAGTTTCCCGACGACGGCAAATTCCGAGAGTTGGTGGACGGGCAGATCGTGGAGTGGGACATGCCGACTCGGAAACATTCCATCCTGGAATCGGAACTCGGCCGGATCATCGGGAACTTCGTGCGTGAACACCGGCTCGGAACCGTCGGCACCGGCGAATCGATGGTCCGCATCCTCGGCAGTGCCTACGACGCCCGCGGTAGCGATATCGAGTTCTGTCGGCGCGGACGGACTACCTGGGAGGATGCCAGCCTGCCTGCGGCGTTCACGGTGCCGGATCTCGTCGTGGAGATCATTTCCCCATCTGACCGCGCCGATCGTGTCCTGGATAAGGTCCACGACTGGCTACGGGCGGGTGTGCAACTCCTGTGGTACGTTGATCCCGA
>JBPCLN010000258.1:0-20379 GCA_051003235.1 Chloroflexota bacterium | reverse complement strand
GCCCTTAATGGTGTGCCAGCTTGGTGAGCTGAATGAGATTACCGCACGTGTCGTTCAGTACCGCAATGGTCGAGGCGGTCACGTCGGTGGGCGGCATGGTGAACTCGGCGCCGCGGGCCTTGATCCGTTCGTAGTCGCCGTTGATGTCGGCGGTGTAGAACATGGCCGCGGGCTGACCCTGTTGCAACAGCGCCTGCTGATACGCTTTGGCCGCGGGGCTGTCGTTGCGCGCCAGCTGCAGCTCAGTGCCGTCCGGCTCCTCGCGCGAGGCCACGGTCAGCCAGCGATAGCCGCCATTGCTGAAGTCGGCCTTTTTCACGAAGCCCAACACCTCGGTGTAGAAGCGCAGGGCCCTGTCCTGGTCGTCCACGTACACGCTGGTTAGTTTGATCCTCATGGCGTTGCCCCTTCCTCTCGCCGTGCTCTCCCGGTCACATCCGCCGGGTTTCGCTCGTCATAGCTATGACGAATCGCGACGATAGAATGTGACCGATGAACCAATACGCGCCGCTGGCCCACCAATTCGAAGAGCACCGGGCGCACCTCCGTGCGGTCGCCTACCGGATGCTCGGCTCTGCGAGCGAGGCGGACGATGCCCTGCAGGAGTCATGGCTGCGGCTGAGCCGCTCGGGTGCGGGCGAGATCGAGCATCTGGGCAAATGGCTGACGACGGTGGTGGCGCGAGTCTGCCTGGACATGCTGCGCGCCCGCAACACGCGCCGCGAGGATCCGCTGGATGGGGCGCCGCTGGCCGAGCACCTGGCGGACTCGTCGATTGGACGCGACCCCGAAGACGAGGCGCTGCTGGCCGATGCGCTTGGCCCTGCGCTGCTCGTGGTGCTCGACACGCTGAGTCCCGTCGAGCGGCTTGCCTTCGTGCTGCACGACATCTTCGGCGTCCCCTTCGACGAGATCGCGCCGCTCGTCGGGCGCACGTCCACCGCGGCTCGGCAGCTCGCCAGCCGGGCGCGTCGCCGGGTGCGACGGCAGCCTCTGGAGGAGGACGAGGCACTGGGTGCCGATCTGGCGGCGCAGCGTGTGGTGGTCGAAGCCTTCCTCGCCGCCTCACGCAACGGCGACTTCGCCGCGCTGCTCGCTGTCCTGGATCCGCACGTGGAGCTGCGCGCCAACGAGGTGGCAGCGCGGGCACGGGCCCCGAAGGAGGCTCGTGGGGCCCAGGCGGTGGCGCAGCAATTCCTGGGGCGCGCCAAGCCATTGCAGGTGGCGCTCGTCGGCGGGGCGGCGGGGGCCGTCTGGGCGGCTGGCGGACGTGTGCGCGTCGCGTTCAGCTTCACGATTGACGAGGGACGCATCGTCGCCATCGAAATCGTGGCAAATCCGCAGCGCCTGAGCCAGCTCAGGCCGCAGATTCTCAACGAAGCCGACGGCGGAACGGAATAGGCCGCCCGTCCGGTCACGAGCGCCACAGCATGCGCCTTCGCGGGTCTCGCTCCTAATAGTCCCGCAGAGCAACGAAGGAGGGGGCCTCAGGGGCGCCCATCGTCGGCATTCACGAGCAACGATGTACTATGTGGCGTGTCGTCAGCCGAATAGACGCACCGTGATTGCTACCGGTTGCCAACGTCGACCGGTCCACGCCAGCAGGAGGTAGCCGATGCAAGCCCGCCGTGCTGTCGCCTACGCGCCCCGGACGTTGGAGTGGGAGGCGATCGATCTTCCCGACACGCCGCCACCGGGGAAGCTGCTCATTGAGACCCGAGCAACACTCATCAGCACGGGTACTGAACTGGCGAACTGGACCGCCATCACAGCCGACCGCACGGGCATGAGCACAGACTGGCGTGACAAGCCCTTCCGCCCCGGCTATTCCCTCGTTGGAACGGTGCTGGCCGTTGGGGCCGGGCTGGAGGGTTGGCGTCCCGGTACCCGCGTCTCGGGCGCCGGATCTCACGCCTCGGCAGTACTACTCGACGCTGCGCGCTGTGTCGCAGTTCCAGATGGGGTGAGCGATGAGGCGGCGACCTTCGGGACGCTGGGACCCATTGCCCTGAACGGCGTGCGGCGCGCTACCCTGGCCCTGGGTGAGTGCGTCGCCGTGGTGGGCCTGGGGCTGATCGGGCAGCTTGCCGGCCTCTGGGCGCGTCTGGATGGAGCACGCCCGGTAGTGGGAGTGGAGCCAATTGAGCGCCGCCGCAACCTCGCGCGCGCGGTCGGCTTTGACACCGCACTCGATCCAGGTGACGACGCGACGCTTTGGCAGGAAGTGGCGCGCTGGACCGACGCGCGAGGATTTGACGTGGTGCTCGAGTCCACCGGCCATCCGTCAGCCCTGGTGCCGGCATTGCTACTGGCAACCCGTGAAGGCCGGGTCGTGGCGCTCGGGAGTACGCGGGGCACTATCGACCAGTTCGATGTGTACAAGGAGATCCACCAGCGCGGGGTGACGTTGATCGGCGCACATGCCAACACCCATCCGGCGCACGCGAACGCCGCCAATCGCTGGACCGAACCGGCGAATCGGGCGCTCACGTTGCAGTACATCGCCTCCGGTGAGCTACCGGTGCAACGGCTCATCTCCCACCGAGTGCCTGCGGACCAGGCGCCCGCAATGTTCCAGTTGTTGGCCGACCATCGGGACGAAGCAATGGGCGTAGTGCTCCAATGGACGCAGGCGTAGCAGCGGATACGCATGCGTGGATGGGCCCGCACCGTGCCTTTACAAGGAAGTGGCCACCGCGCCTCCTTGACGCTGCTTGGCTCGTGCGTCTAGACTACGGTCGCCATGGAGGAAGCGAAGCTCGCGCGACGGCTGAGGCTATTGGTCTACGCGTGTCGTTATCTCGCTGCGGTCTCCGTGACCCGTACGCTGGTTTGCGTTCCCAGGGAGAAAGACCATGTCCGCTCCTCTCAAGCGCCGGGATTTTCTTCGCGGCAGTGCCCGAACGGTTGCCGCAATTGGAGCAACCACCCTCCTGGCGGCCTGCGGCGGCGCCGCGACCACGGTGACCGCCTCGGTTGCGAGCAGTGCTGCCGGTTCCGGCGTTGCAACCGGAAGCACGGCGCTGACGACTGCCGCGCCGACCACCGCCACGCAAACGGCCCAGGTGTCCACGGCCGCAGCGAGTCAGGCCACCAGCGCGACGCAGACCGTTAGCTCCACGGCTGCCCCGACTAGCAGCGCCGCGGCCAGGCCGGCGACTTCTGGTGTCACGATCACATGGTGGAGTGGCTGGGGCTCTGGTGGCATTGCAGGCCAGACGTTCGATCAAGTCGCCGCTGCAGCGAACCAGGCGGCGCTCGGCTATCAGGTGCAGCACGAGCCGCAAAGCAGTGTCGCCAAGAAACTGGCGACCGTCATCGCTGCCGGTACACCGCCGGATGTCGAGGTCGGGAACCTCTCCTATCCGGAGTTCTGGGCGACCGGGCAGGCGACGGCGCTGGACAGCTATCTCGCCAAGAGTCAGGCGCTCAAGCGCGAGGACCTGCTCGATAGCTCCTGGAAGTTCGGTACGTACCTTGGGCACACCTACGGCGTGCCGGCGGCCGAGGCTTTCGTCCGCTGGGGCACGGTTGCCAACACCGATCTCCTGGCGAAGCGCGGCCTGGACCCCGCGCAGGTGCCGACCAATTGGGGTGATCTTTTGGAGTGGCATAAGGAGTTGACGGTGGTCGACTCCGCCACCAAAGCGATCACGCAGCTCGGCCTTGATCCGCTGGATGCCATGGGCGGCTCGGCTTCCGGCGGCGATCCTTTCTTCTGGGGGCCGTCCTTTGGTCTGGGCACCGGCTATTACGATGAAGGAGCCGGCAAGTTCAATCTGGTGAATCCCCAGCTCACCGATGCCCTTATCACCATCAAGGGTTTCTACGATGCTGCCGGTGGCTATGATGCAGTGCAGACGTTCCACAAGACCAACGGTACCTGGACCGGTACAAAAGCGGGCATCGTGGTCGGCACCCAGGCGATGCAAATCAACGGCTACTGGACGCCCGGCAGCCTCACCAAAGTAGCGCCGACGAAGCACTACGTCTATACCTGGGCGCCGGTGAGCGCCGACCGCAAAGGGACGAAGATGCAATCGGCCGGCGGCCACTTCGCCGTGCTGCCGAAAGGGTCGCCGCACCCAGATCAGGCATTCTCCTTCGCCGAATTCCTCACCTCCGAGCAAGCCGAGAAGATTATCTTCGATGGCGAGGGGTTCCTCGGCGCTCGCAAGTCCTTTCTTCAAAAGGTCGATACGAAGCAGTATCAGGGCATCGACTTCTATCTGCAGTCGGCCACGACAGCCGGTGAGCAGTGGGCCGATCCGGTCAACCCGATCGAAGGATTCTTCTCCGACAACTGGCAAACGCAATACATCAAGGTCTTTCAGGGGCAACTCACGCCGCAGGATGCGCTCAGCCAACTGCAGCAGCTCTGCACGACCCAATTGGCAAAGCAACTCGGCAAAGGCTAACGCCATTAATGTCCGGGCGGACTAGCGATTTCGCCGCGGATCGCGAACCGACAGCGCTTACTGTGCCAGCGGCAGCGTGACCGGTCGTCCCTCGCGCGCGGATTGCTCGGCCGCCAGGACGAGTTCGTGCGTCCTGACACCTTCACGGATGTTCACCAGGGGCTGGCGATCACTGCGAATGGCATCGATCAAGTCGTCAATCTCGCCGGGGAAGGGGTGATGCGTCACCTCCGGGGTGTCCGGCAGGGTGGTGGGAAAGTGGGCCCAGCCCTCCAGACCAGGATCCATGAATTGCGTCCGAAAGCGGTCATTCGTCAAGGTGCCCTTCGGCCCGTGCAGCCGGAGATTGAAGGTGTACTTGACGTTGCCTTCCAGCACGCAGCCGACCTTGCCGATGGCGCCGTTGGCGAAGCGGATGACGGTGAGGATGGTGGGGTCCCACTCCATCACCTGGGTGAAGTTGCCGGAATAGGCAAAGACCTCCACCGCCTCCGAGCGGACGAACTGGCGGACGGCGTCCACGGCGTGACAGGCCGCGGCCGGCAGGGCCGACCCGCCCTGTTCTTTGGTCTTAACCCAGGCGTAGCCTGGGTACCATTGCTCCCAGTTGCCGGAAAAGTAGTCGCACTCGGCATAGAAGAGCGGACCGAAGAAGCCGGCGTCGACCATGCGGTGGACGGATTGGAAATAGGGGCTCCAATGCAACTCGAAGCCCACCTGACTCTTGATGCCCGCCCGCGTAACGGCCTGCTCCACCTGGCGCAGCCCGGCCAGGTCCAGGGCGACCGGCTTTTCAATCAGGACGTGCTTGCCCGCTTCGGCCGCGGCGACACTCTGCGCCGCGTGCTCATGATTTTTGGAGCAGATGGAGACAACATCGACGTCCCCATCACGGAGCAACTCCTGGTAATCCATATAGATGCGGGCGTCGCCTAACGCGTGCTGCTGGCGGACTGCCTCCGCGTGCTCCCGGCTATGGCTGGCGAGGGCGACAATCCGGCAGTGCGGGTTCTGCTGATAGGCCTTGATATGCTCCCCAGCCACCCAGCCGAGTCCGATGATGCCGACGCCGAGCTTACGCTCGAGGGTGCTGCTCGCCATTCCTTTCCTCCCGTTCCGTCATCTGCGACATTGCCTTTCGGGCGATTGTAGCGTACGCTCTGTGTTGGCAGCACCGCCGGAATAGCAGAAAGCAGCAACCGTAATGGCTGGGATTCTCTAGACCATCGCCGTCATTCTCGTCGTGTTGTGGCTCCTCGGCTTCGCCCTGCACATCGCTGGTGGCGTCATCCACATTTTGCTCGTCATTGCCATCATCGTCGTGCTCTACAACCTGTTCGTTGGCAACCGCGCCAATCGAGTGTAGGTAGCGACAAGGTCCAGAAGTCCCCAGGGGCTAGTTGGCTTGGACGTGCACGCCGAGTAATTGCAGGAGGCGTTGCCAGTAGGCGGCATCCTGGACGATGCCGACGTTCAACTCCCGGCGGCTGGACCGCCGGCAGAGAGGTTCCAGCCAGTCATCGACCCGATCGTGGTAGTAGGCGGTGACGAGAGCGTCCATCGACTGGTAGCGCTGCAGGACCGTTACTGCGGCGTTGATCGCCGCGTTGTAGTCGCGCTGCCAGTCCGGCGCCCGGCGCCGGCGAGCCATCTTCTCGCCGACACGCCACAACCACACGGTGTTCTCGTGTTGCTCCTGAATCAGGTTCTCGGCCAACTCAGTTCCTCCCCAGGCTTCCGCGTTCAGCAGTCGGAGGTCACAAAGGAGACTGCCACAGCGCTCGATTCGCTCCCTGCCCCGGTCACCCGTATCGCCACGTTCACGCCTGTACCGGGATTCGGCGCGGTTAGGGTCGCCAGCACATCCCCCCGGCGATCCGCCCGCACGCGCAGCGGTCCGAGCGGTAGGCTTTGGCAGCCTGCCTGCCCGGGACCACCTTGGAGCGGGACGTAGTGCCCCTTGAGGATGACCAGTTCACTCGGGCGGAAACCTCGTCCGGCGATGGTGAAGTGCAACCGGTCGCCCAGTGCCCCGACACTGCTCCCAACGATCTCCACCTGTGGCGACGCCAGGCAGCCATCGACTCGCTGCGCCAGCGCGTGGGTCACAACGCCACATGATGGCGAAGGCGCAGCAGCAGCGCTCGCCGGCAGCGCGAGGATCATCAGGACCGCGGCAATCAGCATGGCGCCCCTCGGGCGCATACGGAACTCTCGTCGTTCGAGCACGGGCATCGACTCCTAAACCATCTCAGACCTTCTCCGCTTCGTCGCCGGATCGCGGAAGCGAGCGAACCGCCCATGACGAGGAGTGCATGTCAACGGTAGCGCTAATACATGACGAATAAATGAACAAAGCGCTACCCAAATGTGGCGGCACACTTGGTGGTGCAACTACGAACTCCCCGGCGGTTTCCGCGCCGTCGCCTGGCGTGCCGAACAAAAACGGCCGATGACTTGGTAGATGCACCATTTAGGCGGACGGCGACCGCCAGCGCCGGCTGAAGTACCGCCAGCAGCGGTGCCGCAATGTTGTCGAAGATTTGCGGCATTGCTTGCTTTCCGGCTGAGGCACAATCGGGGAGAAGCGAATGGGTCATCTTACGCCAGTTGAAGATAGGAGTAAATGGCCAACATACAGCGTCTACGCCGCGGCGGCGCCCGTCGTCAGCACACCAAAAGGTATCACCAGACGCGGCGGTGCATCCGGCGCCAGTTCGATCACCGCGACATCGGGCATGCGTAGATGCCGCCAAACCTGGAAGGCGGTCTCCGGGGGATAATCCAGGAGCGAGACAAGGTAGGCGGTGAGCACGCGGCCGCCGGACACGACAGCGAACGTACCCGGATTAACATGGCCGGGCACGACCACCGGACCGTAGCGGGGGCGGAGGCGGTCGATGCCGGCGGCGAAGCGCGCGGCGGCAGCGGCAGCCGGTTCCCAGCCGACGGCGGCGGGCTCGTCCGGCGTCGTGAAGAAGCGGCCAACGGTGGCGAGGAACACGCCCTCCGCCAGCCAGCCTGCGGCCCCGCTCTCCGCGAAGGCGGCGTCGCCTTCCACCGGCACGCCGCGCTCCGTAGCGATCGACGCAAGCGTGGACCGCATCTTCGGTTCTGGACCGGCATACAGACCGGTGGCGTGCTCGAAAAGGGCAAGCGCGGTGAGACGATCGGCGGCGTCAATGCCGTCCTGGCTCAAGTCCCACTCCGGTGCTGGCCGGGTCAGCACGATGCGAGGGCGGGCGTGCCGGACCAGAATGACCCGAACCGCCTGGGGGAGGCGGGCCGCGTCAAGCGGATCAGCCACCGTTGAAATACCCGCGCTGCGTGACCGTATGCGGCGGCGTGCGATCTCGCGGCTCGTTTCCGGCGAGTACAAAGGCGATGGCGAGCGGCGCCGGTCCCAGGTCGTCGCCTCGGTTATTGTGCTGGCTGGCCCCCCAACGCGGGCCGGCCGCCAGCAAATCGAAGACGACAAAACGTTCCTGTTCTTTGTCCCACGTGGCCTCGCCGGAGAGATCCAGTTCGAGTCCGGCCTCCGACGTGCGCTCCTCGTCCCGGTAGCGATCCATCCAGCGCCATTCCCACTGCAAGCGGACGGAGCCGCTCAGGGATAGCCGGACCAATTGCTGCCGGTCGCCGGAAACGCCCTGGACGACAGACTCCACCTCCGCCTGGCGGATCGCCTCAACCGGCCAGGAGGGCGGCTCGCCGCGCACGAAGTCGCGCAGGTGGAAGCGGGCCAGCCGGCGGACGACTTCCCAGGGCGCCTGCTGCCGGGCGCCGGGCGCAAGCGAGGCCGGAACAAGGGAGCGGGCCTCGTCGCGCGTGATCCAGGCGTAATCCAGATTCCAGGCCTGCTTGCGCCAGTCGTCGCGGCGGGTATCGACCTCGCGCGGCAAGTCCCGTGTCGCCAACTGCAGGACCAGGCCGCCCTCGGGATAACGGCTGGGTAGCGCTGGTGTGAAGTCCGGCAACACCGCCGGCGTTAGCGCTTGACCATCACAATCCGTCAACACCGACCAGCGCCGCAGCGCCGTCAGCATCATGTCCTCCATCTGGCGCGGATCGCGCGAGTTGCGCGCCGCCAGCAACGTGCCATCTGGGGTGAAAGCGTAATAGCCCTGGCGCGTGCTGGTAGGGAAGGTACGCCCGGCGTAGTGCCCCTGTTCGGCTACCAGCCGGAAGTATTCACCTTCGGCATCCTGCACCCACTGCAGGATGGAGACATTTTCGGCAATGGGCACGAAACGCTCGGATGCCAGGCGGATCACTTCGGGATCGCTAAAGGCCAGCTCACGACCGGCCACGCCGTTGTTTCAAGTACAGCCGAGCGGGTTGCCGTTCATCGCCCAGAGGAAGATTGGTTTCCCCTCCGCCATTGCCATGCGCCGCCCCTCCCAGAGGTCGGTCTGCCAGGGGATCTCCAGCCACTTGCTCTCCTCCGACTTCGGCCGGACGTAGGTAATCAGGTCTCGGAAAGAAGCAGCATCCAATTGGGGGGCCGCGTTGACGGTTGTCTCGATCAAGGTCGCCTCCTTGACATTTCTCTTTGCCCGTCTGCAAAACCTGAACGGCGCAGTCGGCAATGCACCTGTACTGTAGCGCATTCACCCTGTCCCTGCATCGTTCGGCGCGTACGCCTTGCCCCTTTAAGAAGCGGTTGACGACGGCACAAGGCCAGAAAGGCGCCGCTTCGCTGCCGAAATGACGGTCGCGTCGATTGCACGCGCCAAGTCGAAGTGGCGGGCAGCTGAGGGCAGTTCTGTCCAATCTCGATCCGCCGCGCGAGCCAGGGCAATGTACGCCGCCTCACGCATACCCTGTGTTTCCGCCGTGTTCTCGAATATCTGCAATATCTCACGGAGCAGCCTTGACTCTTCGTGTGATCGCAGATATTCGCCGGTGTCGGAGATAGCGGTTCGGCGAACATCCCCATCGCCATCCCAGGAAACACCATGCACGAATCTGATCAGTTCATCAAGATATTGATCGGGCATATCCCAGTAGCTGCACAAGATATGCAAGGCCATCTGGGCGAGCATCGGATCGCTGGCGGACTCTAGGAAGCGCTCGACCAGACTGCGGTGCTCCACCGCACCAGCGCGGCCCAGGATATGCAAAAGCGTATAGCGGTCGGTCGCCGGTTGATTGCTCTGCAGTTCGCAGGCAACATGATCGATTTCCGTGCGGGATAGTTGCGCCCACTTGGCCCGATCAAGGAGTTCGGCATAGGTGTTCATCGTGGCACGAACCATTCTGAATAGTCCAGAAGCCTGCTCGCCTCCCCCAATTCCTCGGCCAGCGCTGGCCGGTCCTCATCGGGAGTCCCCTGGTAGTCTAGCCGATTCTTGATCTGCTCAATGCGATTCAGCAGACCTTGCTGCGCGTTGCGTATCTCCGCAACATGGTCGTAGGGGACACCGCTCCGCTTTCGTGCGACGACCTGCCCAAACAGTTCCAGGTGTGCAGCGAGCAAGTCCGCCGTTGTGAGACATTCCTTGATGCGATTAGTCTTGGTTCTGTAATCGTGCTGCTTCGGGGCGTCCTCCCTCACTGGTACCGCCCGGCCTGCATCTCGTAGAGCGTGGCATAGCGGCCACCTAGGGCCACCAACTCATCGTGGCTGCCATCCTCCACGATGCATCCATCTTCCAGCACCAGGATGCGGTCGGCCCCGAGGTGTGCCATCAGCGCCGTGTCATCGCGCGCTCACCTGGTCGAGTCTTCCGAGCCGGTTCGAGCGGAGGCTCCGCCGGCAGCGTGGTCGCCGACTGATGGAGCTGATTCGGGAAGAAGGCGGCGGGCGAGACGTGGAAGTAAGCGGCAAGTCCCGCAATGTGATCACGGCTCAGCTCGCGCCGTCCGGCCAGTACGTCCGATGCAACCGACTCCGTGGAAAATATGCCGACGAGATCGCGCTGGCGTAGCCCCCGTTCCTTGAGGAGGATTTTGACCAACTCCGCACCGTGGATATCTGGGATGTCGACCTGGGCGTCCTCCCAATCCGCCAGGAGGTCGCTGAGCAGGTCAACGTAGGATCGTTCCGTCTCGCTAGGCGCGGGACTGGTCAGAAGCTCTTCGATGCGCTTTTCTGTCGCGCCGGCCAGTACACCATCGCTGATCTTCGCCGGTGGGAAGACTTCGACAAGCCGCCGATACTCGTCGCGATCAAAACCAAGGGTCATCCTTCCAGTCTCCTTTGCTGTACTCGGCATGAGGCATGACACCGCGAATGAAGATCTTTTGCCACTGGTAGTCCACCAACGCCACCAGGCGGTAGCGATTGCCACTGACATTGAACACGACGAGCCGCCCGACCTGATCTGCGCTTGGGAAGGTCAGCCGAAGCTCAGCGAAATTCGGCCATGTAGCTTCATTGACCACTTTATACCAGGCCGGCAACGCCGACTCTGCCTGTGGATGGAACACCCAGAATTCGCGCAGTCGACGCTTGCTGATGATCCGCATGCTCCGTGCCCTCTACGAATCTTCGCATGTTGCGAAGTTCTGTGCAACGCGGGGACACTTGCTACGAACGGAAATCAATACCCCGACGCTTGGCTTTCATAGCAATCCGCCGCGGCTAGGAACCCTTCCCGAGCAGCGGGTAGGAAAGGAACCGGATCACCGGAGTCGGGCACGCGCTTCGGTGATCGCCTCGGCGACCGGGATGGCCTGGACTTGGCCGGTCTGCAGTTCCGCCAAGCGGCGCTGCAATTCTCCGAACATAAGCCGGTTCCCATCAGTTTCCATTATCGCACGCCCGCGTGTGTCCACGCCGAATCGGCGACAAACGGCCGGGTAGCACCGGGGTCAAGTGTTGCATCCACGGCGCCAACGGTGAGCGGCCTCCCCGCCACCTGCCAGGCATTCGTCCCGCCAGCGACGCTCACGACGTGGTCGTAGCCAATCTGTTTGAGGAACTGGACCGCCCGGAGCGAGCGCGCCCCACCCTGACAGATCACCATGAGCGGACGGTCCTGAGGGATCTCGTCCAGCTTGGAGGCCAGCTCGGCCTGCGGAAAGTTGACGGCGCCGGGGACGTGGCCGATCGCGTACTCGTCGGGCTCGCGCACATCCAGCAGGACGCTGCGCGGTGACCGTTCTGCCAGTGCCGGCAGGTCCACTTCCAGTGCGGACGGTGCGCTGGTGAGCATGGCCCCGGGAGCGTCAGCCTCACCTCGATTGGTCGCCTCAATCGTCAGCATGTTGAGTGGACGGGCCGGGATCTGTTCGGCCACCGCCGCCTGCTCGAACATGCACAACTCGCCGCCGCATTCCGCGACCAGCTTGCGGGCGCCGGAGACGTGGTCGGCATGGATGTGCGTATCGATGACGTAGCGCAGGGTGAAGTGACGATCACGCAGCAGTTCCGCGTACTGCGCCGTCTCGATCGCCGGATCGACGATCGCAACTTCATTGGATTGCCGCGAGGCGATCACGTAGGAGGCGCAACCGCAGTGTTCGTCCAGGATCTGCTTGAAATACACGTTCCGCCCCACTCTCCATCACCTGACTCGCCCACACTGCGGGCTATGCCAAAGACCAATGACCGCCCGAAGACAATAGCGATACTGAAGAAGCTGATGCTGGCAATGATACTGGCAATCGAGCTGCTTCGCATGCCCTTCGCCGAGCGTTGCGTTTCGTCCGTTGCTCGACCTAACTTTGGCGGTGGTTCGCTAACCTGTATCTGCCTCACCTGCCCAGAGCCGGCGCATCTCGTCGCAGTCGCGCAGCAGGTCGTCGAGCGTGCCGGTGGCCTCCACGCCGCCGTCCTTGAGGACGATGATCTGGTCGGCCCGGCGCAGGGCGGCGCGGCGATGGGAAACGGCCAGCACGGTGGCGCCGCCTCGGGCCGCCAGCCGTTCCCACAGCGCCCGCTCCGTCTCCACGTCCAGCGCGCTGGAGAGATCATCCATCACCAGCAGTTCGGGGTCGCGCACGAACATGCGGGCGGCCGCGGCGCGTTGGACCTGGCCGCCGGAGAGCCGGATGCCGCGCGGACCCACCAGCGTCTCCAACCCGTTCTCCAGCGCCGCTATGTCGCGATCAAGGACTGCGGCATGGATTGCACCCGGCAGGTCGACGCGCTGCTCCGGTAGGCCGAGCAGCAGGTTGTCGCGCAAGGTTTCGCTGAACAGCCGGGGCACTTGCGGCGTGTAAGCGGCCCGCGGCGGAATGAACCAGGCGCCCGGGTCCGCCACCAGTGCACCGTTCCAGCGAATCTCTCCGCTCTCCTGAGGGAGCAGGCCAAGCAGAGTGCGCAGCAGCGTCGTCTTACCGGCGCCGATCCGGCCGGTGACAACGGTCAGGGATCCACGCGGCAGCCGCAAGTCGATGCCGGCAACCCCGCCCGCCGAGCCGGCGTAGCGGTAGGTGAGACCGCGCGCTTCGAGGGCGATCAGGCGGTCAGCCGGAACCTTGACCGGCGCGGGCAACGGCGACAGCAGGCCACGCGGGTAGACGGGCCGGTGTTCGACCAGTTGAGCCGGCGGCGCCCCCGGCAATAGGGCCATCATCCGCGCAAAGGAGACGCCGGCCTGGCGATACTGAGTGAGGAAGTAGCCGAACATGCTGGTGACCTGGGCCAACCATTGCAAGTAGAGGGTGAAGAGGGCGAAATCGCCGACGGTGAAGGCGCCGGTCCGCAACGCCTGCGCCGCCAGCAGCAGGATCAATCCCGTGCCGAGGCTGGCGGCGTTGACGGAGACGGCGCCGAGCAATTCGTTGAACAGACGGTCGCGCACCGTCACCGTACGCCGGGCTTCGTTGATCTGCTCGAAGTGGGAGACGACACGCCGTTCAGCGCCGGCCAGCTTGATCGCCTGCACCGACCCGAATAGCTCGCCCAGCAGGCCGGTGACGTCGCCGGTGGCCGCCTGGGCCGCCTGGTGGTAGCGCTCGATGCGCCGTCGCAGCAGTTGCACCGTGGTAATCACGGCGACCATTGGCGCCAGCACCGCCAGGGTGATGACGGCATTGATGCGCACCAGCACAATTAGCGCGATCACCATGACGGAGAATTCGCCGAGCGGGTCGAGCGTCCAGCCGACGAATCGCTCTATCGCCTGGGCATCGTCACGCAGCCGGCTGATCGCCTCGCCGGTGGAGGCCGGCACGGCGCGCGCCCCCGGCCGCTCCAGGATGCGGACGAACATATTGGTCCGCAACAGGGCGCTGGCGGTGAGATCCAGGGTTGTCTCCGCCCAACTGGCGCCGGACATCGTGGCGATACGCGCGATGGTAGCGGCCATGAGCAGCGCCACTAGCGTCCACAGGCCCGGTCCAGCGGGGGCGTTGCCGGAGACCTGGTCGAGGAAGCGCCGAATGATGGCGCCTGGCGCCAGCGGTAGGAGATAGCCGAAAAAGCTGGCCAGGGTCGCACTGAGCGCGTACAGCCCTGGTCGGTAGCGGATCAGCCGCAGCATAAACCACCAGACAGGCATCGCTCACTCCCCTTCGACGCCGGCAGCGACCGGCCGGCCTGCCGCCGCCTGCTCATGCAGCAAGCGGGCGAAACGCGAGGCCGGATCGGCCAGCAGGCCGAGGCGGGAGCCATATTCCACCACGCGCCCTTCCTCCAGCACCATGATCTCGTCGGCCCGACGCACGGTGTCCAGGCGGTGGGCGATGATGACGGCGGTACGGCGCCGTAACAGACGGTCCACGGCGCGCTCGATCTTTGCTTCGGTTGCGGGGTCCAGACGCGACGAGGCCTCGTCGAGGATGACCAGACCCGGCTCCGCCAGGAAGGCGCGGGCGAGGGCCAGCAGTTGGGCCTCGCCGGCGGAGATCCCGTCAGGGGTCAGCACGCTCTCCAGGCCATGGGGCAGGGCCTCGTACCAGGACCAGAGGCCGACGTCGTGCAGGACGTCGCGCAGACGCTCGTCATCGCCAGCGGGGTCGAAGAGGGTCAGGTTGTCGCGCACGCTGGCCCGGAAGAGCTGTACGTCCTGGGTCACCATGCCGACGTGCCGGCGCACCTGCGCTAGCGTGGCCTGGCGCAGGTCGATGCCGCCGATGCGGATCATCCCGCCGTCGGGGTCGTAGAGGCGGGTAAGCAGACGGGAGAGCGAGGTCTTCCCGCTGCCGGTGCGCCCCAGTACTCCCAGCACCTGTCCGGGCCGGAGGTGAAAGGAGAGATCGTGCAGCACCGGCTCCCCCTCGTCGTACCGGAAGGTCACGCCGGCGATGTCGACGGCGAGCGGCCCGGCGGGAAAGGCGGCGCCGGGACCGTCAAGCAAGACTGGCTGCTCGGCGAAGAGGGCACGGATGCGCGCGATGCCGGCGGCGGCGCGCTGGAAGTCCTGCATCTGGCGATTGATCTGCTCCAGCGGGCGCTGGAGCATCTGCGTGTAGTAGAGCACGAGGAAGACGGTGCCGATGCTGAGGGCGCCGGCCTGATAGCGGGTGGCGCCCAGGACGAAGGCGGCGGCGAGGCCGCAGGCGAAGAGCAGATTGAGGGTGCTCCAGGCGGCGCCACCGACGACGCTGGCCAGGCGCTGGTGCCGGAGCAGCGCGCGCAGGTGGCCGGAAAGCCGCCGCACGGCATAGGCGGTCGCCCCGTTGGCGCGCAGGTCTTCCGTGCCGCCCAACCGCTCTTCTAAAAAGCCGTAGAGGTTGGCGCTCGCCTGGCGGGCGGCGGTCCAATGGGGCAGCGCCATGTCCCGCAAGCCGTTGGCGGCGATGAAGCCGAGCGCGGTGAGGATGGACAGGGCCAGGCCGATGCCCCAATCGATGCTGTAGAGCAGCACCAGCACCCCCAGGAGCAGCAACAGGTTTCCGAGGATGGCGATGACGAAGCGCGAGAAGAAGTTAGCAAGCGCACTGATATCCCCATCGACGCGTTCGATCAGTTCACCGGGCGTGTGTTGCTTGTGGAACGCCATGTCCAGCGACAGGCAGTGCAAGGTGAGGTCGGCACGCAGCCGGTTGGTGGCGATCCAGCCGACTTGCTCCGCCATATAGGTCTCCGCGACGGAGGAGAGCTGGCTGAGGATGGCGACGCCAAGGTAGGCGAGTGCGGCGGCAAACAGGGTGTGCAGCGGCGCGGCCGCCTGGGCCCCGTCAATGAAGGCGCGCAGGAACTGGGGGTTAATGAGCTGCAAGGCAATGTTGCCGAGCAACAACGCCGCCAGCAAGGCGACGCGCGCCGCCTGCGGCCGCAGATAGGGGCCCAGAAGTTCTACGGTGCGCCCGCGCGCCCGCTGCATCGCCGCCCCTTCCGCGCTGCCGCCACTGCATCCCAGGCGGCCGTCCTGCAGCACTTGATGGTGCCGTAGACGCAGCCATGGTAACGGCTGGCGTCGTCAGCCGGTTCACGTCAGCCGGATGGCGAGGGCCGACGCGGTACTCTTTCAAGGATTTGGACGGCCGGTCGAACTGAGTAGTGGTGAGGAGCATCGAACATGGACAAAACCTCACTTGACGCTTCTTGCGGCACCTGTCGCGCCAATCGTGGCGAACTGCCGGCGCCTGGCGGCGTCATTTACCAGGATCTGCTGTGGCGACTGGAGCACATTCTGGCGCCGATCCCTCTGGCGGGATGGCTTGTGCTTAAGCCGCTACGCCACGTCGAAGCGCTCGCCGACCTGACTGGCGAAGAAGCGGCTACCTTCGGCCCGCTCGTCCAGCGCATCACCCGCGCCATGCGTGAGGTTATGCAACCCGTCAAGGTCTATCTCTGCCAGTTCTCCGAAGCCGAGCATTTCGCCCACATCCACTTTCACATGATCCCGCGCCATGCCGACATACCAAAAGAGCAACGCGGGCCGGCTGTGTTCGAGCTGCTCAGTACCGCGCGGTTGGGAAGTAACCTGGCGCCAATAAAGGAAGCTGAACGTATCGCGGCAGCCGTGCGGACCCAACTGGAGACAGGATGACCATGTGCGGTGATTCGCTCTGCGGTTGGCCTTCTTGCAGCCGACGCGGGCGGACTACTGGAAGTACCATCGTAGGAGTGCGGCTGGTGGCCCGGTAACGCAGGCAGGCAACACTCACTACTGTATCATACAGCACACTAAGGGTAGCGTAACTGGGACTTCGTTATACGATTGGCGGCTTGTATGGCAACCGTGGGAACGAAATACCAAGTGGTGATCGACCGGCGGGCACGCGAAACGTTGGGAGTCGTCCCTGGCTGGAAAGCGGTCCAGCGCGTCGTGAACGGCCATCTAGAGATGCGCTTCCTCCCTCCGGAGCACAACCGTTCCCTCGCCGGTAGTCTCAGTGAATTCGGTCGAACGTCGCCCCTGGAGCCCGCCGAGCAGGAAGAGCATGCCTGGGCGGCTCACGTCGACCAGCGATGGGGCCGGCAGGGTCGCTCGGAGGAGGATCAGTGAACGGTCTCGACACCAGTATGATCGTCACGTACCTGAAGCCGAATGATGCACGCCTTGGCGCCTTGGCGGCGGACGTAATTGATAGCGAGGCGGACTTCGCCATCGGCCTGGTCACACTTGCGGAAGCGGGCTACGTCCTGGCCCACCACTTCGCCGTTCCGCGCACTGCCATCGTCGATGCCCTCTTGCCTTCGTTCAAAAGCGCAACACACACGTCCTGGGTGCGGAGAAGGCACTGGTGGCCGACGCCTTGCCGAGTTGCCGGAATTCGGGGAGAATCAGTTTTGCCGATGCCATGATCCAGGTCGATGCCGTGAGCCATGGCCTGACCGGGATCTACACTTTTGACCGGCGCTTCCCACGAGAGGGCGTCCCGGTTCGGGTGCCGCGACCCGACGCTACCCAGCGCACCGATGGTTGACCACTCAGAAGGCGAGATTAAACGACGAGATCGGTGGTGCCGAACCGCACTACTCGCCGCGCCGCCGCGCCCGCCACCAGCCAAAGAGACCCCAGATCAGGAACCAGGGGGCGCCGCCCTCGACAGCGGCGACGAGGCTCGTGCCAGGGGTACGGTGGTAGGCCAGCAGTTGGGCCCCGCCATCGATCAGTCCCACCACAATAGCTACGACCGCGGCATAGCGCCAGTAGTGGCGTTCCCAGCCGGACGGCTCGCGCCGCATTGACATGGCGTTAGCCGCCCAATCGGGGGAGCAGCGCCGCCAGATTGATCGACCAGCCCCAGCCGAAGACCTTCGGCGTGAAAATACGCGCGTTGCTCGGGTTCCAGAAACGCTCCCGAATGACGGCCGGTCTCGGCCAGCGCCAATCATAGGGAATGCCACGCCAGACGCCGACCTTCTCCCGCCGCGTCGCGGCGAACAGGGCGACGGCCAGGCTGGCCAATACAAAAGTGAATCGGCGCATCGCTCTCCTCCAATATGGTCCGGCTCTTCACGTCCGTCTCTGTTGAGACTACCGCACGGACCACCTTCCAGTGCTAACATTCGCCACGCCGGCAACACGTCCGGAACGGCCCGGCAGTGTGCCAATGGCGCCGACCGCGCCGGAGCCATGAGAAAGGCGCAGCCATGGAAAGCGTTGCCCTGATCGGCAACGAGCTGCCGCCGCCGGCGACCGATCCGGTGACGCGGGTCAACGGAGCCCGAATCGCCACGGGCGAGGCCTTGCGCGCCATCTTACGCTATGGCTCCGCCGACCAGTACGACGTCTTCTACGTCGAAGAGCCCTCGGGGTCGCTCGACGCCTACCGCGAGGCGCTGACGAGTCAGGATATTCCCATGGACCGTATTCGCCTGGTGCCGCCGGCACGGCTGCGCGCCATCCTCAGCGAGAGCCGGTATCTGGCCGTCCACGACCCCAGCACGCCGCACCTTGCCCGCCTGGCCGGCCTGGTCCGCCCACTGGCGCCGGAAGCGACGCCCTGCACCTGCACCTACCATAGCATCAGTTATGGCAACCTGTTACCCCAGTTCATCGCCGCCTGCGTCAGCGGCCTGCAGCCCTATGACGCGCTCTTCTGTTCCTCTCGCGACTCTCAGCAGGCGTTGGCACAGCTGCTGGAGCATCTCTGCCAGTTGACCGGACAGGAGCCGGGCGCCTGGCGGCACCGCCTGGAACCCATGCCGCTCGGCATCGACGCTGCCGCCTTCGCGCCGGCTGTCTCTGCCGCCGTCGCCCGCCAATTGCTGGCGCTGCCGGAAAGCGGGCGCTACATCCTCTATCTGGGCCGGCTTTCCCCGTTTGATAAGGCGGATCTGGACGTGCTGCTGCGCGCCTTCGCGCTGCTGGCGCGTAGCCCCGGCGGCGAAGACCTGCGCCTCCTGTTGGCGGGCGACGATAGCCAGCGTTACACGTCATTCTTGCGGTCACGCGCACACGCGCTCGGCATTGCCGCCGTGACACACCTGCTCCCCAACCTCACCGGCGTTACCAAGCGCCTGGCGTTCTGGGCGGCCGACCTCTTTGTGTCGCCGGCCGATAGCGTGCAAGAATCGTTCGGTCTCACCGTGGTGGAAGCGATGGCGGCCGGCCTTCCCGTGGTCGTGTCGGACTGGGCCGGCTATCGCGATCTGGTGACGGACGACGACAGCGGCTTCCTTATCCCGACTATCTGGGGACCCTGCACTGCGACCGTGGAGACCCAGACGGAGTTGGGCGGCTTTATGGGCGACCATCTCTTGCTCGGCCAGAGTGTCGTGGTAGACGAGGATATCTTGATTGATCGCTTGCGCCAACTCCTATCGAACGCGGAACGACGCCGGACGATGGGAGAACGGGCCCGATTACGAGCCGCCGCCTATGACTGGCCGCTGATCGTCCGGCGCTACGAAACGGTCTGGCGCGCGCTCAAGCAGGAGGCGCTGGCTGCCGGCCTGGATGCGCGTCCCCCACAACGCTTTCCGTTTTGGCAGATCTTCCAGCACTACGCCACCCAGCAACTGCAGCCGGCCGACCTGGTCGAAGTCCGACGCGGCGCGGCCCCGCCCCCGCCTCTGCCGGCGCCACTCCAACTGCTCCTCCCCGATGAAACGCCGGCCCGCCTCATGCGCCTGCTGGCCGGCGGCGCCCAACCGGTCAGCGTGCTGGTGCGTTCCGAAACCGATATGCTGGCGCTCCTCTGGCTGGCGAAGGCGGGGCTGCTCCGCATTCAGCGGCGATGACGTTATCGCCGCAAGCGCCTGGCCGCCCTCCGGCAAATCCGTGCGGTATCCTGCCGTTCGCAGGACAGTCGTCGCGGCGGACCGCCAGGAAAGGGGAAAGACCAGATGCCGGAGCACGTCTTAGCGGGCACGGTTGTACGCAGGAACGACATTGCGGCCGTCGATGCGCCATTCGGAAGTTTGCGCTGGATGGCCAATCAAAAGGTGGTGCCGGGGATAGAGCAGACCTTCGGTGTGGTGACTATCAAGCCGGGACAGCACAATCCCCTGCACTACCATCCCAACTGTGAAGAACTCCTCTACGTCCTCTCCGGCGAGTGCGACCACCGGCTCAACAATCAGGTGGTGCACATGGCGTCAGGTGACCTGATTCATGTGCCGCGCGGTGTCCACCATAACGCCACCTGTACCACTGCCGAGCCGCTCCAGATCGTGGTATCCTTCTCCTCTCCCGACCGGCAAACCGTCAATCTGGAAGACTCGTCGGCGCTGGGCTAGCATTCGGCCGGCGGGAACCGCCCCCTCACGTACCGAGGTAGCGTTCCACCACCCGCACGAACATGTCGATGCCGAGCGGCAGCGCCGCTTCATCGATGTCGAATCGCGGGTGGTGATGGCCGTAGATCAGGCCGCGCTCGTCGTTGCGGGTGCCGACACGGAAGAAGCAGCCGGGGACGTGCTTCAGGAAGTAGGCAAAATCCTCGCCACCCATTCCTTGCTCGCCCAGGATCACCAGTTCCGGGTCGATCATCCCGCGCGCCACGGCGGCCACCAGCTCCGTCATAGCCGGGTCATTGACGACCGACGGGTAGCCGAACTGATACTGGCAGACGCACTCGGCGCGCATCGCTCCGGCAACGCCGGTCGCCACCTCCTGTACCCGCTGAGCGAGCATCTGCCGCAACTCCGGATCATAGGTGCGCACGGTGC
>JBPCLN010000257.1:0-4910 GCA_051003235.1 Chloroflexota bacterium | reverse complement strand
TCCACCGTCGCGAACCGCGCCGAGGAGGCCATCCAGCGCTGCCGCACTGCCCTCCAAGCGACGGCTGACGACCTCACCAAGTCACAGCACGCTTGCTGTGTAGATCCCATTGCGGTTTGAGTTTAGTCCGCCGCCCGGCGCCGTGCTCCTGGGCAAGCGCCTTGACCACCGCCGCATGCATACCCTCGCCCAGCCGGGGAAGACCTCGGCCTCCTCCTTGCCGTGGTGACAGCGGTCCACGAACACGGAGAAGAACTCCTGGATGTCGGTAAAGATGCCGCGTGGCATAGGGGCAGCGTATTCCGCCGCCGTAGCGGCGCGCTCCAACTCCGCGAGCACGATCAGCACGCCGTCGTGCTCCGCCCGCAAGACCTCGACCGCCTTCATGTGGGGCTCTTTTCCGATTGTCCATCCTCCGACAAGCAATTGGTCAGTGGATCTAACCGTCTGCTTGCGTGCCGGCCCTGACGCCCGGCACGCCGCCGCCTCGCGTCATCCGTGGCGCTATTGTCCGAGGAGTACCAAGAGGGGGCGCCCTCCGGTTGGAGGGCGCCCGCTTCCCTGACTACCGTTCCGGTTAGACGGCCGGGGCCTTGGTGGCAACGGTTGCCGGCTGACGGCGGAGGAGCTTGCCGGGGGTGCCGGGGACGCCCAACAGCGGCAGGGCGAAGCCGTCCAGGCCGAACAGGCCGGCGACCTTCCAGGCGAGGACCAGACCCGTCGCCAGGATGAACAGCGCCGGGTTGGTACTGACCGCACCCGCAAGCAGGTAGTTGGCATTCATCGGCCCACCGAAGAAGGCGGCGATGCCGGTGAACAGGCCGAGGATCAGGTCCACACCAACCAGAATCTCACCGAAGGTGATGGCATAGCTCCAGGTGACGGTGTAGGGCTGCACGAGGTGCTGCAAGAACCAGGCGTAGTAGGGCTGGACGTTGGCGTGCGCGCCGGTCGTCTGCTTGAGCGCCCCTGCCACGAAGCCGGCCATCGCCTTGCCAGCATTGGCGCCGACCCAACTGGACTCCGCACCGGTGAGCTTGCCCCAGCCGGCGGTGAACCACTGCCAACCGACATAGAGCCGGACGATCAACCAGAACGGCGCCATCCGCCGGTCGGCGAACAGGAACCGCGCTAGCGGCGGATCGGGTATCTGCGTCTCCTGAGGGGTTGTAACCATCGTTGCCATGCTCGAATCTCCCGTCACTGCTGCCGGCTCCCGCCACGTGGGTTCCGGCATCTGAACGTAAGGATCACGGCTAAAGGTTAGAAAGAGCGTAGGCGTTGGTAAATGGCGGGTAAATGACCCGGACGCGCGGCAACGGATGCTGACCCTCGACCACGGCCAGCAATCGGCGCCGTGCGGCACGTCTGGCACGATGACGGCCCGCCAGCAGCGGCCGGCACGTTTCCATACCGCAGCGCAGCACCGGTCCCCGCGCCCATTTTTACCGGACGTTTACCGCTCGCAGCCGTCGTATTGACCAACTCGGGTCATAGTCCACTATGGTCGGTATGCGAACACTGGTGTCAGGAGGCGACGTGATGATGGGCTTGGGGTACGGTGGCGTATCGACGGCATGGCTGCTGTGGAGTGCGCTGGTCGTGCTGCTGCTTGCCGCCATGGCGCTCCTCGTTATCTGGGCGATGCACGGGAACGGGGACTCGGACGTCCGGCGGCTGCCCGAGTAGGCCATGCCTGCAGCCGTGGTAGTCCCCCAGCGCCGCGAAGCCGGCATGACCGCGCCGGCCGCGGCCGGCCAAGCGACGCGCGCAGCAGGCGTCCCGAGCCAGGTCCCGGCTGAAACGGATGGATAGGGAAAGGAATCTTGAACATGGTGATGGTTGCTGAACGGCCCGCGGTGGCGGGGGGACCGGACTCCCCGCCATCGCCGGCGAACTGGCAATTTGCTGCGAACGGTGCCGTGCGTGCCGCTTTCGGCATCGTCTGGGCGATCGATGCCTTCATGAAATGGCAGCCCGGCTTTGCCGCCCATTATGTGGGCTATCTGCAAAATGCCAGCCAAGGCCAGCCCGGCTGGCTGGCCCCCTGGTTCCAATCCTGGCTGGCGCTGGTCACGCCCCACGCTGGCGTCTTCGTCCTGACCACCCGCCTGGTGGAAACCGCCATCGCGCTCGGCTTACTGTTCGGTCTGGTCCGCAAGGCGGTGTACGTGCTCGGCGCGGTGTTCAGTCTGCTGATCTGGTCCACGGCCGGTGGCTTTGGCGGTCCCTACACCTCCGGCGCCACCAATGTTGGCCCGTCGCTTATCTATGTCTTGGTCTTCTTCGGCCTGATCGTGTTCACCCGCCAGGACGGGCCGACCCCCTACAGCGTCGACTACTACCTGGAGCGCCGCTGGCCGGCCTGGCAGCGGGTGGCCGAATGGGCGCCGGCACGGTCAGCCGTGGCGCCGTTGCCCCGACTCTCCTGGCCTGCCCAGAGCGCCGCGATTGCTGCCATCCTCGTCACCATTGGCGTCCTGAGCGCCACTTTGCAGAGTACGCTGAACGTGGCACCGGCCACCCCGGCCAACGCTGCTGCCGCCGTCTCGCCGCTCAACCTCGTCACGGGGCCGGTGACCCAGGCGCGCGACGCTGCATTGCCGCCGCTGCTTGGTCCGGGGAACAGCGTGGATGTGACGCTCAAAGCCACAGACACGACCGTGAGTATTGCCGGCGGTGTCAGCTACCAGGCCTGGACGTTCGGTGGCACCGTCCCTGGCCCGATCCTGCACGTGCGCCAGGGGCAGACCGTCAATGTCACTTTTGTGAACGACGGGCACATGGCACACTCCATCGACTTCCATGCCGCCGACGTCCCCCCGAACATTGCCTACCGCGATGTCCTGGTCGGCCAGTCGCTGCAGTTTTCCTTCGTCGCCCAGACGCCCGGCGCCTTCATCTACCACTGCGGCACGGCGCCGGTGCTCGCTCATATGGCCAACGGCATGTACGGCGCCATCGTGGTCGATCCGGCCCAGCCGCTGCCACCGGCGGCGGCCAGCTATGTGCTCGTCCAGGGCGAATGGTATACCCAACAGGCCCAGGGCACACTGATGGCGCCGAATATGGCCAAGATGAACGCCGTCACCCCGGACGAAGTCGTCTTCAACGGCGTCGCCAACCAGTACAAGGATCACCCCCTGCCCGTCAAGGCAGGCCAGCGTGTCCGACTCTACGTGGTTGATGCCGGGCCCAGCCTGCCGAGCGCCTTCCACGTGGTCGGGGCGATCTTCCAGGCCGTCTATCCTGACGGCGATCCGGCACACGTCCTGACTGGCGTGTCGACCTACAGTGTGGCCCCTGGTGAGGGCGTCGTCCTCGATCTAACCATCCCGGAACCGGGTCGCTACATCTTTGTCGATCACGCCATGCGCAACATGATGCTAGGCGCCGCCGGGGTGCTCAATGTGACGCCGTAGGCGGTGAGGACGGCTACGACTGGGCGCCCTCTGGGCCCGCATTCGCGGCCCTCCTCACGCTCCCACCCAACTCCAAGCACGTCGCTCTGAACCGTCGCGGCCAGGTGCACCCTGCCGATCATCTCCCGGCCGCGTCCTTCGGGCGAACAAAGCGGTAGCCCAGACCGCGTACCGTCTCGATGTGGTGGGCGTCGCCGCTGGGTTCCAGCTTGGCCCGCAAGCGGCTGATGTAGACCTTCAGGTAGTCGCTGGTGGCGTCGTAGTCTTCCCCCCAGACGCGGTTCAGGAGCGTCTGCTGGGGCAGCACCCGGCCGGCGTTACGTGCCAGGTGATAGAGCAGTTTGTACTCGATGGGGGTGAGGTTGACGCGCTGTCCGCTCACCGTCACCTCCTGGTTCTGAAAGTGGATAGCGAGGCCGCCCGCCGTGAAGTCCGGCAAGGCGCGTATCGGCGGCGGCAACTCCGCCCGGCGCAGCACCGCCTTGATCCGCGCCAGCAGTGCCAGGTGGCTGAAGGGCTTGACCACGTAGTCGTCGGCGCCAAGCTCCAGGCCGCGCACCTGCGCCGTCTCCTCGCCCCGCGCCGTCAGCATCAGCACCGGCACATCTGAACGTTGGCGGATCTCCTGCAGCACCGCGAAGCCGTCCTTGCCCGGTATCGACACGTCGAGCAGCACGATATCCGGACCATGTTCGGCGAACAGCCGCAGCCCTTCCTCGCCGTCCTTGGCGGCAACAATCGTGGCGTCCTGCGAGTGCAGTTCCAGGCTGATCGTCAAGACTTCGCGCATCTGGGGATCATCGTCGTCCACGAGAATGTTCATGCGGTTGTTCCCTCACTGGCTGTTCGCCGGCCCGGAGATTCGACTGCTTCCTTGCCAGCCTTGATCACCGGCAACGTGATGGTGAAGGTGCTGCCCTCGCCTGGCGCGCTCTCCAAGGAGAGCCGTCCACCATGCAACTCCACGAGGCCGCGGGCGATGGGGAGGCCCAGCCCGCTGCCCGGATTGCCGGCCGTGCCGGCGACCCGGTAGAAGCGATTGAAGATGCGCGCTTGCTCTCCCGGCGGGATACCCGGCCCGTCATCGCTGACCGCCAGCACCACCGCGCCGTCGCGCTGGGCCAGACACAGGCGAATCAGCCCACCCTCCCGGCCGTACTTCTGGGCGTTGCCGAGCAGGTTCAAGAGCGCGCGTTCCAGACGTTCGGCGTCGACCGACAGCCAGACCGGCTGCTCCGGCAGGTCGAACACGAGGTGCTGGCGCTTGGCCTCCGCCAGCGGCTCGATGGCGCTCCCGACGCGGCGGGCCAGTGCAGACAAGTCCGTGCGTGCGAGCCGCAGTTGCACGCGTCCCGCCTGCAGCCGCGTCAGTTCCAGCAAATCGTCCACCAGCCTCGCCATGCGCGACGACGCCAGATCGATATTCACCAGGAGGCGACGCAGCGGCGGCGACAGATCAGACGGCGCATGGGCCAGCACGGCGCCGAT
>JBPCLN010000256.1:0-6615 GCA_051003235.1 Chloroflexota bacterium | reverse complement strand
CAGGAGCACAGCGCCGGCGAGCTCCAGGCAGAGCAGGAGCAAACCGATGATCAAGAGGAGGCGTTTCACCGTGCGACGTCAGGCAGCGCCGGCGCCGTGCAGCACGGCCGGGACGGTCGCGAGCAGGATCTTGAGGTCCAGCAGCAGACTCCAATCGCGAATGTAGGCGAAGTCCAGAGCCAGCCATTCTTCGAAGTCGCTAATCCGGTTGCGCCCGCTCACTTGCCAGAGACCGGTCAAGCCGGGTTTCACCTGCAGCTTGCCGCGCTGCCCCACCGTGAAGTGCCGGTATTCGCTTTGCAAGGGCGGGCGCGGTCCGACCAGGCTGAGGTCGCCGTTCAGCACGCTGACCAGTTGCGGCAATTCGTCGATGCTGAGCCTTCGCAGCAACGTGCCGATGCGCGTCACGCGCGGGTCGTTCTGCATCTTGAAGACGGGACCGCGCATCTCATTCCGCTCCAGCAACTGCGCCTTCAGGGCGTCGGCGTTGGGGACCATGGTCCGGAACTTGTAACTGCGCACGGGGCGACCCCCTTGGACCACGATCGGCCAGCGGTAGAGTATGGGGCCCGGTGCGGTCAGCTTGATGGCGAGCGCGGCCGCAACGAGCAGCGGACTGCAACCGGCGAGGGTGGCGCCGGCGCCTACTAGGTCGAGGACGCGCTTGGCGGCGCGCTCCAACCTCCGGCTCGAGACGGCCGGCACGCCGGTGGTCGCCGCGCGCCCTTTTTCCGCCGTCTTCCCGGCCGTACCCATCTTCGCGCCCTTCCCTCCGCTAATCTAGGGGAGTGTACCGCCAGTTACGGGGCGCTGAAACGGGATTTTTCGTCGACCGCTCTCGCAGGCGCGTTGGTCCTCTTGACAAATGAACAATTGTTTCGTACAACCTTATTGTGCTCGTTGTACATTAGTGGAGAGGTACGGATATGAGAGAGTTTGTGAGCAGCGTCAGCCCTAAGGGACAAATAACTCTACCGGTGGATCTGCGCCGGGAACTTGGCATCATGCCCAAAAGCAAGGTTACCCTTCGACTGGAAGGCGACACGGTACGGGTCCAGGCCGCTTCCTTCACGCTCGCCCAGGTATTCGGCTCCGTCGTGCCGTCGACCGATACGGAGGATCTAATTCAGGCGGAACGGGCTGCCCATGAAGAGGCGGCAGAGCGCGAGGCGGGCCAACTGCGCGACCAATGAGACTGCTTGATGCGAACATCTTTTTGCGTGCCCTGGTCCGAGCCGACACCGCGCGGGAAAAAGGCAAAGCCGCCGCTTGCGCTTCGCTCTTCGAGCGTCTGGCGGCCGGCGAGGAAGAGGCCACCACCCTGGAGGCGATCATTGCTTCCGTCTGTTACGTTTTGCGCTCTCCCCGTCAGTATGGGCTCCCACCAACCGAGATCGCGAAGCGGCTAGGTCCGCTCTTGCAGGTGCGCGGCTTGAAGCTGCCCTTTAAGCGCACCTATCTTCGCGCCCTCGACCTCTGGGCCGCCTGGCCAAAATTGGACTTCGACGACGTCTTACTGGTAGCTCACGCCGAGCGCCTCGGCAGCGCCGAGCTCTTGAGCTATGACCATGACTTTGACTCCATCCCTGGCCTTGTCAGAGCGGAGCCTGAACTGTGAACCCCGCGAGCGTCACTGAAGCTCTTGCCTACCGTTCGACTGTCGATGCCTCGACACCGCGCAGCCCGTGGTAATCCCTTGCTGTCACCAGCAGGAACGCGCCGACATGGTATGGTCAGCGGCTGAAGATGATCGGGCTACGCGCGTGGGGCCGCAGCAGCACTTGGTCCGCTCAAGGAAAGGGACGTTGTTGACCGAGGTACGTGCGATCGGGGCAATCGACGAGCCCTGGCTGATGGGCCTGGACCTGCAAACACAGCGCGCCGGCGCGGCCACCATCGCCGGCGTCTTGGTGCGCGACCTCACGGTGCATCTGGACGGGCGCGGCAGCCTGACGGAGCTCTGGAGCGCTACCTGGCTCCCCCAGGGCATCATTCGCGCGGAACACGCCTACCAGAGCGTCACGGATTTCGGCGTGGTTAAGTGCTGGCACCTGCACGCTATCCATACCGACCAGTTCGTCATCACCCGCGGGAAGGCCCAGGTCTCGCTGGTCGATCTGCGCGCCGATTCCCCGACGTTTCAGCACGTCAACGCCCTATTCGCCGGCTTCGACCGACCGCGCCTCATTCAGATTCCTCCCGGCGTCATGCACGGCTGGAAGGCGCTCCGGCCGCCCGAATTGATCGTCACCAACTTCCAATCTCACCCCTACGACCCCGCCGACGAGTTTAAGTTCACCTGGAACTGTGTCCTGGAAGACCTCTGGGAGCCTCGTAACGGCTAGCTTCGCCAAACGAGAAGACACCCGAGCAAGATCATCCCATACGTTACGAGCAGCACCGCGAATTGCGCGAGCGGCGGGACATATCGCCCTGCGCTGAGCGTTGCCGTTGCTGCCCCGAGTGCCGCCAGCAGCGCCGGCCCATAGGTCCGCGCGAAAGCCGCCGGGCGGGCGAGGTAGCGCCGCGCTGCCGCAGCCGCCATCACCAGCGCCGCCAGGACACCGGCGTCCACGGCGATAGCCGTGCCCACCCCACCCCAGCGGGCAAGCAGGGCCGCGATCACCGGCAGGAAGACGCCCAGTTGCACGATTTTGGCCCGGGCAACGGCGCCGGCATTGCCCTGGGCCAACAGCAATTGGCGCAGATGCTCAAAGAACGGCGCCAGGAGAGCGTAGCCGGCGAAGGCGCGGACCATCGGCACGGCCGCGAGCCACTGGCTGCCAAAGAGGAGGCGCACCAGTGGTTCGGGCAAAAGGAGCAACATGAGACAGAATGGCGCCAGGGCATAGCTCCCGCCGGACTGAATCCTGCGAAAGGTGGCGGAACGGCGATCACGATCCTCGCGCAGGCGGGCGTAGGCGGGGAGCGCCACCTGGCTGAGGGCCGGCTGGCTAATCCGCACCGACACGTGCGCCAACTTGAAGGCTTCCTCGTAAAAGGCCAGTTCGCGTGTGCCCCACACCACCCCCAACAGCGCACTGTCGAGGCGGTGGACGGCGAGTTCCCCCGACTGGCTCAGCAAGACCGCGAACCCGAAACGGCGCATGTCGGCCGCCACCGTCGGCCGCCACTCGGGGCGGTAGCGCCGTTTGCTGATCAGGCGTCCCCCGATCAGCAAGCCTACGGCGTCGAGCAGGTCGCGCGCCAGTAGTGCGAAAACGCCCCCGCCGGCCAGCACGATGACAACCGCCACCAGATGCTCGACCATGCCGGTGACAATCTGGACGAACGCCAGCCAACCAAACTGAAAACGTCGTTGTAGCAAAGCGCTATAGCAACTGCCGTTGAGCAGGAGCAAGCGCTGCACGGCCAACCCGGCGAGCAGGGCCGCCACAAGCGGCTGTTGGCGCCAGAGGAAGAAGGGGACCATCGCCGCGGTCAAGGCCAGAAAGGCGCCGCCGAGGAGCAAGACAAAGGTCAAGGCCGTACCGAATTGTTCGGCGTCGTCCTCCGGTGACTGGACGAGATAGGTGTCCACGCCCCACGACACCAGCAACGCCGCCAGATCGCTGGCGGCAATCGCCAGCGCATAAGTGCCAATAGGCAACGGCCCCAACCGGCGCGCCAGGAAGATATTCACGACCGCCCCGACCATGCCGTTGACCAGGGTCACTGCGCTCAGCCAGGCCGCTCCCGTCAGCGCCTGTCGGCCAAAAGCGCCGCCGGGACCGCGCCGATCGACTCGCCGTTGAACGTCGACTTAAGCGTGCTCCGGGGCGGGAATGGGTGTGGCGTGGTCGCCGTGCGCATCATCGATGACGCCGGCCTGGCGGGCGATGCCCAACACGTTCCCGGCGGGCAGGCGGCGGCTATCCGTAGCAACCTTCGTGGTGACCTGGGGGGAGATGTACGTGGGCAGTTGTTGCAGATCGAAATAGCCGCACTCCAGGCACATATTGGCAGGCACCGTCCCGTCGGCATAGACGATAGGGCGCGCCTGCATCCGCGCCGAGCCGCACCGTGGGCACGTCGCCACCACCGAGGCTACCGGCGTCGCCGCGTCTTGCGCCATCTCGTTGCTCCCCTAACGGCCATCGGCGCCCAATGCTTCGTGCGCCGGCCAAGAGTATAGCGTATCGATCTGGACCACGCCGGTGGTATGCTCGGGCGGCATCTACCATCGTGGAGCAAGCACCGGAGCGCCGACAAGGAGCGTGGAAACAATGACGGAGTCCGCACTGAACGGTCTCCAGGAACCGCAGACAGCTCGCCTCGCCAATGGGTTGCGCGTGATCCACATGCGTATTCCGGGGGCGGTCGCCATCGGCGCCAGCCTGGGGGTTGACGTGGGCTCGGCCGACGAACCGGACGCCTGGGCCGGCATCTCCCATTTCCTGGAGCATCTGGTCTTCCGCGGCACGGCCGCCTTTGGCGACAGCATGGCGATCGGTCAGGCGATTGAAGCAGTCGGTGGCGATTTCAACGCCTTCACCGGTAAAAGCTACACCCAATATATCTGTTCCGCCCCGCTGGAATACCGGGACCTGGTGACGCAGATTCCGGCCGAGTTGGTGGTCCGTCCCCTCTTCCGGCAGGAGGACGTGGAGGACGAACGCCCGGTGGTGATCCGGGAGATCGGTCTGTCGGAAGATAGCGCCGGCCAGCGGGTGTCGCGGGCCCTGGAGCAGGCGTCCTGGCAGGATAGCCCGATGGCCCGGCCGATTATCGGCCGGCCGGAAGCGCTCCAACAGGTGACGGCGGCGGATGTGCGCCGCTACTGGCAGGTCCACTACCGCCCAGCGAAGGCAACTTTTGCCCTGGCCGGCGACCTGACGCTGGAGGAGGCCCTGGCCCTGATCGAAAAGGCCGTTGGGCACTGGCCGGGCGCAACCGCCGATATCCCGCCGGCCTCCGCGCCGACCTTCCCGCCTGGCGGACCGGTGCGGCTCGAACGGATGGATGGACGCCAGGAGACGGTGGTCGCGCTGGGCGCTGCCGTTGGTCCCTGGCGGGACCTCGATCAAGCCGGCCTCAGCGTTCTGGCCGCCCTGGCCGGAGAGGGCGAAGGCTCGCTGGTGGTCCGCGATCTGGTCCGGCGGCGCGGCCTGCTCCATAGCGGTGGCGCTCTGGCCTGGCTGAACCGGGATGCCGGCGTATTCGGTCTCAATGGCTCGACGCGACCGACTAACGTGGTGGCGGCGGCGCAGGGGTTACTCACTATCGTGCGCCGTCTGCAAAGCGTCGCCACACCGGTCGATTTTCGCCGCGCCACCGGCTACGTCCGGGGCGACACCCTGCGCCAGTGGCAACGTCCGCTGGAGGTTGCCATTCAGCTTTGCCATCAGGCCCTTATGGGCGATACGCAGTACGGTCCCCTGCACGACCTCCGGGAACTGGAGACGGTGACACCGGAACGCCTGCTGACGCTGGCCCAGCAGATCTTCGCACCAGGGCGCCTACGGCTCGCTCTGGCCGGGCCCGACGCCGACCTCGAAGCCCTTGCCCGCGTCGTAACCACCCAGGCAGCGTAGGGATAGTGATCGTGACCACCACCAGTCAAGTCCTGGCGCCGGTCCGCCGAACTGCGGCGAATGGCCTGGAAATCATCGTCTCCTCCTGCAACGGCGGGCTGGCCACGATCGCCGTCGCCCTCCCCTGCGGCACGACCGATGAAACAGGAACGGTCCCGCTCGGCGCCTCGCTGTTGCTTGGCCGGTTGCTGACCCAGGGATCCCGCCTCTTCCCTAACGCCGAAGCACTGGCGATGAATCTGGAAACGCTCGGCGGCGTCTACAACGCCGGCACCGACCAGGACCTGACCGCCATCGTGGCGAGCGTGCCGGTGGATGAACTAGCGGCCGCCCTCACCGCCTTGGTCGACCTCACCACGAACCCGCGGCTGGACCAGCGCGTGCTGGGCGTGGAACGGCGGCGCCTATCCGGCCAGTTCCGCGCCGCCACGGCGGTACCGGCTAGCCGCGCGAGTGATCTGGCCGACAAACTCGTGTGGCCGGACAGCCCGGAAGGTCGCACCTCCCAAGAGATGGCGCGCGCCGTCCCGCGCCTGGAGCGTGAGGCGTTGGCAGCACTCCACCAGGATCGATTCCGCGCCGGCGGCGCAGCGCTCGCCATCGCTACGCCCGGTGACCCGGCGGCGGCCCTCGACATGGCGGAGGCGGCTGTGGCCACGGCAGGGTGGGTGAGCGGTACGCCGGTACGAGCGGCAGCGCCGGCGCTCGGCAGTGGGCGAGTGGCGGCGGCGCCGCTGAAGGCGGACCTCGCCTATCTCTCGTTGATTGCCCCGGCCGTGCCGCGCGGGCACCCCGACGCCGATGGCCTCAGTCTCACCGCCGTAGTGCTCGGCGGCGGCGCCACCTCTCGGCTCTTTGTCGAAGTGCGGGAGAAGCGCGGCCTCTGCTACGGCATTGGCTGTCGCTATACGGCCCAGGCCAACGCCGGCGCCATCCGTGTCGAAGCGGGTGTGCCGGCGGACCGCCTCGACGACGCTATGCATGCCATCCTTGAACAGTTTCAAGACCTCGCCGTCGCCGGCACGGAGGCGGAGGTCGCCAAGGCGCGCGCCCTCTTGCTGGGCCACCTGGCGATGGAATC
>JBPCLN010000255.1:0-5217 GCA_051003235.1 Chloroflexota bacterium | reverse complement strand
CCCTCCCCGCGACGAACGTGAGGCGCGCCGATCGCGCCGCACCGAAGCGGCACGCTCCTCGGTGGGCGACACGCCCCCATGCAATGCCATTCCGCGTCGGTCTACCATCTGCGGCTGCCATTGCATCGCTACCGGCGGTCATTCCATGGGAGGGGCGTCCTGGCATTACCGGATTCTAGCAGCCGTTGGAAGGGCGTCAAGAATAGCGCTGCCACCGCAGGCGAGACGCCGTTAGTCGGCGTTTATCGCGGCAAGATAGTGATGGGCTCGGAGCAGACTATCATCGCCGCCGAAGCCGCCCGCTTTGGTCACCAACACCAATCCCGGCGTTCCATCAAGTGCTCGCAGAGCAGGCATTCCGTCCAGCACCCGCCCTTCCACAGCGAATCGCCGGATGCCCAACCGATCGCACACCGCGCGCGCCACTTCGCCTCCGGTGCAATAGATACGTTGGAGATCATACCGGTCGATCAAGGCCACCGCCGTGGCGGCAACGCCGGCCGCCACGGCGCGGGAATCATTCACCGGCGTTGTCGGAGTGACCAGGATCAGCGCACCGTGCTGCCGGAAGGTCCGCTCGATTTCGGCGCGGTGGAACGCCTTTGCCTGGCGCGCCGTCTCCGGCATCGGTACGACGAACGGTGGTCCAAGGTGGCCGGCGGCAAGGGCGAGCTGCCGGCGGGATGCCGGCTGCCTACTGCCCACGATCAGCAGCACCCTGGCGGGAGCGCTCACCATCGGTGCAGCGCGCACGGCGGCCCCCTGCGCCCGCCCGAGGGCTGCCGCCAGGCCGGCGGAACCGGAATAGGCAACCCGACCTCCAGTCCTTTGCGCCGCAACGACCAGACAGTCCAGGTCGGCATCCGCCACAGCATCGGCGACAACGAGCGACCCCAGCGGCGCGTCCCTAAGGCGTGCCTCGATCACCGCCCGACCTTTGTGTACCAGCGCCAGCGGCAGCGCCAGCGGCGTCGGCCCTTCCAGACCGATTAACGTTGGCAAGTGCGGCAACACCTGATGGCCGTCGCGATGCTGCTCCTCGCTCCAAAGTGTGCCGTTGACGATGCCGCGTCCTTGCGCCGGGAAGGCGGGCGTAACCAGCAGCAAGGAGCAACCGACCGCCGCGGCGAAAGACATCAACTCCGTAGCAACATTGCCACGCAGGGTGGAATCCAGCTTCTTGAACCACAGCGCTGGGGACGGCGGCGCCAGCGCTGTGACCGCCGCCGTCACCCGCCGCCCTGCCTCCGCCGCCGGCATTTCGCGCGAGTCGATATCGACGGCCACCACGCCGGCGTGGTGGCCGAACGGCTCACCCAGGACGACCTGGACCTGCCGCTCCAACCCGGTGAACTCGACCGCCGAATCGGCCGCTCCGGTGAGGTCGTCGGCGACGATGGCGACGTCCACGATTCGCTCCGAGGTAGCTGTTCACGGAGCACGATAATAGCAGCACGCCGTGTTACGGCAGCACCGTCGCGATTGATCCTTGGGCCAGCCCCAAGATAATGGCCGGCACAATGCCGAAGAGCAACGTGCCGATGGCGACGAGGCCCAGCAACGTGCCTACGGGATAGCCGATGCGCGGCAGGGTGGGAGCGCCCTCTGCTACCGGACGCATGTACATGAGCACCACCAGGCGCAAGTAGTAGAAGGCAGACACGGCGGAGGTCAGCACGCCGATCACGACCAGCTCGGCATGGCCGGACTCCACCGCGGCCACGAACAGGTAGAGCTTGCCGATGAATCCGGCCGTGGGCGGAATGCCGGCCAGGGAGAGCATGAAGAGGGCCATCAGCGCCGCTAGCACCGGCTGGCGGCGGGCTAGGCCCGCGTAGTCGCTGATATTCAAGACCTCTTCGCCGCGCTGGGCGAGGGCAGCCACCACGGCGAAAGCGCCGAGGTTCATTAGCGCGTAAACGAGCAAATAGAACATCGTGGCGGAGCGCCCATCGGTACCGCCGGCGATCGTGCCGACCAGCACGTAGCCGGCCTGGGCGATGCTGGAGTAGGCCAGCATCCGCTTGATGTTGCTCTGCACGACGGCGACCAGATTGCCGACGATCATCGTCAGCACCGCCAGCGCCCAGAGAACAGAGAACCACTGCGGCGTGAGCGGCGCCAGCGCCGAATCCAGCACGCGCAATAGACCGGCAAAGACCGCTACCTTCGTCGCCACCGACATGAACGCGGTGATCGGTGTCGGTGAGCCGTCGTAGACGTCCGGCGTCCACTGATGGAACGGCACGAAGGCCAGCTTGAAGCCGAAGCCCACCAGGAGCATGCCCATGCCGATAATCGCCAGATGCATTGTCGTGGACGTCGCCCCCGATCCGAGCGCTGCGGCGATTTTCGCATAGTTCGTGCTGCCGGAGGCGCCGTAGAGGAGCGCCGTACCATAGAGCAGGAAGCCGAAAGCAAAAGCGCCGGTCAGGAAGTACTTCAGCGCCGCTTCCTCGGAGACGGCCTTGTCGCGCGTATAGCCGGCCAGGACGTAGAGGGCGATGGAGAGCGTCTCAATGCCGATGAACAGCAACACCAGATCAGCTGCCTGGGACACCAGCAGCATGCCGGCCGAGCCGAATAGGAGAAGCCCGTAGTAGTCGCCTTCGTTGAGCGATTCGGTGGACGGGAAGCGCACAGACAGCAGGATGGTCAGGGCGGCGGCGAACAGGATGATGAAGTTGAAGAAGAGGGCAAAGTTGTCGGCCACAAAGGTGCCGCCAAAGGCCGACTGCTTACCATTGTAGAGGTAGATGCAGTCGATAAAGGCCAGGGCGAGACCGATGATGGCGACCCAGGCGATTGGTGTCTGACGATCACGCGGCAGCAGAGCGTCCAGAATAAGCGCGAGCAAGCCGGTGATTGTCACCAGAATGACCGGCAGCAATGGCCCATAGTTGATCGACGGAATGACAATGTTGAGCACAGTTGGGACGGTATTCATAGATCAAACGGGCCTCTCTACATCACGCCTTAGTGCGTTCCGGGCAAGGTGAAGGTCAGCGAAGGCGGCGGTAACGGTGCGGTTGCCTGCACCGACCCCGGGTTGGTAAACCGGCTGCTGATCGCCAGGGCCGAACTACCCGTCTTGCTCAAGATGAGGCCCGGGGCGACGCCAAGCGCGAAGATCAGCAAGATGGCCGGTGCAAAGACGAGCCAGTCCCGGCCGGAGAGGTCCCGCACGGCGGCGCCGACGCGGGCGACGGCTTCGGCCGGCGCGGTGTAAATGATCCGGCCGTACATCCAGATCATGTAGCAGGCTGCCAGGATCACGCCCAGGGTGGCGATGATGCCGTACCAGTAGTTACTCTGGCCGGCAAAGACGCCCCGGAAGATCAGGAACTCGCCGGGGAAACCATTGAGTCCTGGTAGGGGCATCGACGACATGGCGAAAATCAACAGGGTCGCCGCCAACGCCGGCGCCACCGCCTGGATGCCGGACAGCATCGGGATCTCCCGCGTGCCCCAGCGCGTGGTGATCACGCCCACGATCAAGAACAGGGCCGCCGTGCTGATGCCATGGCTGACCATCTGAAAGGTGCTGCCTTCCAGCCCGGCCGGATTGAGGGCGAAAATGCCCAGGATAATCAGTCCGAGGTGGCCGAGACTGGAGTAGGCGATCAGCCCCTTCAGATCGCGCTGGGAGAGCGCTCCCCAGGCGCCATAGAGGATGGTGATGACGCAGAAGATTGACATGATCGGGGCGAGGTTGTGCGACGCCGTCGGGAAGAGACCCAGGCAGAAGCGCAAGAAGCCATAGGCCCCCACCTTGCTCATGACGGCCGCCAGCATCACCGAACCGCCGGTCGGCGCCTCCACGTAGGCGTCGGGCAGCCAGGTATGCAGCGGAAAGATCGGCGCCTTGATGGCAAAGGCCAGGGCAAAGGCCAGGAAGAACCAGACCTGCACGTCCGGTCCCACCGGCGTGCCAACCAGTGTCTGATAGTCGAAGGTTGCCGCGCCGGCATGGTAGACGCGCAAACCAATGATCGCCACCAACATCAACAGGCTGCCGGCAAGGGTGTAGAGGAAGAACTTCACCGCCGCATACTGGCGACGCGGACCGCCCCAACCGCCGATCAAGAAGTACATCGGCACGAGCATTGCTTCAAAGAAGATATAGAACAGGATCATATCCAGCGCCATAAAGACGCCGACGACGGCCGACTCGAGCGCCAGCAGCCAGAAAAAGTACTGGCCGGCCCGCTCCTCCTCGCCGGGCGAGGCAAACAGCACCACCAGCGCGGTGACGACCGCCGTCATGATGACAAGGAACATACTGAGGCCGTCCACGCCAAGGTGGTAGGAGATTCCGATCTGGGGCATCCAGGGGGCATGTTCCACGAACTGAAAGGGCTGGCCCTGGGCATTAGGCTGGTACGCGAAATAGAGCCACATGCTGAGCGCCACTTCGACGAGGCTGCCAATGATGGCAACGACTCGCACAGTCGCCGCGCTGCCGCCCCGCACCACCACCAGACCGACAAGACCGGCCACGATGGGCAGGAAAATAATGATGCTCAGCAACGCAAATCCGACCTGATTCATGAGCAATCCCTCTGCTTTCGGAACACTTGCGACCCTATCGCGTCAGGAGAAAAGCAATGATAACGACGGCACCCACCAGCATGGACAGCATGTACTGTCGGACATAGCCGGTTTGGAGCGTCCGCAGCCCTCCACCGATGGCATCCAACCCCGCCGCAACGCCGCGCACGATCCCGTCCACTACGAGGCGGTCGAAGACGCCGGTGACGAACCGACCAATTGCCATTGTCGGCTGGACGAAGGCGCCGGTGTAGGCTTCATCCACGTAGTACTTGCTCAGGAGCAGTTGGTAGAGCGCTGGAGCGCGCCGGGCAACGGTCTCCGGCGTACGGCGCGCGGCGTTGCGGTCATACCACTGCCAGGCCACCGCGATCCCGACGCCCGCCACGGCCACGGCGACGATCGCCAGCAGCCAGAATTGCGCCACATTTTCCTGGGGGACGGTAACACCCTGCGGCGCCGGGAAGCGCCCGAAGGTGCCGTCCAGGTAGGTGCTGAACAGCGACCAGAGACCTGGAATCTGGATCAGGCCACCGATAGCGGCGAGAACGGCCAGAATGACAACCGGAACCAGCATGTTGGCCGGCGCTTCGTGGGCGTGGTTATAGAGCTCTTTCTGCCCCCGGAAACGGCCCCGGAAGGTCATGTAAATCAGGCGGAAGGTGT
>JBPCLN010000254.1:0-9771 GCA_051003235.1 Chloroflexota bacterium | reverse complement strand
GCCAGGAAGGTGTCGTAGCTCGGTCCGACATAGCCGGCGGGGCCGCCCACTAGCTCATAACCGGCGTGAAAGGTACCGATGGAGCCGCCGGCAAAACGGAGGGCCAGGCAGGCCGTATCTTCGACGTCGATCGGCTCGGGGTTCTGCTTGCTGACGAAGGCGGTCACCTCGGCCACCGTGTCATCGAGCAGGAAGCAGAGGGCGTCGAGGTAGTGGATACCGAGCCAGGAAAGGATGCCACTGCCGGCGGTGGCGTGTTGAAAGAGCCAGTGCGCCGGATCGCGGTAGCGCACCTGGGACGTGACCATGCGCCCTTCGACCGCCATGACACGCCCAAGAGCGCCGGCCAGCGTCGCCTGCCGCACCTCCTGAATGATGGGATGACCGCGCCATTGGAGGAAGGCTCCCAGGGTCAGGTGACGCGCTCGCGCCAATGCCCCGATGCGCTGAAGGTCGGTGGCGCGCAGCGCTCCGGGCTTCTCGAAGAGGGCCGGCTTGCCGGCTGCAAGCGTCGCCTCCAGCACGCCGGGGCAGAGATCGTTGCGCACGCAGACCATCATCGCATCGACCTCCGGCCGGGCCAACAGCGTGGCCAGGTCGGAGGTGGTTGAGACTACTTTGCCCCTGCCGGCGGCCAGCGTGGCAACGTCCTCGCCCGCCAAGCCGCAGACGTGAATCGCCACCACCTCCGGCAGCGCCTCCAGCGTACCGAGGTGCAGGATGGTGTGCGGGTGCGGCGAGGCGATCAGGCCAACCTGAAAGGGACGATCGGTCATCGGCGTTTCTTCCTCTGCACACTGCCGCCGGACCGGCCTCCTGGCCCGGAACTATGCTGTTATGGTAGCGTGCAGGCAGCAGCGCGATAGACGGCGACCATAGGCGCTGTTTTCAGGCGCGAGCTAAAGCGGCAGGCGGCGTTGGATCATCGGACAGGACTAAAGGGAAAATTGTGACCGTCGAACACATCATTCTCCTCTTCGTGGCCGCCCTCGCCGGCGGCATGCTCAACTCCGTCGCCGGCGGCGGTAGCTTCCTCACCTTTCCGGCGCTGATTGTCAGCGGCATTGCTCCCATCCAGGCCAACGCCACGAGCACTGTTGCACTCTGGCCGGGGGCGGCGGCCAGTGTCGGCGCGTACCGCCGGGAGCTCGGCAAGGCGAATCGCCGTCTGGTCATGATGCTCACGATCTGCAGTGCAATTGGCGGCATCGCCGGCGCCGAATTACTCCTGCACACCCCGGCGAAGACGTTCGTTCGCCTGATTCCATTCTTGCTCTTACTCGCCACCCTCCTCTTCGCCTTCGGGAAGCCCCTCACCGCCTGGTGGAAGCGCAGCCATCCCAGCGCGGCGGTCCTTTCCAACCGTTCACTGGCGGGAATGGTCGGAGCCCAACTGATCATCGCCCTGTACGGCGGCTATTTCGGCGGCGGCATCGGCATCCTCATGCTTGCCACGCTTGGTCTCATGGGAATGGACCAGATCCACGAGATGAACGCGGTTAAGACGCTGCTGGCAGCCGCCATCAACGGGGTGGCCGTGGTCACCTTCGTCCTGGCCGGCGCGGTCGACTGGGGCCCGGCGCTAGTGATGATCGCCGGCTCCCTCATTGGCGGCTACGGCGGCGCTGCCTACGCCCGCCGCCTCGATCCCGGCCTGGTGCGCATATTTGTGATCGCCGTGGGCGTACTGATGACGGTGTACTTCTTCTTGCGGTCCAGTTAGGGCCACAACGGGAAGGCTCCACCCGGCCGAGTGACGCTTGATTCGGTTGCACTTGCCATCGCATGGCATGCTAGGCAAGGAAAGGACGAACTATGCCCGAGCGGCAAGCATGGGACCGCGATAAGGCCACGGAGCGAAGCCGGGAGCGCCGGCGCGACATTGACCGCCGTCGCGCCCAGCAGCCGGTGCGGGTGCCAGCCGACAACGTCTATGCCTTGTTGGAGCGTGTGAGCCGGCGCGAAAGTGTGGCGGCGCGCAGCGACATCCGGCAGTGTGCTCTCTGCGGCCGTCCCCTGCGTCCCGATACTCTGACGATCGACCACACGCTGGCGCGTGCATTGGGCGGCGCTGATAGCCCGGAGAATCTACAGGCGACCTGTATCCGCTGCAACAATCTCAAGAGCCGCCTGGAAGGGGCAGTGCAAACGCAGCGTGAATCTGGTTTGATCGCCGCGGGCCTCGTCGATGACGTACTGGCGGCGATTCCAAATCTGGAAGAACGCCGCCGTTTCGCCGCCCATCCGTCCGTGCAGTCGCTGCTGAACGCGATGGCTCAGCCGGCGAGCTGACGCCACGGGCCCTACCGGTCCTGGCAATGACACGCACCGTATTGCACCAGCTTCCCCTGATAAGCCCTGACGCCCCGCCGGTAGGCGTGGCGTCAGCGGTTGCGGCGTAATAGGGCGCAGGTTGGCCTCAATCTCGGCACGTCGGGGTTCCAGGAACGGTGGCAGGGCGAGCCGCTCCCCCAGGTGCGCCGGGTCTTCATCGGTGGTGAAACCGGGACCATCGGTAGCAATTTCAAAGAGGATGCCGCCTGGTTCTCGAAAGTAGATGGAATGAAAGTAGAAGCGGTCGATGATCGGCGTCACGCCCAGCCCGACTTTTTCCAGCCGGTCGCGCCAGGCGGCATGCTCGTCGTCATTGGGCGTACGGAAGGCGACGTGGTGGACGCCGCCAGCGCCAACCATACGATGGACGGGCAGGTCCGGCCGCTCGATCAGCCGCACTTCGGCGCCAGGCCCACCGCGGCCGACCTCATAGCCGGCGGAGCGGCGCCCTTCGGTTTCATACTCGCCCACCAGCCGAAAACCGAGCACATCGGTGAGCACCAGCGCGGTGGGCCGCAGGTTCTTGACCACCAGCGTTACGCCCGCCAGGCCGCGAATGGCCCGCTCCGCCGATACCGGACTACCCACCCACGGCACGCCCGACGCCACCCCTGGTGTGCCGGTGGCCACACTGTCGTCGAGCAGTTACAAGCGCTGGCCTTCCGGGTCGCTGAAGGGCAGTGTGGGTCTCCCCTCTTGCTCGAACACCGGCCCGTGGGTGACTCCATACTGGTCGAGCCGCTCCGACCACCAGGCGAGCGCCTCTGGCCCGGGAACGCGAAAGGCGGTTGCTGCAATCTCCCCCGCGCCTGGTTTGTGACGTCCGGCAAATGCCCAGTCGAAGAAGGTCATTTCCGTGCCGGCGTGGCCGACGTCGTCACCATAGAAGAGGTGATAGGCCGAAACGTCGTCCTGGTTGACCGTCTTCTTGACCAGGTGCATCCCCAGCACCTGCGTGTAAAAGGCGAGGTTCTGCGATGCCGTACAGGTGACGGCCGTGACATGATGGAGTCCGCCCAGATGCACGTGTTTCTCCCTCGCCTTCGCTCAACTGTTCTCGTCGCTGAGCCGGCCCCGCCGGCCGGCATCCGTCAACAGCCGGCGGATATCCTCAGCGTAGGTGACCTCGGAATCATCTTGCGGGGCGTAGCCGATCACACGGCGGGCGTTGCGAATGCTCCAGAAGGCTCGCGTATTGTTGGAGATGCCGTAGAAGATCTGGAACGGGACGCCGAACTCGTTGCGGATATCGGGTGTCTCGAGTGATTTGAGCAGCAGTTGCTGAAAGTCGCGATCAGTCAACCAGGCGCCGAGGTCGCGGCGATAGCCAACCGTGTTGTCGCTGAAGCGGTCCGCCTCGATGGCGCGCGGCGCACCGATCCGCAATTGCACCACTTCCAGCGCCCGGCCAAAAGCGCCGGAGGCGAAGACGAAGCCCATTTGCTCGTAGCTGACTTTAGCCCAGCCGTACCAGTTGTCGGAGTAGGCGGGCATTTCCGGGCCGAGCAGTTCCAGGCGGCCGTCGCGCAGCGGCGTTTCATACCAGTCGGCGGCGTGGTTGGAACTGGCGACGATGACACGCCGCACTCCTTCTTCGTGCGCCAGTCGGTAAATCAGGTAGGCCAGGTCGACGTTTCCCCGCTCTGTCTCGTAGCCATCCAGCGTTTTCCAGTTGGAATGGACATAGGCGCAGTGGAAGACAGCGTCGACGCCCCGAAACATGGCGCGCAAGCGGTCGGACGGGTGGTAGCCGCCCTGCACGTCGGCGGCGAGGTCATACTCGATGACCCCGTCCAGGGGAGTACCGTCGCGGCGCGCAGCGCGCAGGTCCAGCAGCGTCAGGTCATGCCGTGAGCGGAGGGCCGGCAGGTTGATGCCGGCGATGTAGCCGGCAGCGCCTGTCACGAGGACGCGGAGGCGGGTCGAATTGGCTATGTGCGCCATCTGGTGCACCTTCCTTTGCTTCGTGCTACCGTCAACGGTAAGCGCTCCCATTTCGCCGGCCATCGGTCGAACTGCTGGCGTCCTTCCACAACCTGCGGCGAATGCCTCCATGTTGCCCGCACATGGCAGTCCCTTGCAACACCTTCAGCGTACGGTGATCTCCCCAACGGTCAAGGCATCACCCAGTGGCTGGCCGGAAACACCCTCCACCGGGAGGCGCTGCACGGTAGAGGGCGTGTAGAAGCCAACACGTACCGCATAGACGCCCGGGCGGGTAGTGGTCGGGATAGCGACGTGATAGCGGTCGAGGAAGCTCTCGCCCGGCAGCCAGGTGCGCGTGGGGTTGAAGCCGTTGACCGGCGGGTGATCGTCCTGCCCGCCGAGCATCGTCCCTTGCTCCAGGTGGACGAAGGCGGTGTAGTCCGCGCGTGGTGTCGTCACCGCCTGCCAGCAGAGTGTCACGTCCAGGACGCTGCCGGCATTCGTGCTCGCGCCGGACCAGGTGACGCCGCGCACCCGGAGCTGACCGCCAAAGGTGACGGCCGGTAACGGAGTAGTATGGGCGAGGAAGCCGTGCGGCGTCTCGAACAGGCGAAATGCCACGTTGCCCGCCTGCTCGGGCGCAAGGGGCAGGGCATGGCGGTCCAGCCAGATCTCGGTAGCGTGTTGGGGATCCCAGTCGGCGGTGCGCAAGGTCCAGAACCAGAGGCGATTGTAGCGTTCGCCCAGGTCGATCAGGCGGTGGTCGAGTGCCAACACGTCAACCGGCATGGCGGGCGGTTCCAGCAGAATCGGCAGCCGTCCGCCTAATTGCCTGTGGTAGACCCAGTTAAGCGTGGGGTCGGGATAGTTGGTGAAGATGAAATCGCCGGGCCGGCCGTCGCGTTGCACGAACTCCGCGGCCTGGCGGAAAGTGAGATTTTTTGCCGAGGCCGCATAGGTGGCGAGCGACTGCTCGCTGACGACGCCGAGCAACAACAGTGCGGGAATGAGGACGAGCCAGCCTCGGGGAAGGCGAGGGATGGCTAGGGCGCCGACAGCGAGCAGCCAGGCCGGCGCCACCACCGCAACGTAGGCCGGTTGATAGGCCGGGTGCAGCAATCCGAGGATGGCCAGCCCGAGCAGCGGCGCGGCCAGACCGAGGGCCGCCAGCACGGCGCCGTTGAAGTGGCGCCGCCAGGCGCCGAGCAGCCCGACGAGCGCCAGGATGATCGCCAGGATGGCGGCCGGCTCCCGCAGGGGAATCGGCGTGGTCATGCCGCCGGCGAGCGTTTGCCCGACGCTTTCCACCAGGCCGACGAGCCCGAGCGCGGCAAAAGGCGGGTGCCCTTGGAGAGCGCGGTGCCCGTGATAGAGGAGCGGCAGGGCAATGAGGCCAATCTCCATCGCCAGGGCAAGTGCGAGGCGGAGCCGAACCTGCCGTTCGGCCGTCGGCGCCCGCCAGGCAGTCAGGAGCAGAGCCGCAACAAGCCCGGCGACGATGAAGATGGCATAGAAATGCGTGAGGAGTGCGGCGGTGGCGCCGAGCAGCACTGCCAGGAGCGCTCGCCGCTGGGGCCGGTCGGCGCGCAAAGCAACAGCAACACCGGCCAGGGCCACGCCGGCACAGCCGACCAGTTGGGCATACATTCGGGCGTCCTGGGCCTGCCAGATCAGCAGCGGGTTAGTGGCCGTGAGAAGCGCCGTCAGGAGGGCGGCGCGCGGCCCGAACGTCTGCCAGGCGGCGATAGCGAGGGCAGGGATAGCCAGCGTGCCGAAAAGGAGCGACAGCGCACGCAGCGACACATTGGAAGGACCAGACTGAGCGATCATCGCGTGCAACAGCACGAAATAGAGCGGCGGATGCGGTTCACTCTGACCCAAACTGTGCCACATCACCGGCAGTGTCTGGGACGAGAAGACGGCGGCAAAACTCTCGTCGCCGCGCAGATCCTTAGCGTCCAGAGCAAACGCCCGTAGGAGAAAGCCTGCCAGCGTCAGCAGGACCAGCGTCATACGCAGCGGCAATCCAGAAGCAGCGCGTTCAGCGTGGATGCGGCGCACTGCGGGCCAATCGCCACGGCAGCAGCAAACTGCCAAGGAGTAGGAATAAGGAAGCCGCGGCGCCGATAGCGCCGAGCGTCAGACCTGCCGGCCAGTAGTGCAGGTCGATGTCATGTGTCCCCGCCTTGACCGCCAGACCGTCAAAGGCGTAATCCACGCGCAACAGCGCCGCCGGCCGGCCATCAACGGTGGCCGACCAGCCCGGAGCGTAGGGCTGGCTGATCACCAGGAGCGCTGCATTGCTCAGGGTAACGCGCAGGTGCAGGCGCTCCGGACTCGCTTCCAGCCACTGCTCCTGCTGGCTGCCGGGTCCAGCCGAATCTTGGATGGCGAGCGTCGGCGCCGATTCCACCACTGCCTTCGCACCCGGCTGCTGGAGCGCCATCGTCGCAGCGAGCGCTGCCGCCGGAGTCGCCGCGCGCGCGACGTCGCGCACGGCAAAGGCGCGCGGGAGTGGATACAGCATCTGGAACACATTGAAATCCTCAACCTGCGCCACCTTTTGGAAGCCGTTGCCGGGATCCTGGTGCGTGAGCAGGTATTGCACGTTGAACAGTTGCCAGACCTTGTAGCGGTCGCTCTGCTCCGCCAGGGTGGCGCTCCGGGCGATCACCAGCGGGTCGTCGCCGCGCGGAAACGAGAGAGTGACCAGCGAGCCGACGTTGCGTGGCAACTCGTCATCGCGCAGCGTGTCGACGCGCCAGCGCCCGGCCTGGCGATGGAGGTAGGCGACGGCGCCTTCAGGAAGCGGCAGAAGCGGGTTGACCGACGAGCGACCGAGGCTGCCGTTCGCGCCGAGGAGGTTGATGGCCGGCAGCAGGCACAGCAGCGCCGCGGCCAGCACGGGAGGCAGCCGGCGCAGTCGCACGGCCGTGAGAGCCACCAGGGCGCCGCCGGCCAGGAGTAGGGCGGCAAGCACATTCACCTTCAGCGAGGCGGTGAGCGCCAGGTTGTCCGCGGGTGGCGCGGACTGACGCAACAGCGCGGAGCCAACCAGCGTGAGCGCCAGAGCGACAATGGTGAGGAGGGCCCGCTCTCCTAACCGTCGCTGAGCGGAGCTAGTCGCCCACCGCACCACCTCCGCTGCGCCTATTCCCGCCAGCACGGCTTCGGTGAATGCCACGAGGTAGGCGGCCCGCTCCTGGTCCTGGAATGCTGCCAGGCCGGGAAGGTGCCCGTACAGGGCCGGGTAGAGCGGACCGTAGCGGCCCAGGGCGAGAAGGGAGGCGAGCAACGCGAGGACCAGCCAGCCCCAGGCGGCACGTCGACGGAGGGCGATGAGGGCCAGGAGCAACGGTAGTATGCCGACATAGTAGCTGCGCAGGAAATAGCTGCCGGGGAGCAGTAGTTGCCAAAAGTCCGGCCATTGGAATCCACCGGAGGCGGCGGAGTACGTAAGTGCGATGCGGTTCGTCACCGGTATGTACGCCAGCGTTGTTAGCCACTGCGGCGCACTCAGGCCGGTGGCGATGATGGCTGCAAGGCCAAGCTGGGCCCCCGTGATGACCGGTGGACGGCGTAGCGCCAACCAGCGCACCAGCGCGTAGCCGGCGATGGCGTACGCCGCCAGCATGGCCGTCTGGCCGTGCCCGGCCAGGAGGAGCACGGCGCCGGCCAGCCCGGCGAAGCCAAACCAGGGCATTCCGCCAGCGGGTTGGGGCGTGGTCAGGCCCCGTTCCAGGCCATAGAGGATCAATGGCAGCCAGATCGAAGCTTCCAGGACCGGCAATTGCAGCAGGGGATAGGAAGCGAGATAGCCGCCAAAACAGAACACTGTCGCACCAACGACACCGGCTACCCGACTACCGGCAACCCGACCAACGAAGAGACAAGTAAACAGCGCTCCCAGCAGCACATTGACGCCAGCCCGCCACTCCATGGCGACGTAGGACAGGCCGTGACGGCCGGCCACCAAATTTATAAGCAATCCAACCGGATAGAACAGCGCAGTCTGCGGGTCGGCCAGGTGGGCCTGGCCGCCAAAGATATACGGATCCCACAGGGGCAGTTGGCCGGCTGCCAGCCGTTGCGCAGCGTAGGACTGGAAGGGATAGAACTGGTGGCTGAAATCGCTGGCCGCGACATACTCTTGCGTCCAAGGGCCCGGTATGAGCAACGTGGCGAAGGCGCTGAGGCAGAGCACCAGGAGGAAGGCGGGCGCTGCCACGGCGCGCCACCGTTCGGGGCGAGGCGGCGCCTTCTCACAACCCGGCATTGCCGCCGACTGCTCCATCCTGGTGCTCACACCCATGCGTGTCGGATCAGTCGGGTAGGGGACGGCACCAGCTTAGGGAATCTGTTCCGGGCCCTTGTCGACGTGTTCGTTATAGAACGCGTCGATGGCGGCGGTATCCACCGTATCAAGCGGCATCGTCCATCCCCAGGCCTGAATGCGCAGCAAGTGGTCGAGATTGGCATATGGGGTGATCACCACTTTGCGCTCATGGAATTGCTGCTCCTGGGGCAACTGACTGTACACGGTTTGCAATTGGGCCTGCACATCGGCGCAGGAACTGGGGCACTGGTACAGCAAGACGATACCGCCGTGCTCCAGGTTATGGACCCACGTTCCGGGTGGCAGGGCCTGGGGATAGATGCCCCAGTTAGCCGGCGAGGGATAGTGCGGCCCTGATGATGGCGGATTGTACTCGTACTGGATGGAACTTCCCACAGCCACGTGGATGCCCGCGGCGGAAGGCGGTTGCTCGGTTTGATTCAATTTGACAGTCGGTCCAGACAAGATACTTCGCGTCACGACCGCCGCCACGATCACCAGCACCGCGACGAGCGCACCGGCGGCGACAACCCCTGGGCGGCGATTCGGGGACGTCGCCTTCCCTTGGCTGCGACGACGCTGCTCCTGCCGTCGGAGCGGCGATGCGGTGGACGATGCTGTGGCCGCCTTACCGCTGCGCGCAGGTCCCGACGGAAGGCGAGCCGTTGCCGGCGTCCCAATGGTTGGGCTCTGCGCCGGAATCTGGCCTCGCCCGGCCGTTGGCGCAACTTGCTGGGATGGTCCCGCCGGCTGGCCCAACGCGGCGGTCTCCGGTCGTGGCGCCCCAGTCCGGCGTGGGCCGGTCTTCGGACGCGATTTTTGCGCCATGTTCAATCCTGACGACGACGAGGCCACCGGGGCCTGCTTCTTCCTAGTGTACCAACGTGCCGTACCGAGGGGCGCCCAGGGTACGGTGGTATACTGCCCACGTTTACCGTTAGCAGCCCCAGTAGCTCAGCGGACTAGAGCGTCGGTCTTCGGATTCGTCGGAACCTGTATTTTGCGTCCCCCACCGTCCCGCTCACGCTCAGCATCCCCCTGGTGTTGCCAGCAATGTAGCTCCGTTCCGGTGCGATTGCTACATTCTATTGCTACATTGCTGTCAGCCATTGCTACACAACCAGCCGGTATCTACCCGCCATAGGCGCGTGCCAACCGGTCCATCGCCTCAATAT
>JBPCLN010000253.1:0-13068 GCA_051003235.1 Chloroflexota bacterium | reverse complement strand
TTCGTCGCCTGCCGCTGCGCATCGTTGAAATACGCCGGCACCGTGATCACTGCCTGAGTCACGCTGTCGCCCAGAAAGGCTTCGGCGTCCGCCTTCAGCTTTTGGAGAATCATTGCCGAGATTTGCTCCGGCGAATGTTCATGCTCACCGGCGGTGACCCGCACGTCACCGTTGTCGGAGCCGGTGACGGGAAAGGGCACGATGGCCTTGCTGCGGCGCACTTCCAGATCGTCATAACGGCGGCCCATAAAGCGCTTGATGGAGAAGATCGTATTCTGGGGGTTGGTCACGGCCTGCCGCTTTGCCACCTGGCCGACGAGGCGCTCGCCCGTTTTTGTGAAGGCGACGACCGAGGGGGTTGTTCGCGCCCCTTCGGCGTTGGCGATGACGACGGGCTCGCCCGCCTCTAGCGTCGCGACGCAGGAGTTGGTCGTTCCCAGGTCAATGCCGACGATTCGAGCCATGCTAGGCCTCCGTCTCAGGGGTGGCGCCGGCCACGTTTTCGTCGGTATCCTCAGCATCACCCGCCGTCGCGTTTGGCGGCGATTCCTCCGCTACGGGTCCCTGGGAAACGCGCACCAGTGCCGGCCGCATCAAGCGGCCTTGCAACTTGTAACCACGCTGCACCTCAGCGATGATCGCGCCTTCGGCGATGCTGGCATGATGCTCCTGCGTCAATGCTTCGTGTATGCCGGCATCGTAGACTTGACCGGCGGTTTCGATGCGCTCGAGCCCGTGTTGTTGCAGTACATACTCCAACTGACGGTGAATCAGCACGACGCCGCTGATCCAGGTAAGCGACTGCAGGGCTGCCGGAATGACCTGTTCCGCCCGCTCGAAGTTGTCGAGTACTTCTAACAATGACGCCGCCAGCGGCGCAACGCCATACTTGGTCAACTCCTCGCGTTCCTGCTGGCTGCGGCGGCGGATATTTGCTACTTCCGCCTGCGCATATTGCCAGCGCTTCATGTAGTCGGTGGCCTGATCGCGCTCCTTGTCCAGTTCCGCCTGCAGGTCGGCGAGGCGCGTACGCATGGTCGCCTCGTCGGAGCTCTCCGGGGGCGTTTCAAGGTTGGCGGATGCTTCCGTCACGGTATGATTTCTCCCTTGTGTGATGAACCAGGCATTGAATTGAGCGGGCCGTGCCATTCTTGCATCAATGCGCTGAGGATGGAGGCGACGTAGCGGGCGCCGGTGATCGCCCGGCAATAGTCAAGCCGGATGGGTCCGATCACGCCAAGCACACCCACACTGCCGCGATCGTCGCCGTAGGGACAAAGGACGAGGGCTATGTCGCGCAGTTCCTCCGGCTGGTCTTCGCCAATCAGGACGCGCAGCGCCCCGTGCTGAGCGACCTCCGGCAGCAGGTCGCGTACGACATCGCCGCGCTCAATGAGCGCCAGCAAGCCGCGGAGCCGCTGGCGGCGTAAGGAATCGTCGCTCGCCCGATTAAATTCGGGCTGGCTGAGGACGTTGGCCAGGCCGTCATGGTAGCGAATCTCCCACTGCCGTTGGTCGTGGCGCTCCAACATTGCCACCAAGGTCTGCTGCACCAGCAACGCGAGCGGGGCGAACTCGGCATCGGAACCTACGGTGCCCGCCCGGATTTCGGTCGCCGTACACGTACTCCAGGCGGCCGAGAGCCGCGCCGCCTCCGAACGTAGCTCCGTTTGACCGAACGGCTGATCCAATTCCACCAGTTGTTGGTGTACCGATGCATCAGTGGTGATCGCTACCAGCAACGCTCGGCGGCCATCAAGAGCAATCAGCTCAAAGTGACGAAGCTGAGCGGCTTCGCCGGAGGCGCCGCTCACGATCGCCGCCACGCCACTCGCCGCCGCCAGCACGGTACTGGCGAGGCGCAGCCACTCGTCCACCTGGTCTTCCACCTGGGAAAACTGGTGGAGAATGGTGTGGCGCTCGCCGGCGGAAAGGCCGCGCGCCGGCAGCAAATGCTCGACAAAGAACCGGTAGCCGCGCTCGGAGGGAATCCGACCGGCGGACGTGTGCGGTTGATAGATCAGTCCGGCGCCTTCCAACGCCGATAGATCATTGCGGATAGTGGCGCTGCTGATCGACGGGAAGTCATAGCGCACGAGCACGTCGGAAGCAATCGGTATCGCCGAAGCGACGTAGCGCTCCACCAGCGCCTGCAACACAGCATACTGGCGTTTCGATAACTCCCCGGACACGAAAACCCTCTGTTCCGGCGCTACGCGTGAGCGCGCGATTAGCACTCAACGGCTGAGAGTGCTAATAGGAGTGTACCCTATTCCTCTTCGCGGTCGATATCGAAGCCGCGGTCTAGTTCGTGGACGACCGTCGTCGGTTCTTCGTCATCACTGTCATCCTCGTGGCGTTCCCGCTCGACATACTCGCCTTCGTTCTCGTCGAACTCGTCGTCATCGTCTTCGAGTTCGTAGCGGAATAGGGTGTCGCGCGTGTAGCCACGATGGCCGGTTTCGGCGCGGGTAGGGAACGTCGCTCGCCCCGACAAGGTCGGATGCTGCACCGTCTCCCGGATGAAGACGCGCACTTCCCGACCGTCGAGCGACTTAATTGCCGCCACGTACTGATTGCCGACGTGCATGAAATGAACAATGCGCTGAGCCATTTTCGCTTCGACTTCGCCGATTTTCTCGCCTGCCGAATTCTCCACCAGTAGGCCGCGACCAGCCGCGCGCAAGCGGACGAGATCGCCGGCGTTGATACGCGCCAGAACTTCGGGCGGCGCAAGGTGCTGCAACGCCGTAACCGCCGTCTTGCCTGGCTCCTCGACGAAGAGCCGGGGATCCAGCTTTTCCCCTTTGTTGCCGGCGCCATCGCCCGTGATCTGGCGCTCCGCCAGCACCTGTAAGCGATCAAGGTTGCGCCGGGCAATGGCATTGCCGGGGTCGGCTTGCAGCGCCTGCCGGTAGGCGTCGCGCGCCTCCCCATAGCGGCCCAGCTCCGTCAGCGCCTTCCCGAGCCGGTTGTGGGCGTCGGCCTCGTTCGGATAAAAGGTGAGCAGGCGGCGATTCGTTTGGACGGCCTCCTCCCAGCGGCCCTGTAAGGCCAGGGCGATGGCCGTCTCCGACAACTGGCGCTTATTCGGCGCCCGATCGTCGACGGCGGGGGGCTGATTAAGCATCGCTCGTCCTTTCCGTGGCCGTCACCACACGGCCCTGCAAGGCGTGCGCACCAGCGCGCGTGATCGTCACGGGAAGCGTCCGTCCCGTGTAGTCGGCGGTGACCGCGACGTTCGGATCGGTGACGGCGAAGAACGCCAGCTTATTGGTGCGCGTTCGCCCTTTCCAGCGCGGGCTGCCATCCTTATCGGGGCCTTCCACCAATACCTCCTGGTCCGTCCCGACCAACTGGTGATTAATCTGTAGACCAATCTGCTCCTGCTGGCTTTCGACGGCCCAGAGCCGTTCCTTCTTGGTTAGCACCGGGACGTCATCCGCGAAGTGTTCGCCGGCCGCCGTACCAGGACGGGGGGAGTAGGCGGCAACGTGTACGACGTCGTAGCGCAGCCGCGCCAGCAGTTCCAACGTGTGCTGGAATTGTTCGTCCGTCTCACCACAGAAGCCGACGATAATGTCGGTGCTGACGCTGCAGCCCGGCAGGGTGGTCCGGATGCGTTCGATCAATCGTTCGTAGTCGGCCACCTTATATGGCCGCCCCATTCGCCGCAACATGGCATCATCGCCATGCTGGACGGGCAGGTGCATGTATTCACAGACCTTGGGAAGATCACGCATGGCGACGACCAGCCGTTCGTCAATAAAACGAGGATGGGACGTCAGGAAGCGAATACGATCGAGCCCCGGCACGTCGTTGAGCCGCTCCAGCAGCGCCGCCAGATCGGTGCGCTCCGGCAGGTCGTGCCCGTAGGAGTCGACGATCTGCCCGAGCAGCGTCACTTCCTTCGCCCCTTCGCCAACCACCTGCTCCACATGGGCGACGATCTCCGGTACGGGCCGACTGCGTTCACCGCCGCGCCGCGACGGCACGATGCAATACGTGCAGTGCTCATTGCAGCCGTAGATGATCGGGATGAAGCGAGTGACTTCCTTGCTTCGTTTGGCCTTCAGGCTCAGGGGCATGGACTCCGGCCCCATTTCGATCGGCATCGGCGGGAACGAAGAAGGAAGCGCCTGGTCCAGTGGGCGGTCGAGCAACGGCTGCAGGCGCTCCGGCGTCAAGGACGAAAAGAACATATCGACCATTGGGTAGCGGCGCTGCATGGCGACGGCGTCCGGCACCACCATGCAGCCGGTCATCGCCACCGCCAGGTTGGGCATGCGCTTTTTCAGACCGCTGAGCTGGCCCAATTGACCTTCCGTGCGTTCTTCCGCACTCTGACGGACGGCACAGGTGTTGAGGATCACGACATCGGCGGCGCGCACGTCGCCGGCCTCAGCGCAGCCTGCGCCTTCCAGGTAGTTCTGAATGCGCTCCGAGTCCGCCTTGTTCATCTGGCAGCCCACCGTCCAAATGAAGTAGGCAGGGCGCCGTCCTTCTACTGCTGCCATGCTTTGCGGTCATCTCCGTTTCCGCGCCGGATAGCCCGGCGCCGCCTTGGGACATTGGACAGCAACTATACCTGCTGCGGCGCTCGTAACGACAGATGCCGCGACGGCTGAAGTCGCCCAGGCTGGAATCGCGCCACGAGTCTTCTCATGTTCCTGGCTGGTCGTCCCGTACCGTCCGCGCCATGAGCAAGAGACGGGCCACGTCGTCCAGCAGGCGCTGGGGAGAAATGGGGCGAGGGTGGACGGCATCAGCAGCGTCTGCCGCTTCGATGGCGCTTCCCTCTTCACCCGACAAAATGATGGTGCGGAGGCCGGCCAGTGCGGTCTGGCCCTTGAGGCGCTGGCTCAGCGCCAGTGCGGCATCTTTTGGTAGGGGAAGGTGGATGACGGCCAGGGCCGGAACCCGGCGTATCGCCTGGGCGACGGCGGCATCGGCGCTGCGGCTGACATCCACGGTAGCCCCAGCGTCCTGCAACAGGCCGGTGATCAACGTGGCAATCCCGACATTGTCATCAATGAGGAGGATGCGCCGGCCGGACAGCGGCAGGTCACCGCTAGCAGTGTTTTCCGCGACGATTGGAACGGGCAGCGGATTGGCCGCCTCCCGCCGGCGAAGGGGGCGACCGGATCGTTTGCTAATGTTGCCCCTCTTCACCGACACTGAGTTGCTTGCCGCCAGGTTCATGCCGGTGTGGGATAAGATGACCCTCGCGCGTTTCCCACAACAGATCGCTGTCCCGCGGTTCCGTGTAGTCGCCCATGGAAATCAAGAGTCCGTCGTGACGCTCCAACACCTCCAGCACGTCCTCTTCCACGACCTGGCGTGTACCCTGGCGCACGAGCACGATGGCATCGGAATCCGGTAGGAGACGTACCGACCAGCCCCGATCGGTGAGATCATCAAGAATGACGCCGGTGTCATAAAATCGTTGGGCAATCATCAGACCGGCGCCGGCCAGCCGCCGTCCATCTATTTCATCGGACTCTTCGAGTTCCAGTTCCTCTTCAATCGGGTAGAGTAAGGGCAACTCGAGGGTGAAGTAGGACAAATTGGCTCTCCCAATGACGATTAGCGCCAAAGCATACCACAGCCGGTTGTGACGACACTCGCCGAACTCCAGGCTCAAATCCAGCGGCAGGCGCGTCAACGCTTCGCCCTGGAGATCCGACGACCACTCGTGTACGTGGCGCTTGGCGCCAGCGACGCGGTCGGTGTCGGTGCGACCGACGCCTCGCACAGTTATGTGGAACTGCTCACGGCGCGCCTCCGCCGCCACTATTCTCCCCAACGCGCGGTGACGGTCCGAAATCTTGCCGTCTCCGGCTATACCATCCTGGAAATTGACCGCGACGAGTTGCGGCAGGTATCCGCCCTCGCCCCGGATATCGTCACGCTCTGGACCGGCGGCAACGACGTCATCCAGAGCGTCGAGACGGCGGAGTTTGGCGCTGCCCTCAGCCACATTATGCGCCTACTGCAGCAGAGCGGCGCTGCTGTCTTCGTGGGGACGGTGCCGGATCTTTCATTGGTGCCGCTCGTCCGCGCCTTTCCCGCCTGGGTGATGCCATTTGGTGACCCGGTGGCCTACGCCCGCCGCCGGTCACGGGACTTGGGTGAAATTGTGCAGCGGCTCGTCCCGACCTACGGTGGCAACGTCGTCAGCTTGCCGATGAGCCAGATTCTGGCGGACCCTTCGCTGGTGGCGAGTGACGGCTTTCACCCTTCCGATGCTGGGCATCGCCGGCTGGCCGAGGCCTGGTGGGCGGAAATCAGCAAACTGCTGGAATAAGGCGGACGACACACCGCCGCGACCGGCTTAGTACCATCAGGTCTATCGCTGTAACAGGGCCGCGTGGGCGGGCGTAGGCATCCAACGGCCAAAGGTATACTCCGGCCATGATCGCCCTGTTGGAATCGCCCGTGGTTTCGCTTTCGTCGGATCGTGCCGTGCATGTCCCGGTGCTGCTCGCCGAAACTCTGGGGGCGCTCCGCCCACGGGACGGCGGCCGCTATATTGACGCCACAATCGGCGGTGGTGGTCACGCTGCCGCCATCCTCGACCATTCCGGCCCTACCGGCCGCCTACTTGGCTTGGATCGTGACCCGGTGACATTGGCGCATGCCCGCGCGCGCCTGACAGCGTATCCTGGACGTAGCTCGCTTGTCCACGCTACGTTCGATACCATAGTGACTACCTGCGAGGCCCAGGGGTGGAAGAACGTCGACGGCATTCTGCTCGACCTCGGCTTTTCCTCGCTACAGCTTGCCGCGGTCGGGCGTGGTTTTTCCTTCCAACGCGACGAGTTGCTGGACATGCGCCTGGACCCCTCTGCACATGTACCAACGGCGGCCGACCTGATCGCGCTGGCGACTGAAGCAGACCTTGCAACGCTGCTGTTTCGGTACGGTGAGGAACCGGCCGCTCGCCGCATTGCGCGGGAGATCGTCGCTCGCCGCGCCTCGAGCCCGATCCGCACCACGGGGCAACTGCACGCCGCCATCTGGCGAGCGGTCGGTGGCCGGCATGGCACCGCGATCGACCCGGCCACGCGCACGTTTCAAGCCCTCCGGATTGCCGTCAATGACGAGTTGGGGCAACTGGAGCGCGCCTTGCCGCAAGCGCTGCGCCTCCTCAAGCCCGGAGGACGCCTGGCAGTCATCGCCTTCCATTCCCTGGAGGACCGCATCGTCAAGCGGTATTTCACTCGCTTCGCCGCGGCTTGCGTTTGCCCGCCGGGCCTGCCGGAGTGCCGTTGCGGCCATCTGCCGGAGGTACGCTTCCTCTGGCGCAAGCCGCTCCTTGCGGGCGCGAACGAACTAGCCGTCAATCCACGCGCGCGTAGCGCCAAGCTGCGGGCGGTGGAGCGCCTAGCCGCCGGGGGCCAGGAATCCGAGGCCGAGAAGGTAACAATGGTATGACCGCGCCCGTGCCGATGCGAAATCTGGGAAATCAGGTGAAGTCGAATCAACCGCTTCTTATGCGTTCGGTCGCGCCTGGGGGGGCGTTCCGACGAGTGGCCGTGCCCGCCCCGGCCTTCCCCGACACCCGCACCACAGCCCCGGTTAGTAGCCCCCGGCCGTTACGCGCGCGGCGTGCCAAACGCGTCCGGTTGATCCGCCGTTCCGAACCATTCCTGCTGATGGCGGCGGCTTGCGCCCTGGTCGCTTTGCTCGCCACGCTCTACCTCACGGAGGACAACAAGGCGGCACTGATGACCTACCAGATCAACGACTTGCAGGGCCAGCAAAGCACGCTCCTCCGCACGCAGGGTGACCTGAAACTGCAGTTAGAACAGTTGGCGGCGTTGCAGCGGATTCAGGCGGAGGTGGTGGCGCAAGGCATGGTGCCGGCGCCGCCGACGGCAACCACCTATATCAAGTTGTCGCCGGCAGTGGACACCGTTGCGCCGCCCCCAGCCCTGGCCAGGTCCCAACCGTGACCGTGAGGACCGACGAGCTCGCCGGCCGACGCGTCACGGTGCTCGGCTTCGGACGCCGCGAGGGCGTATCGCTGGTGCGGTTTCTGGTGGCCCAAGGCGCCGAGGTATTGGTGAGCGACCAGCAGCCTGCCGAAAAGCTGGACGAAAGCTTGGCCGCTGTCGCCGGACTGCCGGTGGAATTCAATCTTGGTGGCCACGATGCCGATCGCCTCCTCGACTGGAGCGAGACGATCTGCGTCAGTCCGGTCATTCCTCGCACCACCCCCTTGTTGCTGGCGGCCCAGCGCCGGGGAATTACGCTGTCGAGCGAGGTGGAACTCTTCTTCGAGCGCAGTCCTGCGTCAATCATTGGCGTGACGGGAAGCGCCGGCAAGACAACGACCACTACATTGATTGGCAGCATGTTGGAGCAGTCCGGCCGGCCAGTCGTCGTGGGCGGCAATATCGGTACGCCCCTCCTGGGCACGTTGCCTCGGCTAACGCCGGAACACACCGTGGTGATGGAACTCTCCAGCTTCCAGTTGCAGCCCATGCAGCGCAGTCCCCACGGCGCGGTGGTGACCAATGTCACGCCCAACCACCTCGATCGCCACGCCGGCATGGACGAGTACATTGAAGCGAAGCGCCAGATTGTCCGCCATCAGGTCGCCGGGGATTGGGCAGTGCTCAATTCCGCCGACCCGACCGTTGCCGCTTTTGCCGGCGCCACGCCGGCGCCGATCGCCTGGTTCGGCAGCACCGCCGTGGGGAGGAACGGCGACGCGGCGTTCGTTGAGAACGGGGAGCTCGCTCTGCGGCGCGACGGCTGTACGCGGAGCATTGCGCCACTGGCGGCATTGCGCTTACGGGGCCCCCACAATCTCGAAAACGCACAGGCCGCCGTGCTGACCGCTTCCCTCGCCGGCGCGGGCGACACGGCGATCAGTGCCGTCCTTGCCTCCTTTGGCGGCGTCGAACATCGCCAGCAATGCGTCGGCGAGATCGGCGGCGCCCGATTTTACGACGATTCCATCGCTTCCACGCCGGAGCGATTGCTGGCGGCGTTGCGCTCGTTCGAGGAGCCGCTCGTCGTGATCGTCGGCGGACGCGACAAGCATCTTCCCTGGTCAGAGGCGGCCGAGGCGCTTTGCCGGCAGTGCCATACCCTGATACTAACGGGCGAGGCCCGTCACCTGATCCGGGAGGCGGTCGGTAGGGCTGCCGAACGGGGCGAGGGACGGCCAAGGCTCGTCGATGCACCCCAGTTCGATATTGCTGTTGAAGCGGCGCTTTCCGTGGCACGAGCCGGTGATGCCGTGCTCTTATCGCCCGGTTGCACCAGTTTCGATCAATTTCGCGATTTTGAAGAACGCGGTCAGCGCTTTGCAACCCTGGTCACCTCCGCACGCGGCTTCACCCCATGTTAGCTTCGGAGCAGGGGCGCGCATGAAACGGCCGGCCGATCTCCTCGCCCAGCCGGGCTGGTGGCGCTACGATCCCGCCCTGGTGACGATCTGCGCCGCCCTGGTCTCGCTTGGCCTGGTTATGGTGTACAGCGCCAGCGTGGCAGTGGCAATTGACGCCCATCAGGGGGAGACCTATTACTTTGTTCGCCAGCTCGTCTTTTTCGGGATCGGCGTAGTCGCCCTCGTCGGTCTGTCCCGACTCCCCTACCAACGCCTGATGATCACCGGGAAGCCGTTGTATGCCCTCAGTCTCGCTTTGCTGGTCGTCGTGCTACTGCTCGGCCACCACGCCGGTGGCGCAAAGCGCTGGATACAGGTCAGCTCTCTTGCGCAAGTGCAACCGAGTGAATTGATGAAGGTATCCCTGCTCCTATTGCTCAGTGGCATGTACGCCCGCGACGTGCGCCGGGCTCGCACGTTCACGCGCGGCCTGCTGCACTGCGTACTGATCATTGGCTTGCCAATAGCGCTGATTGTGGCCGAACCGGATCTCGGCACCTCCATCATCGTGGCCACCACCGGCTTCGCCGTCTTTTTCGCGGCCGGCGCCAGCCTGGTCCAACTCCCGCTCCTCGTTGGCTCGGCGGTCGGGTTGGTGACGTTGCTGATTAAAGTCTCTCCCTATCGCTTCAGCCGTTTCACCACCTTTATGGACCCATTGGCGGTGCAGAATGCCCAAGGCGTGTCCTATCAAGTGCAGCAGGCCCTGATCGCCCTGGGATCCGGGGGCATCTTTGGCCGGGGCCTCGGTGCCAGCCGGCAAAAGTTCAGCTATGTGCCGGCGCCGCATACCGACAGCATCTACGCTATCGTCGGCGAGGAGTTGGGCTACGTCGGTTGTGTGGCCGTCATCTTGTTGTTTATTGCGCTGGCCTGGCGCGGCCTGGCCATTGCCCGGGAAGCGCCGGACCAGCTTGGCGCGCTGGTGGCCACCGGCATTACCTGTAGTCTGGTCGTCCAGGCGTTTATCAATATCGCCGCGGTGTCGTCGAGCATCCCGTTCACCGGTGTGCCGTTGCCGTTCATCAGTTACGGCGGCTCGTCTCTCATCGTCTCGCTCGCCGGCGTGGGCATCCTCCTCAACATCGGTTCCCAGGCGGTCCCCAACGCGGTCGCCACAGCGGAACCTCCGGTCAGTCGCAAACTCGTCCACCGTCCCGTGGGCCAACGCGGCGCGGCGCCGGCACCACGTGCCCGACCGGCTAACGGAGCGGCAACCGCCAGCCATGTACGCCACTTGCGCCACGAATGAACCGGTCCAGGGCCGTTGTCCAGGGTGGCGGGGCTTGAAGGGCGCGCACCCGGCGCGAGGAGTGTGAATCGGTGCACCTACTCATCGCCGGCGGCGGCTCCGGCGGCCACGTATTTCCTGGCCTGGCGGTGGCCGGCGCCTTGCGGCAACTTGCGCCGCAGGTCGACGTTGCGTGGCTGGGAGCGCGGGGGGCAATTGAAGAACGTCTGGTGCCTCCCGCCGGCATACGGTTGCACACCATCCGGGCCGGCAAGCTCAACCGGTTCATTGGCCGGGAAACCCTGCCGGACCTCCTCCGGGTGCCGGTGGGCATGGTAGATGCTATTGCCGTCGTCCGCCGCTTGCGACCAGAGGCGATCCTCACCTGCGGCGGCTTCGTCGCGGTCCCAGCCGGTGTAGCGGCGCGTTTGACGGGCCGGCCCCTATTGGCCTTGCAGCAGGATATCGAGCCCAACCTGGCTAACCGATTGATCACGCCTCTTGCGCAGCAGGTGGTGGTCGCCTTCCAAATGTCGCTCCGGCGCTTCCCACCAGGACGAGCGGTTGCGTTGGGCAATCCGCTGCGTGCCGGTTTACTGAGCGGTTCAGTGAAGGAATGTGGACGCCCGTTCGATCTCCCGACCGACCTGCCGCTGGTGCTCGTCACCGGAGGTAGCCAGGGCGCACTCAATTTGAATCGGCTGGTGTTGGCTTGCTTACCAGCGCTGCTGGAGCGCGCAGCGGTGATCCATCTGTGCGGCCAGCGTTCTGTCCAGTTTGTGGAAACGGCGGCGGCCGCGCTGCCACCCAACCTTGCCCGCCGCTATCGCTGGCGGGCCTTCGTCGATGACGATATGCCCCACCTGTTGCGCGCCGCCGACCTGGTCATCAGCCGGGCGGGCGCCGCGACACTCTCTGAACTGGCGGCCCTGGGCAAGGCGGCGCTGCTCGTGCCCCTACCTCCGGCTCTTGGGCAGTCACCCCAGGAGATCAACGCGGAGGCCTTTCGCCGGGCCGGGGCGGCGGAAGTGCTCCGCGAAGCAGGAACCACGCCTACCGTGCTTCTGGACCGCGTGTTCGCCCTCCTGGCCGACCCCAATCGCCGCCGTGCCCTGGCCGACTCCGCGACGATCCTGGGCCGACCGCATGCCGCGGACGAAGTGGCCCGGCTGCTCCTGCATGTAGCCGGAGCGTGACGGCGACGGAAGGGCAGGGCGGCCCCGGTTACCACGCCCTTGCCCCCCATGCGGTACCCTCTCCCGACGCTGGACAGTGCGGCGCGGAGAACAAGGAGACAATAATGAACTCGAGCCGGCCCTTGCGACTGGGCATGATCGGCTGCGGCCAGATCAGCACGCGGTTCTTCAATCAGGCGGCCGACCTGGACGGCGTGACTTTCGTCGCCACATGCGCGGCGCATGTTGAAACCGCAGAAGCCAAAGCCAGGGAGCGCGGCTGTGAACGCTGGACGGCCGACTATCGGGAGCTGCTGTCCTGGCCCGAGGTGGATGGTGTCGTCATAACAACGCCTCATCAGATGCACGCAATCATGGCCACCGACGCCGTGCGGGCGGGCAAGCACGTCTTGATCGAAAAGCCGATGGCGACACGCTGGGACCAGGCGCAGGCCCTGGTGGCGGCGGTGGAAGCCGCCGGCGTCACGGCCGTCGCGCTGCCCTATGATCACGCTCCGGTGCTGCTGGCCGGCCTCTCCTACCTCCGCGAAGAGATCATCGGCAAGATCACGGCCGTAGAGGCAGAACTCAACATTCCGGGTCCACCCCGCTCGAACTGGTATTACGCGAAAGAAGCGGAAGGCGGCGCTATGTTGGATACCGCCCCGTACGCCTTGAGCCGCATCGCCAGCGTGATGGGGCCGGCCACGCGGGTGGCCGCTTTTACCGGCACCCTTATCCCAAAACGGCTGACCGGCGATGGCGGGCGCGTCCTCTCGGCGGTCGACGACAATGTCACCATCCTACTGGAGTACGCCGGCGGCCAGCAGGCGGTGATGCGGACCTGCTGGGCCTACAGCTACAGTCAGAACGGGACGGTCGTGCATGGCCGGCATGGCGATGTATTTATGAATGAATTCGGGCGGCCTCTCGTCATCCATACCACCGGGGCGCCGCCGGCTGAGGCCGAACCGGTGGACTACCTGGCGATCAAAGGGTGCTATGCACCGACCGTGTCACCGGGCAACGAGACCATCCTGGGTCACTTCGTCCACTGCATTCGCACCGGTGAGCGCCCTCGCTGCAATGTCTGGCAGGCGTGCCATGTGGTGGAGCAAATGATGAAGGCCTATGAATCGAGCCGGACCGGTCGGATCCTGGAACTGGAGACGACCTTCACACCCTGGTGGACCGCCCCGACCGGCATTTTCGATCTAACGACGGATTGGCTATGACGTACCCCTTCGGGGGCATTCATC
>JBPCLN010000252.1:0-12287 GCA_051003235.1 Chloroflexota bacterium | reverse complement strand
GTGCCGGCCTACCTCAAGTTCGGCGGGTGGAACGAGGCGCCGAAGCCGGCGGAGCACGTCGCCGTGCTCAAGCACTGGAGCCAACGTCACGGTACTGAGGTCCTGGCTATGAAGTTCGATACCGTCGAACTGCTGGTCCGCCGGCCGCCGAGCACTAATGACGAGGCGATGGCGGTGGCGTGGGAGTATTGGGGCTACTCGCCGGACTGCCTGCCGGGTGAGCACGACTCACCGGCCAATTCCATGGAAGGCCTCGCCGCCTTCGTGTTATATGCCCATATCTGGGGTTTCTGGTGGGATTGACGGCGCTGGGGCGATCCTCAGCCGGGTAGGTCAGGGAACCAACGCTCGTGGCGTTAGGGCATCGAAGAAAGACGATGACAGGGCGCAAGTCGGCCGTCGACCACATCATTCCTCAGGCGCTCGGTGGCCCGACGGAAGAGGGCAATCTCTGGCTTGCCTGTTCGCTGTGCAACGCCAGCAAAGGAGCCCGCTAGGTGCGCTGGTTAGGCAACGCCATTCACTTCCGTGCCGACGTAGCGCAGGATGCGGTGGTCCGGCGCATGATAGATCGTGGCAACGGCGGCAATAATCTCGTCGTGTCGCCGCTCGCTGTCGGATGGCGGCAGGCCCACCACGATGTCGTCCACGTCGTGCGGGCCGATCCGCCAATGACCGGTGACGACGCCGGCGAAGATGCCGTCGATGAGGAGGTATTGCAAGACCTCGTACTCGCCGTAGCGGCGCTTGAGCTCACTGGCGGCGGCTCGGACGAGCGGGTCCCCGGCGTGGAGCATGAAGGTTGAGTCAGGCACGACAGCGTTCGGGAGGCCGACGTCTTCCTGGCGCAGCCAGCCATCGCCCAGGTCGGGCACGCTGTAACGGATGATGGCTCCCTGGCCTTCCAGGGTTGCCAATGCCGGAGGGAGCGTCGCTGTCGGCAGGCCGGACCAGTCGCGCACTTGCTCCAGAGTGGCGAAGACGTGGGCGTGCAAGAAGCGCAAGAGCACCTGCGCGACGGCTTCTTGCCGGGCCGTTACATCAATGTTGGCGTCGGGCCACTCGGTGGCGAAGTCGTACCAGCCGCGCTCCCAGTCGCTGTCGGCCTGATCCTCAAAGACGAGGAAGGCTTCCTGCAGGCGGTGCAAGATCGGCATGAGTTCTTTATTGAGCCGGCCCGTTTCCTGCTTCAGTTGGCGCGGCGTCAAAGGGCCGCGTTCGCGCAATGTATCCAGGACAATCCGTTGCGGTTCGCTCAACTGCGCCAACGGTCGTCGGAAGGCAGTCGCGTAGAGGGCCAGGTCTTGCGCCAGAGCATAGGCGATGCGTCCGGACTGGAAGCGGCCCTTGACGATGCCGCGTCGCCCGCGCAGCTCGTCGGCATACTGCCCGTCATCGAAGCAGGTCCGGTGGACCAGCCGCGGTGGGTCGCCGGGGCGAGTATTCGCCACGGTCTCCAGCGGCTGCAAAGCTGCAAATAGGTCCAGGTAGCCGTCGGGGCCGACCGGCTCGGTCAACCCTTGTCGCCGCAGCCGTTCGGCAAGGATCGTCGCAGTGGTCAGTGTTCTCATCGCCTGGGATTATACTGGTTGCTCCGAGAACAGCACGCGCTAACACCCGTCGCCATCTGCATCTGGAGCTGCCGATCAGGATCGAGGCGGGAGCCCGAACAGGCAGGCTCCCCGTCCCATTGGTATGATCCCCCCAAGGGGGAGAACATGACATCGATAAGCCCGCCACTGGACTTCGCCGCAGCGCAATCGCTCAAGGACGGCACGCTGGACGCGCGGGGACTGCTAGCGTCGCTCACTCTCCGGCGTGATCACTACGGCATCGCCCACCTCCGCGCCGCGAATGAACACGACGCCTGGTTCGGCCAGGGCTTCGCCAGCGCCCAGGATCGGCTCTGGCAGATGGAGTATGACCGCCGGCGGGCCGTCGGCCGCTGGGCGGAGGTAGCCGGACCGGACAGCGTCGCCGGCGACGTGCTGGCTCGCCGGCTGCAGCTCGAACGCTCAGCCCGTGCCGACGTCGCCGCCATGAGCGCTGCCACCCGTGCCATGTTCGAGGCCTACGCCGCCGGGGTCAACGCCTTCTTGCACTCCGGGCAGCCGTTGCCGGTCGAATACCGCATCACCGGCCTCACGCCCGAGCCGTGGGAGCCCTGGCACTCCGCCGTGAGCTTCAAGATCCGCCACGTCCTCATGGGACCCTGGCAGCAGAAGCTGGCCCGCGGTGTCCTCCTCGCGCGCGTTGGCGTCGAAACCTACGCCAAACTGGAGGGCCGTCCCCCGGCCGGGTCACCGGTGATTCTGCCCCCAGGCAGCGCCGTCGCCCCCTTGCTGGAACTGGCGGTGGAAGAGATCGTCGCGGCGGCGCGGCAACTCGGCTTCCTGGCGGAGGTGGAGGCGGGCTCCAACTCCTGGGCGGTCCACGGCTCCCGCACGACCAGCGGCAGCCCCGTGCTCTGCAACGATTCCCATCGCGCGCTGGACGTCCCCAACGTCTACTGGCAGATCCACGTCACCTGCCCAGCCTTGGATGTGATCGGCGCCACCTTTCCCGGCGTGCCTGGCTTCCCCCACTTCGGGCACAACGGGCGCGTCGGCTGGAATATCACTCACGCCATGGCCGACAACCAGGATCTGTATGTTGAGCAGTTCGATGTCGACAACTCCGGCCACTACCGCACGCCTGAGGGTAGGGCAACGGCGGAGCAGCGACGGGAAACGATCACGGTGCGCGGCGGGGAGCCCGTTACGGTTGAGCTGTGGCGGACGGGGCACGGCCCCATCGTCCACGGCGACCCACGCCGCGGTCCCGCCCTGGCGCTGCGCTACACCGGCACAGAGGAGCCAAACCGGGGCTTCGAAGTGCTCCGGCCAATGCTCACAGCACGCACCGTGGCCGAACTGCTGGAGGTACAACGCGGCTGGGTGGACCCGGGCAACAACCTCGTCTGCGCCGACAGCGACGGAAATATCGCCTACCAGACGCGCGGCCGGGTGCCGGTACGCCAGGGCGAGGCGCACCGGCACGTCCCCGTCCCCGGCTGGACGGGGGAACACGAGTGGGATGGCGACGTGCCGTTCGAGCGCCTGCCGCGGGCAATCAACCCGCCGGAGGGCTTCATTGCCACCGCCAACCAGCGCATTATCGCTGCCGACGCTCCCTACCTCGGTGCGTTTTACGCAACGCCGTTCCGGGCTCAACGCATCGTCAATCTGCTCACGGCGGGCGACCGGCTCACCCCGGAGCAGGTGATGGCGCTGCAAGGCGACACCACCTCTTTGGCAGCCCAGGCCTGGTCGCGACTGTTCCACCGCCTCGGTCCCTTTGGCGGTGACGCCGAGCAGGCGCGCCGGCTGCTCGGCGTCTGGGACGGCAACCTGCTGCCGGCCGATCCCGCCGCCCTCCTCTACGCCTGCTTCCGTCGCGCCGTCGCGCGCCGCCTGTTTGCGCCCCTCGTGGGTCGGGAGGTCTGGACCTGGCTCGCCGGCGGCACATCTCCCGCCACCGGCACCATCGTCGGACAATGGCTCGGCAATCTAGTCTGGCGGCTGGACGAGGATGGCACGCCGCCCGACGGCAGTGACTGGGCTACGGTTCTCCCCGGCCCGCTCGCGGAGGCCTGGGCAGCCGCCGGTAGCCCGGACGCTGCCGGCCGGCGCTGGGACGCCGTGCATGCGACCAACGCGCAGCATCCGCTCGTCGCCCTCTTCCCCGAGCAGGCAGCGGCACTCAACCCGCCGCGTGTGCCGATGGGCGGGGACGCCGACACCATCCAGGCTGCCGGCTATCCCTGGTCCCCGGGCACGCCCTTCGACGTAACCGGCCTCTCGGTCTACCGCCAGGTGATTGATCTGAGTGACATTGCCACGAGCACCTTTGTGATCCCTGGCGGCGCTTCCGGCCTGCCGGGGACGCCCCACTTTGCCGACCAACTCGAACCATGGCGTGCCCATCGCCGCGTACCGATGTGGTACCGCGAGGAGGACGTGGCGGCCGCGGCTGTCCACACCCTCACGCTCAGGCCGGCCGGCTAACAGGGCCGCGACCGCAGTCGCGGCCCTTCTGCGATCAGGCGGCGGCGCGACCGAAGGAGCGGGCCGCCATCATCGTCGCCAGCACGGCCAGCACGGCCATAATCAGGACGCCTTTAGCGACGCTGCCGTCCGCGAGGTGGTCGTTGAAGATAGCGCGGGCGGCGTCGACGGCGTAGGCCAGCGGGTTGATCGCGGCGATCGCCCGCAGCCAGGCGGGCGCGAGCGTCAGCGGCAGCAGTACGCCCGAGAGCAACAGCAGGGGCAGCGCCGCCGTGAAGATCAGGGGGGCGAAGGCATTTTCATCGCGTAGCCACAACGCCAGGGCGTAAGAGATCGAGGCGAAGAGCAGGGCGATCAAGGCAAGCAGGGCCAGCATGACGAGCAGGCCGACCGGATGGATGTTCAGTCCGAAAGGCAGGGAGATCAGGATCAGCAGTAAGGACTGGATGAGGAGGTTGAGGATGTCGCGCAGCGCCCGGCCCAGCAGGAGTGCCAGCCGGCTGACCGGGGTGACACGCAGGCGCTCAATCACGCCGAAGCGGACCTCGGCAATCAGGCTGAAGCCGACACTGGCGGCGCCGAAGAGCCCTAGTTGAATCAGCAGCCCTGGCACGAAGACGTTGTAGGCGCCGCCGGACGGGAAGCCCGGCGTCGCGGCAATCGACTTGAGCAGCGGGGCGAACAAGACCAGATACAGCAACGGCTGGACCACGCCGATGATAATCCAGGCCGGGTTGCGGACGAACAGGCCAAAGTAACGGAGGAATACGAGCCAGGTGTCACGGGCAAGCTTCATCGTGGCGCACTCACTTTCTTTTTCTGCATATTATGTAGATATGGATTCGTCAGGCGGCCTGCTCGCGCAGCGAGCGACCGGTTTGGCGGAGGAACACGTCGTCCAGGCTGGGTCGGGTCAGGCTGATCGTCAGCAACTCCAGCCCGGCGCCATCCAGCAGGCGCAAGATCGCCGGCATCGCCGTTTCACCGCGGTCAACATAGAGGCGGAGCAGGCCCTCTTCGGTACTGGAATCGCGCACGAAGGGTTGGGCTGCCAGCAGGGTCAATGCCGCTTGCTGGTCGCCGGTGACGCTCAGGGTGACGGCATCGCCAGCAATCTGCCGCTTCAGTTCGTCCGGCGTGCCCTCGGCGACGATCTTCCCGTGGTCGATGATCGCCAGGCGGTTGCAGAGGGCGTCGGCTTCCTCCAGATAGTGCGTGGTCAGGAAGACGGTAGTGCCGCCGTCGCGCAGCCGGCGTACTTCATCCCAGAGGTGGGCGCGGCTCTGGGGGTCTAGGCCGGTCGTCGGTTCGTCCAGGAAGAGCAGGGAAGGGCGGTGGACCAGGCCGAGGCCGATATCCAGCCGGCGGCGTTGCCCGCCGGAATAGCTGCCGCAGGGCCGGTCGGCACAGGACTCCAGATCGAGCATCAGCAGCAATTCGTCCGCCCGCTTGCGCGCAGCCATGGCGGTTGCACCGTAGAGACGTGCCTGAAACACCAGTTCATTGCGGCCGGTGATGGCCGGATCGGTGCCGCCACGTTGCCCGACATAGCCAATGCGCTCGCGCACCTGTTGCGGTTCGCGGCGCAGGTTGCAGCCGGCGACCGCGGCATCGCCGGCGGTCGGTGGCTGGAGCGTCGCCAGCATGCGCAGGGTGGTGGTCTTACCGGCGCCGTTGGGTCCCAGGAAGCCGAAGAGGTCGCCGGCGTCGACGCGAAGGTTGACGCCGGCGACCGCCTCTACGGGGCCGCGGCGGGTCTTGTAGGTGTAGCGCAGATCGCGGGTTTCGATCATGGCGCTGGCCGTTCCCGCTCGCTCCTGAGCAATCATGTCCATGTGTGCCGTCCCCTTTCTAGGTCGTGTGCGTATCGTTGGCGCCCTGCCCCCGCTTACCAGATCCATCCGGCAATGCCGGCGCGGCGCCGCCGGCATTATGCGCGTCGAACATTTTCTCCCAGCCATCTTTATCCCAAGACAGGCGACCGGTCCGGATGTCGGCGACGATGGACGACACCCAGTCCAACTCCGCCTGGCGGAGCGCGCGCGTGTACTCGTGCTCCAGCAGCACCAGACGCGGCAAATGGAGTTGCTGCTGCAAGGCCGGCAGGACGGCGTTGACGCCGGCAATTTCGGCTTCCAGCGTCACGGCGCGCGCCTTCAGCGCCTGAACCACGCGGTCGCTGGAGAGGTAGCCCAGGAAGCCGACGGCGGCGGTGAAGACTGGATACTCCTCTATCGGGTCTTGCAGCAGCTCGCGCAGCCAGCCCTCCAGTTCCTCGCGTCCTTCGTCGGTGATGCGATAGACGGTGCGCTCCGGGCGCTTCCCCTCCCGGCTGGTTTCCACCGGCTCGATGTAGCCATCGCGCACCAGCCGGTCCACCGCGTGGTAGAGGCCCCGCCGCTTGCCGGCGGCAAAGTCCTTGCGCCGCTCCCGAATCAGGCGTTCGATCTCATAGGGATGCCGTGGCTCCTCGCTGAGCAAAGCCAGGACGGGCAGGGCCAGCAGGTCATGGGATGGGCGCATTGCCTTATGGCTACTTTCACTATTGCGAGATGCACTATAGCATGGCGCAGACGGCATGGCAAGAGGGGCAAGGAGGAGGCCACGGACCGCGGTTATGGCCCTGTTCCCTTGCCTCCTTCATAAGTGGTGCATCCGACCACTTTGGTGCATTACCAACGGGCGCCTGGCAACTGAAGTCGCGGCTCACACGAGCGAATGGCCGGCCATCGGCTGCCGGCACCTACGCGGACTAAAGCCCAGTCCGCGTAGGCGGACTTCGCCGCTCTTAGCCCGCGAATTTATTCGCCGGGCGCCTTCGCGGGACGAGCACGGGACTTGCCGGATGCACTACTTAGACCCGGACCTCGACCCGGCACGGCTCGGCATAGTCCACCGCTTGCTGGGCCACCCGCGCCGCTTCCCCATCGCCGGCGTGGACGTATACCCGCTGCCGAAAGGTGAATGGTCCGTCCGGCGCGTCCGGCGGCGGGTAATGGGCCTGGGTGATCTGCTGGACCACGGCATATTTGCCGACAGTTGCCGGGAAGCCGTGATTCGCTGGGTGATCGAAAAGGGCGATGCCGTTCCAGGGGCCGTCGCTCGGACGCTCCACGGGTGCCTTCGCGCCGGGGAGGTCGACCAGCGTTTCCGGCGCCGCGGTCGGCGGGGGAGGCGGCGGGTCTCCCATCGGACCGGAGCCGTCCACCCAGGCGGCGCGATAGGTGCGCTCCCTTCCCTTTTCCGGCGGCACCGGATAGCCGGCGGCATTGCTGACCCGGCCGACCTTCGGAAGAGCCATGCTGGCGGCGAGCCGGATCATGAAGAGGAAGGGCCGCGGGCCGCGATCCCGGCAGCTCTGAATATCGAACTGGAAGTCCAGAAAGCGGGCGTCCGGCGATCCCCACCAGGCGCGAATCGTGCGGACCTCCTCGGCGATCGGCTCGCCATAGGCGTCGACGTAGGTGAGGTCCTCCGCCACCTCGCCATAGACCGGCCCGGAATGGAGGTGGCGAAAGCCGCGATGGACCATACGCCCGCCCGGCCCATAGGGGGGCTCGTCCCAGTCGGACCAGATGTTGGCCGACCCCTCCTCGCTGTGCCCGCCGTAGGCCAAACCCATGCCGGTGTGGTGGGGATGTTCACCGGTCCCCTGACCACGCACGACACTCGCGCCGGCCGGACCGAGAAGCGGCCAGAAGTAGGGTCGCCGGCCACCCTGGAAATTATAGGTGGCCCATTCCTCATCGACGGTCTGAAACACGAGGCGGTCGAGTTTCTGCGTGAGTTGGACCGGATAGGCAGGATGGCCGCCCTGGTCCTGGCGGTTCGCGTCCATGTCCGCCAGCGTGAAACGGCGGCTACTGCCGGCTGCCAGCGTGCCCGGCGCCACGAAGGCCAGCCGACCGGCGACGGGATCATACTGCGCGACACTCATGGTCGTACGCTCGGCATCGCGCATGAGGAGCGTTTGTTGGGCGCGTTCCGCCATCGCTACCTTGCCAAGAGCCGCCGCGACGGCCTGACGGGGAATGTCGACCGAGAGGAGCGGCGTTTGGCGGTCCAACGTCCCGGCATAGACTATGATTTCGAGCACCGATTGGTCTCCACTGTGTGCTGGCGAGGAACTCCCTTCGCCTCCCTCTAGCGTAGCTGGCGGCGCAACCGAGCGCGTATTGTCGTCGTCACTGGGATGGATTGGCTTCGGTTGCACCGCCAAGGTCCTGATAGTAGGTGATGCTCGGCAAGCCAATGAGGAAGCCGGCCTTCTGATAGGCGGCACGTGCCGGCGCATGCCCTTCATCCAATCCCGTCGTCACCTGCACCAGCCGCATGCCGTTCGCGCGCATCGTAGCCAGCACCGCCTGATAGAACGCCCCGGCGATGCCGCGTCCCTGCCAGTCGGGATGCACGGCGTTATTGCCCAGCACACCGATCTGTCGCGTGAAGTCCTGCCGGAAGGTGACGAAGCCGATGATCGCGTCGTTCGCCACGGCGACCAACGCTCGCTCCGGTTGATCCCGTACGACACGACCGACATCACGGGCCTTTGCTTCCTCCCAGCCGGCAAAGAGGCGTTGGTGCATATCGGCGCCGAGGATCGCTGCATAGGCCGCGTGGACCCGCAGCCAGGCGGCGACGGCCAGTGCCGCGCACGCCGCCGCATCATCCGCTCGCGCCGCCCGCAATTGCCACTGCTGGTCGCCCTGCGGCGGTATCTCCCCGTCGGCTGCACCGAATGCTTGAGGGCTCATCCGCAAGGGACTGCACGGCCAGTCATGCCCGGTGCTCCTCTCGTTGCTCTTGTTGCCCACGATATCGTTGCCGGCTCAGGCCGCCCCGAGCAAATCTGACGCCCGCCCGAGGACGAGCGCCGCCGCGCCGATGGCGCCGGCATCGCTGCCGAGCGCACTCGGGCAGATCTGGACCGCCGAGAAGGGCACCGCCAGCGCCCGGCGGCGCGCTTCATCCCGCACGGCGTCCAGGAAGACGGGCCCGGCGGCGGCCAGGGGGCCGCCCAGGATCAGCCGGTCAGGATTGAACAGGTTGATGACGGTGGCCGCGGCGATCCCCAGGTAGCGACCGCTCGCCTGCACCAAGGGCGCCGCGATGCTATCGCCGTCCCGCGCCGCCTCGGCCAGTTGCACGGTGGTCAGGCGCTCAGGCACCCCACCACAGCGGGCGCGTAAGAGCTCGCCACCGTCCTGCCGTAACTGCGCCCGCGCCTGAGCCAGCAACACGACGCCGGCCGCCAGCGTGTGCAGGCAGCCGCGATTGCCGCAGTCGCACAGGCTCCCCGCCGGTTCGATCGTGATATGGCCGATCTCCCCGGCGCTGGAATTGGCGCCCGCCTCCAGAGCGCCGTCCCGCACGATGCCGGCGGCAATGCCGCGTCCGATGTAGACGTAGACGAGCAGCCGAGCGCCGACGCCGGCTCCGCTGTAGAACTCGCCCAGCGCCGCCGCCTTGCTGCGGTTGGCCACCGCGACCGGCAAGCCGGTCCGCTCCTGCAGCAACGCCGCCAGCGGCACCTCGCCCCAATCGTAGCCCACGGCCGTGTGGACCACGCCGCTCTCGATATCGACTAACCCGGGGGCGGCAAAACCGATGCCGAGCACCTGCGGCCGGGGCGCCTGCCGGAGGAGGCGGGCGATGCTCGCCGTGGCGGCCGCCAGCACCGGTTCGGGCGCCGTGCCCTGGGCCACCGTCACCTCCCGCTGGAGCACGGTCCCATCCAGGTCGACCAGCACCGTATGCAGATCGCGCTCGCCCATCTCCACGCCGATGGCGAAGCGCGCTTGCGGCTCGAAGCGCAGCAGTTGCGGGCGGCGCCCACCATTGGACTTGCCGGCGCCGGCCTCGACTAGCACGCCCGCGCGTTGCAGTTCATCGACGATCACATAGGCCGTGGCGCGGCTCAAGCCGGATCGCTCGGCCAGGGCGGGGCAGGTCGTGACCCGCAGATCGCGGGCCAGCGCCAGCAGCAGCGCCCGGTTGGTCGAGCGCACGTCCTCCAGTTGCCGGCGTCCAGGTAGCACGGTCATGCCGGCGGGGGATTCTCGTGGAAGTCCCGGCGGGGCCGGATCTCGCGCCCCCGGAACTCCAGGAGGAAACTCGCCAGATGCTGAGTGGCGGCTTCCGCGAGCAGACGGCCCTTTTCGCTGGTCGCCAGCGTGGGGTCTCCCTGAATGCCGGTGCTGGAGTTGCGGCTGAAGAACTCTTGAAAGTTCACCGGCCCGCTCTTCGCCAGATCCCAGAAGATGTGTTCCGAACGCTGCACTTCATCCATCGTCTTCACCGCCTTCGACATATCGACCAGATCACCTTGCAGATGCAGGATCAGCGATGTCTCCGCTTCGCAGCCGTGGGAAAAGCCGCCGGGGTAGGGTGACTCGCGCCAACTGAGGTCCTCCGGGTGCAACAGTGACCACCAACTCAGGGCGGCGCAGATCGATGCCGTCTGGTTGTTCACCAGCCGGGCGGCGATGTCGATAAAAGGGACGTTGCTACCGTGTCCGTTGAAGAACACGAGATGGCGGAAGCCATGGTGGGCGAGGCTGCGCCCGATGCAAGCCAGATAGTCGATGATGGTATGGGCGTCGATGGCGATCGTGCCGGGGTAATCCATGTGGTGTTCGTTGAAGGAGTAGGGCACCGGGTGCATGACGAGCGCCGGTGGCCCGTCCGCGCCGGACTGCTCGGCCAGGCTCTGCACCGCCGCTTCCGCGATGCGCCCGGCCGTGAGGTAGTCGGTCATCAGGGGCAGGTGCGGCCCGTGCTGCTCCGTCGTGCCGACCGGCAAGACGACGACGGGATCGCGCTGCGCCGCCTCCCGCACCTGCGGCCAGCTCAGCTCCTCATAGCGATACGTACGCATGGGTATCTCCCTATCGGCCGGGACTTTGTAATGTAAACTGATCATACATTACGGAAGGTGACATCAGGTGGCCACGCTGACCAAACGACCTGTTCAGGTCTATCTGCGACCGGACCAACTCCGGTCGCTTCGCTTCCTTGCCCAGCGACGCAATGTCGCTGTCGCCGAGCTTGTGAGTCAGGGAGTCGACAAAGTACTCGCTGATGCCCCGCCGGAGGATGATCCGCTCTGGGGAATCATCGGCATCGGCGACTCCGGCCTTGGCGATCTCGCCGAAAAGCATGACGAGTATCTGGTGTCCTGGTTGCAAGCGGAGCACCGCCAACGGAAGCGTTTGCCTTTGATCACCACTTTCTGACGGCCGGTTTTACTTTGCGTCCCGCTTCACCGTAGCCAACGGTGCACGCTATAGGTGAACTTCGTCGCCGCCGGCCTCTTTGGACCGGAGGGCCGCCTCCTGGAAGGCCACCACTTCCAGCAGTTCATCCGCCGGGATCGGCATCGTTTTCGTCGTGAACATCCCGACGATCTGCTGGACCAACTCCCGGTAAATGAAGCGCGCATCGACCGGCGTCGCAACGACGCCCTTCTCGCAAAAGGCGGTAAAGCCGTAGGCGCCGGTCCCCTGGCGGGTGCCACGCACCAGGCCCAGGCGACCGTCCGTCCACGTTCCAACCACGACCTCTGCGCCCTCCTGAAACATGCAGCGGACGGAGGAGCAACCCGTTCCCATCAGGGCGTACAGCATTTCGACGCCGTGGACTCCGTAGTGGAAGAGGCCGGGATTGCGCGGGTGCAACGACGCCGGACTGTAGGTTTGGGCCCCCAGGGTTGCTCCGTTGGTCGCTGCCTGGGCCTGGAACTGCTGCACCTCCTGGGCATAACGCAGCGAGGAGGCGGACATGATTGGCACGCCCGTACGGCGGGCGGCGTCGAGCATTGCCTGGGCGTCCGCGACGGAGGTGGCGAACGGCTTGTCTACGAACACCGGCAAGCCGGCTTCGAGGAAGGGAAGCGCCTGCTCTCGATGGAGACCGCCGTCGTTGGATTCCACCAGGACGCCATCCACCTGGCCCAGCAACTCCTCGGGCCGCTGCACCACGGCCACGCCTTCGTCGCTCAGGGTCGTCATATAGCGATCGATCTGCGCTTGTTCGATGACGGCGGAGGGGAGCGGACAGGCCAGCACGATGGAAGCGCCATCGACCCACTGCTCCGCATCGATGCCGCGCTTGTTGATCCGCCGGCTGAACTGCACGACGTGGCTGGTATCACAGCCGACAAAACCCAGTCGCAGGGTCGCTGGTTCCTTCACGGCCATAGTGGTCCTCCCTTGCTCTTTGCTGTGCCGACGATGACCATCC
>JBPCLN010000251.1:0-4067 GCA_051003235.1 Chloroflexota bacterium | reverse complement strand
ACCATGCATACTGCGGCTGCTCCGGCGACCCGCCCGGTGTCGCCCACGACGCATCGTGAGAGGAAGTGACACCCCCTTCATGGCCCAGCACCACCAGCGCCATGTCCTCGCCCAGGATCCCGCTGCTTACGCGCGCCATGCGGGCGTAGACTGTTTCGATCTCACCGACCAGGGAACGCGCGGCGTCGATCGAATGGATCATGGCTTCATAGACGATCAACTTGGGCATCGCGGCAAAATACGGCTGGTCGAGAAAGACCTGATGGGGCGTGCGAAGGGCTTGACGGCCCCAGACGTAGCGCAGGTAATGGACCGGACCGATGGCCCCGGCCCGAATCAACTCTCCCATCGTCGCCATCGGCGGCAAGTAGCGCCACATTTCATTGACCATGAAGCGGACGCCTGCTCGCTCGCAGATACCCACCATGGCGGCGGCTTCCTCCAGCGTGGGCGCCAGCGGCTTCTGGCAGAGGACGTGGACGCCACGCGCTGCCGCCATGCCGACGAGCATGGTGTGCGTCTCCGGTCGGGTGGCGATGTCGACGGCATCCAACTGTTCCTGATCCAGCATCGTCGCTGCATCGGCGTAGACGGCAGCGATGCCCCACTCCGCCGCCCGTCCCCGCGCCTTCGTCACGTCCTGATCGCAGACGGCGACCAATTCGGCGTCGGCCGACGCCACCCAGGCCGGTCCATGCCGCGCCGAAATGAACCCGCAGCCGATCAACCCAACCCGCAGCCGGCGCTCGCTGTCCACGTTTCTCCCCTGCATCTCAACATTCACCCATGCAGCCCTGGCTGCTCAAGGTCCCAGAGTAACACTGCCAACTCTGCCAGGCTGCCGACATCGACGGCAGTGGGGAAGCGTTGCATGACCTCACCCAGCACATTGAACTCATGGAGCAATGTCATGCTCATCGCCCGTCGGGCAAAGTCCCGCCGCAACTCCGCGGTACATCCGTAGGCGTCCAAAAAGGCCCGCAGGAACCGCTTCTCGCCGTGGAAGAGGCCAATGTGGAGCGCGACCAACTCGTAGTTGCGATCACCCACCCGGGCATCGCCGAAGTCGATAATACCGGTAGGAAGCCACTGCTCCCCGCTAAAGCTGCCCAGCACGTGGTCGGCGTTCAGATCGCAGTGCATCAGGTGGGGCGGCGTCTGATGGTCGACCAGTGCAGCGAGCGGCAGCAGGTAGTCCTCAATCTGCTCGATCAGGCGGTCCGGCAATGCCTGCCAGCGCTGGTGTTGCGCCACGACGGTGGCGCGTTGGTCCGTCAGGAAATGATCAAAAGCATCCCAGGTCGGACGAAGATGGGCGGAGGGCTCGGGCCGCACGTGGTGCAGACGGCGGAGGATGGGCGCAAGGTAACGGGCCACCGCCAGCATGTCGGCGACGCCCACCTGTTCCGCCGACTCACGGAGGCTGCGTCCAGGTAATAACTGCGAGACAAGATACGGCCACGAGCAGCCGTCCTCCTCGGAAAAGAGGGCGCCGCTCGCCAGGAGGGCGGGGGCGGGAATGTCGTCGCGATTGGCGAGCAGATCGTATACCTCGCGTTCGACGCGAAAGCCGACGTCACCGTGGAAGAGATCACTGAACAGCTTCACGACATAGCGTTCATCGACGATGAAGACAGGCAAAGTGCCCGGCACACCCGTCCGTACCGCTCGGCAGGGATGAAAGCCATGCCGAGCGCAGATCTCCTCGACGTAGGGCCGCCAGTAGTCGGGATTGGTGAACGTCCGCCCATAGTCCTGGACGGAGGCGAAGATCGGACGTTGCATGACGCTAGTTTTCCACACTGCGTCGCTGTTTCGCCACGCGAACCTTTTCGCGGTTTCTTTCGTAGCAGGGGAAGACAATCGGCGAACTTCCAACCTGACCGACCCTTTAAGCCGTGACCCAACGCCATTGCGACGAACTTCGCGCGCGATACCTTCCGCTCGGCTGAGTACCGGCGCAGCACCGCTGTTCCCGCTGACCTGCTGCCGAAACGCCCGGATCCGCACCCCACCCAGGAGGATTGCGCGATCACTGCCGACGAAGGACGGGCGGTTCGGTCCGCCCCCCGGCAAATGGGAGAGGAGTAGCGGATCACCCCCGTTTTGCGCTTCTACCTGGGACTGCGCCTGGAGGAAGTGGCCACGACGCTCGGCGTGCTACTCGGTACCGTGAAGTCCCGGCTCAGCGTCGGCACCCGACGCCTGCGCCACCTACTGCGCCCAAGTCGGGGGCATGCCCAGCCATGACTCAACCGCGAACGCCCTGGCCAGGGGGATCGGCAGTAACTGACGGACATGTTGCGCGAACAGGGGAGCGCAGCAGAGGAGACGGCGGCTGCCACGGACACCATGGCGCACCTCGCAACCTGGACCGCCCCCATCCCGAGCGCTGCCGACAACCACCAGTCTGATCCAGCGTTTGCATGCCCTTATCCCCGCGCCGTCGCCGGTGCGCCAGGTGCTGCGCGATCAGCCCCGAACGTGGTGGGGAGAGTGGTCGGCGCCCCTCGCTTCCATGCGCTCCCAGGGGCATGTGTTTCGTCCGGCCTTCTGGTTCCTCGCCGCCCTGGTGGTGGCGCTCAATGTCCTCGGTATTTCCGGCATGAACGTGCCGCCGGTGCTGTCACTGCGCCTACCGGTGGTCCAGGCCGCCGGCTTCACCTACGCAGCCTGGCTTGTGCTGCTGGCGCTGCACTGGCTGGTGGACGGTGTTGCCGTGAGTTTACCCTTTACCGCCTCCACGGAACCTCTACTGGGCGGCGTTGGTGTCGCCTTCCTTGTCGCCGCCGTCTACGCCTTGGCGGGGGCCACGCCGCGGCGGTTGCCGCACGATTGAACGGCAAACACGCGAACTTTTTGCGCCCTGCGTCGTAACGGGGGAAAGGAAATGACAAGGAGGTAACATGCTCGCGGAATCGCCAACAACGGTACAACGCCAAGAGGTACAGACCGAGCACGCTCACCCGATGCTCACCGTCTTGACATGGGAACTGCGCCGCCTCGCCGCCGATCGCGTCGGTTGGGGTCTCGGTGGCGGCGCCTTGCTCTTCTTCGCGCTGCTGCTCTGGTTCAAACACTCCTGGAACGTGCAGACGAGCGATGGCGGCGCGCGATTCCTCGTACTGGGCAGCAGCGCCGCCGGCATGCTGCTGGAGATTGTCTTCGTGCTGCTGTTGATCTTTGATATGTTCCTGCCCTTTGTCACGGCGGAAGGCGTGGCGCGCGACTACAAGCAGCGGGTGCACGAGCTACTGATGACGACCGCCATCCCCAGTTGGGCCTAAGTCGGGGGACGCTACCTCGCCGGGCTGGTGGTGAGCATGTTGCTCGCTGTAGGCCTGCTTGTCGCCACCTGGCTGGTGGATACTGGGCTGGACCTGAGTAACGCCGCCTATCCCGCCCCCAGTGTGGCCGCCCTCCTCACGGTCTGGGTGGTCACTGTTCTGCCGGGCGTCGTCCTACTCGGGGGCGCGAGCTTTGCCCTGGGCACCCTATGGCCCCGTCGCGCGACCATGCTGAAGTTGGCCGTCCTGATCATCTGGGTAGCGCTGTTCGCCGTGGACACGACGCACTTTCCTACCTGGTTCGCCTACTGGAATCCGACGAGCACCAGCCTGGCGGCGGCGAGCGAGCAGCAGATGGTCCAGACGTTCCAACTCCACGGCCAGACCTTAGCCGCGGCGCAAGAGGGACAGACCCACCTGCCCGACCTGCAGCCCTGGCTGCTGCCCCATGTTGGTCTGGTCGGACCGAACGGCGCCGGCAAGACGACGCTCATGCGCATCCTGGCTACGCTGGTCCCGCCGAGTTCCGGCAAAGCACATTGGAATGGCAAGGATATGCGCACCGAGGGCCAGGCAGTGCGCCGGGTGTTGGGGTATCTGCCCCAGGAGTTCGGCGTCTACCCGGAGTTCTCAGGGCGCCAGTTCCTGCGCTACCTCGCCGGCATGAAGGGACTGCCGGCTGATCTGGCCCGGCGGCGGACGGATGAAGTGCTGGAATTAGTGAATCTGGAGGACGCCGCGAACCGCAAGTTGGGCAGCTACTCCGGCGGCATGAAGCAG
>JBPCLN010000250.1:0-7809 GCA_051003235.1 Chloroflexota bacterium | reverse complement strand
GGCAGCCGCTTGACCCAGGGGGTCTGGTGGCGGAGGCCCTTCCAGTCGGAATCCATGCGCCAGACGTAGGGTGGCACCCAGGCGAAGCCGGCCTCCAGCATCGCCACTTTCAGGGCCGGGAATCGTTCAAAGACGCCTTCAAAGATGAAGCTGGAAAGATGGGCCTGGTAGAACGATGGCCGCGCCAAGCGGGCCTGGATGTAGTAGCTGGGATAGCCGGCCGCGGTGGGCGCCGGGTTGGTGGCCGCGCCTTCGGCGCCGAAATGGAGGGCGATGGCGAGGTGATGCCGGTCGCAGGCCTCGTGGAGCGGCCGGTAGAAGCGATGCCCGTAGGCCTTCGGCGCCCCACAGGGCAGCATAATCGCGACAATCTCCGAGCGCTCGGCAAGGCGATCGATCTCGCGCGCCGCCTCGGCTGGGTCCTCAGCATTGACCGCCATGGCGAAGCGGAAGCGCGAATCGGTGCTCAACCAGTGCTCAATGGTGAAGTCGTTAAAGGCCCGACAGAGGGCGTTGGCGTAATCCAAGTCGGTACCCGACGGAACGCCGTACATGGACCCGCCGGTCAGGAGGCCGATCGTGATCCCGCAGCCGTCGAGCAGTTGGTGCCGTACCTGCTCCGGGTCCACGGCATTGACGCCGCCGCCAGGTGGCGCTTTGCCGCCGTCCAGCGCATCGGCGCGGTAGCCCTGGACACCACCATTATTGGCGTAGCTGATCCCGCCACCGCCCATGCCATAGTCGGCCAGCTTTTCCTGATAGATCTTCGGCAGGTAGGGATTGAGGTCGGCCGTCTTTTGGTAGCTATGATGAATGTCCGTGTCGAAGATGGCCCCGCTGGTTTCACTCATTGCCCGCCATCCTTTTGCAAGAGCGCATTCACGACCGGCTCCGCCTTGGTGAGCGCCTCCTGCGGCGTGATCGTGCCCTGCCAGATCGGCGCAACTGCCTTTTCCAGGGCGCTGCTCACGTCGGAGTACCCAGCAAAGTCCGGCGAAGGCCGTCCGGCCTGCGCTGGATAATCCACGTACACTTTAGCGTTCTTCGGCGGACCAGCGTCCGTGAGGAACGCCGGGGATGAGGCGGCCGACTGGCGGGCCGGGCTCGATGTCCCCACCTTGGCCCAGGCTAGGGAGCTGTCCTTGCCCGTCAGGAACTGCACCAAAGTCCAGGCGTCGGCAGGTTGCTTGGACTGGGTCGTGATGGGATAGCCACCGACGAACAGCGGGGTGACGTCGCTGGCCGCGCCCTTCGGCAGCGGTGCCGCATCCCAGGTCAAATTCTTCCCCTGATTGAAAATATTGCGGTCCCACGGCCCGACAATGTAGGAGGCAATCTTCTCGTTCACGAAGAGTTGGGCCATCGACTGCTTTGCGTCAGCCAGGTCCTTTGGGGTTGGTGCAACGTGATACTTATGCAGCATGTCGCTCAGGAAGGTGTACGCTCCGATGGTCGGCGCCTGCGTTAAGGTGGCCTGGCTGAAAGTTTGATTGAAGAGATCGCCGCCGTTTTGCCAGACGAAGGCGATCGACCGCAGGATTGAGCTCGTTTCAAACGTCGTGCCCCACTGGTCGGTGCCGGAGGCCCCCGGCTTTGTCAGGTGCTGCGCCCATTGGAGGTAGTCATTCCAGGTCCAGCCGGCCGCCGGCGCGGCAAGGCCCGCCTCCTGCACCAGGCGGGTGTTGTAGTTCACCACCAGGCACGACAGCACCATGGGCATGGCGTACTGTTTGCCCTGCACTTTGAAGGCGGCCAGGGCCTGGGGAAAGAAATCCGGCAAGTCTAAGGCGGCGCCGGCCGTGGCGACCAGGGGATCCAGGGGCATGAAGAAGCCCTTGCGGACGAGATCGGTAAAACCGTTGGACTCCAGGCGGACGATATCCGGACCGGTACCCGCCGCCATCAGCGCCGTCAACTTCGGTTGCCAGCCGGCCGGGTCATTCACGAAGTTCACTTTGATCGTGCTATTGACCTTGTTGAAGGCATCGGCCATGGCCTGTCAGATCGGCGCTTCCTGGGCACTCCGCCCCGCCAGCCAGGTGAGCGTCACCGCCGGCGCGCCGTTTGTCGCCTTACTGGTGCTCGATGGCGTAGCACTGGTGTTGCTGCCGGTGCCAACGCTGGTACTGCTGCCAACGCTAGTGCTGGCGCTCCCGCTCGCGCTCGGGCTACTGCTGGCGCCGACGCTCACACTTGCTTGGCTAGCGGATGTCGCCGGTGACGCTACGGCATTGGTGGTCGTCACCGCGACGGCGTCGCCGCCGCACGCCGTCAGAGCAGCCGCACCGGCGATCCCGGCCAGACTGCCCAGGATTGCTCTCCGGCTGATGTCATGTTTCAGCGGCGGAGAATCTCGGTGGTCACGTGTGCCATCGGCTCCGGCCAGTGGTCGCCTGGTCACTGGGTACGTCCTTTCTACTTGCTTGCAACACTCGGATTGGTCGGACGAAATCGACACAATCATCCTTCGCGTGTCATGCGTCGCCCACCGTGGTGCCATCGTTCCCTGATGGCGGATTCAGCGCCACGAAGCCGAGCCGGTGAGAGAGCGCCAGTGCCGTCTCCTGAACGGCGGACGCGAGAGTCTGCTCGCCCTGGGGATCAAGGCGTACCATGGGGATGGCGAGGCCAAGTCCCGCTAGTATCCGACCGTCGGAGCCGCGCACCGGCGCCGCCACGCCTAGCAGTCCGACAAAATGCTCCTGGCGGGCCACCGCGTAGCCGGTCGCCTGGACTTCTTGAATGTCGGCTCGGACGCGATCCATATCGGTGAGCGTGTACGGCGTAAAGGTGGTCAATCCCTGTTGCGCCAGGAGAGCGTCTCGCTCGGCCGGCGCGAGCCCGCTGAGCAGCACCTTCCCCACGGCCGTGCAGTGCAGTGCTCCCGCCTCACTGTGGCGTTCATTGATGACGAGCGGGCGGGAACTGCCCAGCCGGACGAGCGTGTGCTGGCGCCCACCCTGGAGGACTCCGAGGACCACCAGCTCGTCGAACTGCTGATGTAACGCCCGGAGCAGCGGCAAGGCGAGTTGGGCCAGGTCGCACTGCTCCATGAACTGCTGGGCGAGAGTCAGGGACGATGCGCCGAGCCGATAGCGCCCGGTCTCCTGATCCTGTTCCACGTAGCCTCGGCTCAGTAGGGTGCCGAGCAAGCTATGGGCGGTACTCGGGTTCAGCGCGACAGCAGTGCTGAGCGCCTTGAGCGGCAAGCCCACTGTCCCGTGTGGCGCGAGCGTCTCCAGCAGATCCATCGCCCGGTCCAGCGATTGGATGCGGCTACTCGGCGTGCCGCGCCGTCGCATCGTCGCACGCTCTGAACTATCCAGCAACGTCGGCACGTGGCGTCCTTCACAGGGAGTATCATGCGATATTCTCAAATGGCATTCACATCCGTCAGATGCGCTGAGAGCGTACCTCGTGGTTGAAGCGTTGTCAACGGTACCGGGCGGACTGACGCCTGCCCTGCGGTCGGTTGCTGAGATCCGGGCTACCCAAGGAGGCTGCCGCGTGCCCTTTTGGCGACGCATCCTGCCGACGGCTTCGTCGTCTTCCTGCTGTGACGGCCTGGCACAGGTTGTCCGAGCAATTTCATGCCGAAGGGAGAGTCGTGGACTTCCCAAGAAATGGAGAGATAATCGCCATGGCCGAAACACAGAAGAACGCAGTGCGCGATGAGGATCTCGCGCAAGACGAAGCGACTGAACTTCCTGAAATGAAGCGACCGGATTGCCGTCGGTGTCGTTGACTTCTGGCTGTATATCATCCACGGCGTGGCCCAGAACATTCGCCATTTGCTCAATAGGCCGAGTCTTATCCTCGCCGTGCTGGGGATGATCGTCATCTCCACCATTTTTCATGAGTTTGGTCATGCCACCGCCCTGCACTACGGCGGAGGTAAGGTGCGCGGCATGGGCGCCGGCTTTTACCTCATCTACCCGGCCTTCTACACGGACGAATTACCGCCTGGGACGCTGGGCCCGCCTTCGTATCGACCTCGGCGGTTTCTATTTCGATCTCATTTTTGCTCTCGCTTTGCTGGGACTGTACGCCCTGTCCCGCTGGGAGTTTCTCCTGCTGATCGTGCTCTTTATCAACCTTGATATTGTCCGCCAGATGCTGCCGTTTGTTCGCCTGGATAGCTACTGGGCGTTGGCCGACGTGATCGGCCTCCCAAATATCTTCGGGCAAATCGGACCGTTGCTCCGTTCACTCGTGCGACGGCCCAAAGAGGAGCGAACCCAGGCTCCCTTGCTAAAGGGATGGGTGAAGGCCGTCCTCGTCGGCTACATTGTGCTCATTCTGCCGCTAATGGCATTCCTTATTTTCCTGGGTCTCAAGAACTTGCCCCGACTGGCCCTCACTACCTGGGCTTCCTCCTTTAAGCAAGTTGGTGACTGGGGGAAGGCGGCCGGGACGGCTGATGTACTGGGCGTGGTTGCGGCGACGGTGCAATTGATTGCGCTGGCACTGCCGGTACTGGGATTGGCCGTCACCGTGTTGACGCTCGATTGTCAGGCGCTGACCTGGTTCTGGCATTGGAGTGAGGGATCGGCGCCACGGCGGACCGTTGGAGCGCTAGGAACGGTGGCAACGGTCGCCCTCCCCGCCATGCTCTGGCTGCCACAACCCCCCTTCGGCCATGGCAAACCGGGACCGCTGTATGCCGCCGTATTGGCAGGGCCACTTCGTCCTGGCGAACGCGGCACTCTCCCCGAGGCCCGGGGAACCCTCTTTGCCGGCTCAACCGCGACGCAGCCATCGCCAGGGCCTCTTCCGTCTGGAGAGGGAAGTGCCGGGACCGAACCGGCGACTGGTCCGGCCGGTGGAGCAACAGGGACGAATCCAGCCCCCATTGCCGTGCCAAGCTCCGCTGCACCAACGCCGGCGGCTGCTGCACCACCCGTCGCTGCACCGGTGTCGGGAACGACCGTCGTGGCGCCAGTGGCAACGGCGGCGGCAGGGGTGGTACCGCCGTCCGTGAGCACCGCGGTCGGCGTTGTGTCATCAGTCCAGACACGCGCCTCAACGGCGACGCAGCCCATCGGGACGGCCGTGTCGGGAATCGCGACGCCTTTGGCAACGGTCGTCGCGCGAAGCACACAACCGATCGTGTCCACGGCAACTGGCGTAGCGACGTCTCAGGTGACGGCGGTGTCTTCCCAGGTTTGTCTTGTCGTCACGAGTGTGACTCAGCAGATCAGCTCCGCCGTGTCGAGCGTGACACAGCACGTGACCTCCTCGGTCGCCGCGGTCACCGCCCCGTTGGGCCCCACCGTGCCGCCGGTTCTCTCCTGAGCGAACGACGACAAGTCAAAGGTCGTCCTGGCCGAGCGATTGATGAAAGCGCACGAGCGCCTTCGCCACTTCCACCTGCACCATGTCCAGCAGCATCTGGCCAATATCGCCCGCCGCCTTGTCGGAACGGTCGGTGTAGCCGTCGATACGTTGCATGCTGTGGTCGCGCTGCATGAACATAGCGACCGTGGTATCCGGGATGGGCACGAGCGGCGTCCCTTTGGCGGACGCAGGGTGAGTTGGGTCAATCAGGTCCGGACGGACGGCGTGAATCAACGAGGCCTCGAAGTCGCCGGCGTGGCCGGGGATGCGCCAGCCTTCAACCGCCGCCACTTGCTTCAGGGCCGGCATGGCTAGTGTCCAGTAGGAAGCGGCGCCGGCCAGGCACGGATGGGCGTTGCTCACTTCCCGTGCTGCCAGCCGCACCAGTTCGTCATTGCCGCCATGGCCGTTGAGGTAGAAGATTCGGCGAAAGCCGGAGCGGATGGCGGACTCGCCGAGCTCACGCAAAACCGCCAGGAGCGTCTCCGCCCGGAGTGAGAAGACACCAGCGTAGGGGAAGTGGTGAGGCGAATAGCCGTAGGCGACGATCGGCGCCACCGTCACGCCGACCGTTTGCCCCGCCGTCACCGCCGCCCGCTGTGCCACCGTTTCGCAGGCGATGACGTCGACCATCACCGGCAGGTCCGGGCCATGCTGTTCGATCGCCGCCACCGGGATCACCAGGGTCGTGTCCGGCGCAGCCACCCGCACTTGCTCGCGCGTCATCTCGCCCAGCAACGTCTTTGCTACCACGTTAAATTACCTTTCCGAGCCCCGTCTGCCTCGACGATGTCGGCGCCGGTAGTGCCACCGGAGAGAACCACGCCGACGTTCATCGTGGAGGGAGTGTAGCCATCTTTCGGTGCTAGCGGCTGAACCAGCTTTGCGCCGTCTGATCAGTTTGGAAGAATTGGAGGAGCAGCGCCGCCACCTTTTGCCGGCCGCTCGATGAGGGATGCGTGCCGTCCGGCACCACGTCCGCGCATTCCCAGATCAGGCCATCGCGGCGCCCGGCCATCCCATCGGTCCACAGGTACGGGCCCCAGGCGAGCCAGGGGCCCGTAAACCCACCGGCAATGCGCTCTTCGATCAACCATTTCACGGCGAAGCCGCCTTCGTAGGCGTGCGGTTCGGGATTGAGCGGGGTCGTGGCGTAACCGGCGTAGATGCGACTGGATAGGTAGACGATCTGGAGGTTGGGGTAGCAGTGTTGCATAATCTGCACGATCCGTTTCAACAGCCCTTGCAGACGTTGTGCGTCACCAGGGAAGGGCTCGCTGGGCCGGGCGATCGCTTCTTTGAGCCAGACGGCTTGCACCTGCTGCGGCGTCGCGCCGGCCTGTTCCAACCGTTCGGTGGCCACACCCCAGAACGGCGCGTCCGAGTTGGCGATTTGCACCGCCGCCTGACCGCCTTGCGCACCATCGACGATGAACAGGCGGGAATTCTTGCCGGGATCAGCGTCTGCTTCCCGCTTGAAAACGGAGAATTCCTGCGTCGTATTCGACATGCCGATGGAGAGCAAGACGATCTTGCCGTCGGTTGCCGGTTCGCCCGTTTTGTCTAAAGGCTGGATGCGCTCCGCCCGCGCCAATCCTTCCGCCAGGTAGGCGTGCGGCGGTTGGTTCAGTCCACCAGGATAGAGGCCTCCCGGGAAGCCGTGGTACAGGTCGGCATGGAGGTCAGGTAGTGGCGTGAACCCCACCGACGTGCCATCGCAGTTGGCCTGAAGGGGAGCAGTGTCCGATCTCGCCGTAGCCAGCGGCTGGTCCCTGGCGGGTGATGGCGCGGTGTCCGGCTGGTGGCTGACCGCCCGCTCCCGCAGTGCTGCCTCTGCGCCGGCTACTTCGCCCTGGCGGAGCAATGCCAGCAGCGCCTCGTCGACGGCGCTGCGCCAGAATTGGGCGCGGTTTCCGGCAGGTAGCGACCGGTTGATCTCCGTGCGGCAGCGCGCAACGACGCGCGACAAGACGCCCCATTCCGCGCCAATGCAACCGGCCACACGCTCGCGCACGAGCTGGCTCACCACAGGTCCGCCGCCGCCGCTCCAGACGGCGATGAGCACGTCCTCTCGCTGCAGTACGGCTGGACTGACGATGCTGCCTTCCTCCGGTGCGTCGGCGACGTTAACCAGGACGCCCCGCCGTGCCGCTTCGACGGCGAGGGCGTCGTTGGCAGTCCGATCGTCGGTGCATACGATCGCCACCAGGCAGTCCGCAAGATCGTCCGGTTGCGCTGTACGCGCGGTCCAGGTGAGCTGTCCCGCCTGCGCCAGTGCGCGAATGGCCGCCGTCGCCTCGGGAGCGACGACATGGACGATTCCGTCCGCTGCCAGCAGGGCGTTGACCTTGCGTTCGGCAACCGGGCCGGCTCCGACGACCAGGCAGCGTTTGCCGGCGAGCCGCAGTCCGATCGGGTAGAGGCGGGTCATGCCTGAGACCTCGCCGGCATGGCCGCCAGCGCCGCCGCGTA